>NZ_CP045876.1 GCF_020541245.1 Candidatus Annandia pinicola | reverse complement strand
TGATGCAATATTAGATGAAATTCTAAAAAAAGATATAAAAGCTAGAGTAGCTTGTGAAACTTATATAAAAACTGGTATGGTATTAGTTGGAGGTGAAATTACTACTAATGCGTCTATTAACATAGAAAAAATAGTACGTAAAACTATAAAAAATATAGGATATAATAATAATGAAATGGGTTTTGATTATAATTTATGTTCTATAATTAATGTAATTGGAAAACAATCTGAAGATATAAAAAAGGGTATAAATAATAATAATTTATTTAAACAAGGTGCAGGAGATCAAGGAATAATGTTTGGATATGCAACTAATGAAACAAAAACATTTATGCCAGCACCAATTATGTATGCACATCGTTTAATGTATTTACAATCTTATGTTAGAAAAAAAAACATATTACCTTGGTTATATCCTGATGCAAAAAGTCAAATTACTTTTCAATATAAAAATAATAAAATTATTGGAATTGACACTGTTGTATTTTCTACACAACATTCAAAAGATATAAATTATAAAAATATTAATGAAGCAGTAATGGAAGAAATAATTAAACCAGTTTTACCAAAAAAATGGTTAAAAAAAAATACTAAATTTTTTATTAATCCTGCTGGTCGTTTTGTTATAGGTGGTCCTATGGGAGATTGTGGTTTAACAGGGAGAAAAATTATAGCAGATACATATGGAGGTTTTTCTAGACATGGTGGTGGTTCTTTTTCTGGAAAAGATCCTTCTAAAGTAGATAGATCTGCATCATATGCAGCTCGTTATATTGCTAAAAATATAGTAGCAGCAAATTTAGCAGATAGATGTGAAATTCAATTATCATATGCTATAGGAATTGATGAACCTACTTCTATAATGGTAGAAACTTTTAATACTGAAAAAATACCAGTTTCTAAAATATTATGGTTAATAAAAGATTGTTTTGATCTAAGACCTTATGGATTAATTAAAATGTTAAAATTATTAAAACCTATATATAAAAAAACTTCTACATATGGTCATTTTGGTAGAAAAATTTTTTCTTGGGAAAAATTAGATAAAATACAAGAATTATCTGAAAAATCTAAATAAAATATAATATAAATTTTAAATTATATTATATTTTTAAAATTAAATGTAATTTAATTAAAGGTATTAATTTGATTAAAAAAATAAAAAATAATGAATTATTTTATTTTTATATTTGTTTAATAGCAGCATTATCTGGTTTGTTATTTGGTTTAAACATAGGTGTTATAACTGTAGCATTACCATTTATCTCTAAAGATTTTAATATAAGTAATATTAAACAAGAATGGATAGTAAGTTCTATGATGTTAGGAGCTACTTTTGGAGCTTTATTTAGTGGTTTATTATCTTCTTATTTTGGAAGAAAAAAAAGTTTAATTATTAGTTCTTTATTTTTTTTTATTGGATCTATATTAGCTTCATTATCATTTAATTCCGATATTTTAATAATATCTAGAATTATTTTAGGAATATCTGTGGGAATATCTTCTTATACCGCTCCTTTATATTTATCTGAAATTTCATGTAAAAATAATCGTGGAAGTATGGTATCTTTATATCAATTAATGATTACTATTGGTATTTTATTATCATATATATCTGATACAATATTTAGTTATATTGGTAGTTGGAGATGTATGTTAGGAATAACCAGCATACCAGCAATTTTATTATTTATAGGACTATTTTTTTTACCTGAAAGTCCTAGATGGTTATTATCTAAAGGAAATTTAGTTAATGCAAAATATATTTTATTTTTTTTAAGAAAAAATAAAAGAAAAGTGATGTCAGAATTATATTCTATAAAAAAAAGTTTAAAAATTAAACAAACTGGTATAAGTTTATTTATTAGCAATAAAAATTTTAGAAAAGTAGTTTTTTTAGGTATTTTATTACAAATTATGCAACAATTTACAGGAATTAATGTTATTATATATTATGCTCCTAAAATATTTGATATGATAGGTTTTAATAAATCATCAGATCAAATGTACTGTACTATTTGTATTGGAATAATTAATGTATTATCTACTTTAGTTGCTATTATGTTAGTTGATAAATGGGGTCGTAAACCAACTTTAATATTAGGTTTTTTTGTAATGTTTGTTACTATGAGTTCATTAAGTATATTATTATATTTAAATATAATAAATTTAATTGTTAAATGTTTATATATTTTATTTATTTTAATATTTATATCTGGTTTTGCAATTAGTGCAGGACCTTTAGCTTGGGTGTTATGTTCTGAAATACAACCATTAAAAGGAAGAGATTTTGGTATTACAATTTCTACTACCACAAATTTTATTGCTAATATGATAGTAGGGTTAACTTTTTTAAGCATTATAAATATTATAGGTAATATTTATACTTTCTTTATTTATTCAATTTTAAACTTGTTTTTTGTTATTTTAACTATATTTTTTGTACCAGAAACAAATGGTGTATCCTTAGAAAACATTGAAAATAAATTATTTTCAGGAAAAAAATTAAGAGAAATAGGAAAATAGTAATAATAAAAATATAATAAAAATAATATAAAAAATATGAAATATTATGAATTTACATCTATTGCTTTTGATTATGGTATCAAAAATATAGGTGTTGCTGTAGGTCAAAATATTACTAAAACAGCAACACCATTAAAACCTATAAGATCTAAAAATGGTGAACCTAATTGGAATGATATAAAAAAAATTATTGATAACTGGCAACCAGAAATAATTATTGTAGGATGGCCTATTAAAATGAATGGTAAACAACAATATATTACAAAAAAAACTTTATATTTTTCACAAAAATTATATTCTATTTTTAAAATTATTGTTCATCTTTATGATGAAAGATTAAGTACTAAAGAAGCTATATATAATATATCAATGTACAAAAAAAAAATAAGAAGTAAATATGACATTAATTCTCTTTCTGCGGTTGTAATATTAGAAAGCTATTTTAAAAGAAAACATATTATAAATTAAAAACAATAAATAAATATATATATATATATATATATTTTTTTTTTATAAATTAATAATATAATAAATATATTATATTAAAAAAAAAAAGGAGGTTATTTTATGATAATAATAAATAGTATTATCAAAAAGATAATGAATTAAAAATTAAATAAATAATTATATATATATATATAATTATTCTTTTTTAAATAATAATTATAATAAAGTTTATTTAATTCATTAAAATTTTAAATTAGAGTATACATGATAATTTCGATGTTTGTTTCAAAAAATTTTCTTGATGCTTATACTATGTTGCTTTTTATGAGATTATGGATGGAAATAGCCAGGTCTGATATTTATAACCCAATATCAATAATTTTAATAAAATTTACTAAAATTACATTTTTTCCATGGAAAAAAATATTAATATGTTTAAGTTATTTTTATTTTTTTATTATATTAAAAATGTATATGTTAGTAATAACTAAATATTGTTTTTTATATTTTTTATACTCACATATGTTTGATTTTAATTATGTATATTTATACATAGGAATGTTTTCTTTATTAAAATCTTATGGATATATAATGTTTTGGAATATTACTATAAGATCTTTAATAAGCTGGATAAATAGAAAAATTAATGTAGTAGAGTATTTTTTTATTGAACTTACAGAGCCTATATTAAGAGTATGCAGACTTTTTGTTCCTAAAATAGGAGAAATTGATATTTCAGCTATGGTAATAATATTTACATTATATTTTTTAAACTTCATAGGAGCTAATCTCTTTCCTGATGTGTGGTATTTATTATAAAAAAAAAAATTTTAATAAAATTTTATGCGATATAATTATGAAAAATATACCTTTAAGCCTATATGTGCATATACCCTGGTGCAAAAAGAAATGTTTTTATTGTGATTTTCATGCACATTTAATTGATGAAAATTCAAAAAAATATATCAGTAAATATATCACTCATTTAATAAATGATTTAAAAAATGATATTAAATTAATTAATAATAGAAAAATTAATACTATTTATATAGGTGGGGGCACACCATCTTTGTTGTCTATTGATAACATTAAATTTCTAATAAATAATATAAAATACTACATCAAATATAGTAAAAACATAGAAATTACTATAGAAGTTAACCCTGATGATATATATAATATAAATATAAATGAATATAAAAAAATAGGTATAAATCGTATTTCAATTGGTGTTCAAAGTTTTAATAAAAAACATTTATCTAATTTAGGAAGAATTCATAATATTAAAAATACAATTAATATTATAAAATTAATTAAAAAAAATAAATTTGAAAATTTTAATATTGATTTAATTTATGGATTACCAAATCAAAATATTAAAGAATCTCAATATGATTTAAATAAAATAATTAAATTTAAAGTACCTCATATTTCATGGTATCAGCTTACCATAGAACCTAATACTCTATTTTATTATATAAAGCCTAAATTACCTAATCATAATATAATCTGGAATATGTTTAAAAATGGTCATAATAAACTTTTAAAATCAGGTTATAAACAATATGAAATATCATCTTATTCTAAAAATAAATTATGTAAACATAATATTAATTATTGGAATTTTGGTGATTATTTAGGAATAGGATGTGGATCACATGGTAAAATAACACAAAATAATGGTAATATTATTAGAACTATAAAAAATAAAAATGTTAAAAGATTTTTATCTGGTGATTATTTAAATAAAAAAAATAAAATTAAAAAAAAAGAAATACCAATTGAATTTTTTATAAATAGATTTAGATTATTTATACCAATTTCACGTAATATTTTTGAGTATTATACTGGGATAAAAGAAAAAATAATACGTAAAAAAATTGATAATGCTATTAAATTAGGATTTATTACAGAAGATAAATATAATTGGTATATAACTAATAAAGGAAAATTATTGTCAAATTATTTATTAGAAAATTTTTAAATTTATATAATTTTAAATTATTTTTTTATTCTTAAATAAAAAAGTAATCATATATTTTTCAATTTTTTTTATATTATTTTTATTATTCATATTTAATTTATATTCATTAATTAATGTAGTTTGTTTTTTTATCCACATAGACCATGCTTTTTCAGATATATTTTTATAAATTATTTTTCCAATAATACCAGGATATTTTTGAAATTTTTGTAAATCATCAATTTTTTTAAAAAATAAACAAAAAATTTTTTTTTTCATTATTATATCCATTTTTTTAATTTTTAATAGTAGTTAATAATTAAATTTTAAAAAAAAATAATTAATTTTTTTTTAATTATAATTATATTAATATTTTTATAATTTTAAATTTATTTTACTTAATATATATTTATTAATATATTTTAAAATCTTAAATACTATACTAATTATTTTTATAAATAATAGTAAATAATAGAAAATATAAAAAACAAAAAACATATTTTTTCTTCTTTATATATATATTTTTTCTTAAATAAAAAAAATGAAAACTTCCATTTTAATGGCCATAATAAAGGAACCCCCTGATAAGTAAACATATCCGCTATTATATGGCTAGTATAACCAATTGTCATAAAATATATTAAATAATTTGATATTTTTATATTTAATAGAATTATTAAATTTAATATATAATAAAATATAATAATTGATAATATACTATGTGTAAAACCCCTATGACCAAATAATTTATAAAATAAAATAGAAATATATTTTAATTTCTTTCCAATAATAGAATTAGGATGATCTAAATCTGGTAAGAAGCATGTAAAAATACATCCTAATATTGATTTAAAAAAGATAATTTTACAAAAATTATTAAAAAAATATATTTTATTTACAATAATTATTGTAGATAAAGCAAAAATAAAATGCCCTGAATATTTCATATTGTTTTATATTTATTTTAAATATATAATATTTATGATTATAAAAAAAATATAATTAATAATATTAATTATTTATAACTAAGGATAATATTGAATAAATATTTAGTTGGTGGAGCAGTTAGAGATTTTATTCTAAAAATTAAAATTAGAGACAGAGATTGGTTAGTTATAGGAGCTACTCCAAAAATGATGATTGATAAAGGTTATTTTCAAGTTGGTAAAGTTTTTCCAATCTTTATACATCCTATTAGTAAAGAAGAATATTCTTTAGCTAGAATTGAAACTAAAATTGGAAAAAAAAATATAGATTTTAATAATAATTACGATAATAAAACTATTTTAAATGAAGATTTAAAAAGAAGAGATATTACTATTAATTCTATAGCAATGAATAAGTATGGAAATTTTATAGATCCTTGTAATGGTTTAAGAGATATAAAGAAAAGAGTTATAAGACACATTTCAAGTGTTTTTAAAGAAGATCCTTTAAGAATATTTAGAGTAGCTAGTTTTGCAGCAAGATTATTACATTTAAATTTTTATGTTTCTAAAAAAACAATATTATTTATGAAAAATATGATAAAAAAAGGTGATTTAAAATATATAAAAGCAGAAAGAATATGGAAAGAAACTAGAAAAGCTTTAATATCAAATAATCCACATATTTATTTTTATATTTTAAATAAATGTGGTGCTTTAAAAGAAACTTTTCCAGAAATATATAATTCAATTAAAAATAAATTAAAATATAATAAAAATAACGAAAAAGCAATAATTAATATTTTTAAAATACGTAAAAATTCAGTTTTTAATGTTTCTGTTAGATTTGCTCTTTTTTGTTTAAAATTTAAAATTAATAAAGTTAAACTAATTAAATCTATATGTACTAGGATTAAAATACCTAATAAAATAGCTAACGTAGCAATTGTATCTACTTTATATTATGATCATATTGATAATATAAAATATAGATCTTCTAAATATATTATAAATATATTTAATAAAATAAATGCTTGGAATAGACCATATATAGTTAAAATGATGTCTATAATATTTTTTTTACATAAAGATAAAAAAAAAAATAAATTTTCAAATAGTTTTTTTTTATATAAATATTTTTATTTAATAAAAAATATTGATTTTAAAGAAGCTATTAAAAAAAAATATGATAAATCATCGATAAATATTGCCTTAAACAATAAACGTATATTATATTTAAATAAATTTTTATAATAATATTAATATTTTATATCTGATATTAACCATTTAGGTTTTACATTTATTTTAAGATCAAATTTAAAGTTTTTATTTTTTTTAAAATTTAACATACCAGCATAAGCAATCATAGCACCATTATCTGTACATAAATCATAACTAGGATAAAATGTATTAATTTTTTTTTTATTAAATACTTTATTAAATTTATATCTTAATTTATTATTAGAACTTACACCTCCGGATATAATTAAATTTTTATGTTTAGTAATTTTTAAAGCTCTTTGAGTTTTTATAATTAAAGTATCTATTATTGCTTTTTCAAAAGAATAAGCAATGTTTGCTTTAATTTTATAATCATTAATATTTAATTCTTTAATTTTATTAATAACAAATGTTTTTAAACCTGAAAAACTAAAATTTAAATTTTTATTATTTTTTACCATTGGTTTAGGAAAATTCATATTTTTATAATTGTTTTTTTTAGCTAATTCTGATATTTTTTTTCCACCAGGATATCCTAAACCTAATAATTTTGCAATTTTATCTAATGATTCTCCTACTGCATCATCTAAAGAGCTTCCCAATATTTCATAATTACCTAAATCAATAGCTTTTATTATTTGAGTATGTTTTCCAGAAATTAATAAAGCAGTAAATGGAAATGAAATATTTTTATTTTCCAACATTGGTGTTAATAAATGTCCCTCCATATGATTTACTTCTTGTATTGGTATACCCCAAGAAAATCCTAATGATTTACTTAATGTAGCTCCTATTAATAAAGAACCTATTAGTCCAGGGCCAGCAGTATAAGCAATACAATCTATCTCATAATATGATATTTTAGCTATTCTAAAAACTTCTTTAATTAAAGGTAATATATTTTTCATATGAGCTCTAGAAGCTAATTCTGGAACTATACCACCATATAAATTATGTATTTTATTTTGTTTGTATGTTTTATTAGCAATTATTCCCTTAAAATCATCATATATAGCAATACCAGTATCATCACATGACGTTTCTATTCCAAGTATTTTCATAATTATTTAAATTATCCAATTTAAATTAAATATTTTTTATTTATATTTTACTAAATAAAATTTAATAATACTAATATATTTTTTATATTAAAATATTTTAAATTATTTAAAAAAATAAATTAATTTTATATTATTTAAAAAAAATAAATTAAGAACAATGATGGAAAATTATAAATTTATTAAAAAAAAAAATAAATATAATCTAAAAAATAACAAATCTTATTATTCAATAGAAGCTGAACAATTATTATTAGGATGTTTAATAATAGATAATAAAAAATGGAATGAAATTTCTAATAATTTAGTTTCAAATGATTTTTTTAGTAAATCACATTATAAAATTTTTTGTGAAATTAAAAGTTTTTTTAAATTAGGTAAATCTATAGATTTAATAACTTTATCAGAATCTTTAGAAAAAAAAAATATTTTAAATTCAATTGGTGGTTTTGCATATTTAGCTGAATTATCTAAAAACGCTCCAAGTACAAAAAATATTAAAGCATATGCTAAAATAATATATGAAAAATCTAAAATAAGACAGATTATTAACCTTGCTTATAAGATAATTGAAAAAATTAAAAAAAAAAGAAAAACTAATTTAAAAAAAATTGTTAAATTTATAGAATTTAATATAAATAAAATAAATAATTATAAAATTAATATTGATAATAAATTTAATAATAACCTTAAAAACATAGAAAATATTTTAGAAAATACAATAAATAAAATAGAGGAGTTTTTTAAAAAATCTAAAAAAGGTATTACAGGTATAGATACTGGTTATAATGATTTAAATAAAAAAACATTAGGTTTACAAAAATCAGATCTTATAATATTAGCCTCAAGACCTTCTATGGGAAAAACTACTTTTGCAACTAATATATGTGAAAATACTGCTATTTTATATGATAAACCTGTTTTAATATTTAGTTTGGAAATGTCTAGTGAACAAATTACTATGAGAATGTTATCATCCTTATCAAGGGTAGATCAATTAAAAATTAAAACAGGACAATTAAATAAAAAAGATTGGAATCGTATATACAATACAATATCTATTTTAATAAAAAAAAAAAATTTATATATAGATGATTCTTCATCTTTAACACCAAATGAAATAAGACTAAAGACAAAAGATATATATAATTTAAATAAGGGTTTAAGTTTAATAATGATTGATTATTTACAATTAATGAAAGTTCCTTCCTTATCTCATAATAGAAATTTAGAAATTTCTGAAATTTCAAGATCTTTAAAATCTTTAGCTAAAGAATTTAAAGTGCCAATTATAGCAATTTCACAATTAAATAGATTATTAGAACAAAGATTGGACAAAAGACCAATAAATTCTGATTTAAGAGAATCAGGTTCAATTGAACAAGATGCTGATTTAATAATGTTTATATATAGAGATGAATTATATAATAATAATAATAATAATAAAAATATTGCTGAAATTATAATTAGTAAACAAAGAAATGGTCCTATTGGAAAAATAAAATTAATTTTTAATAATATATTTTCACGATTTGATAATTATATAAAATAAATAATTTAATTACATTTAATTTGTAATAAAAGAGGTAAGATATTAAAATTAATTTTTTTTTAAAAAAAATATTAAAAGATATATATATAATTTTTATAAATAGTGTTATAATATCTTTTGGAATTTCATTAATTCATTCTTCAGGAACATTAATTGGTAGTACTGCTGGAATAGCATTTATTATAAGTTATATATTTTCTATATCTTTTGGAATAATTTTTTTTTTAATAAATATACCATTTTATTTTTTTTCTATATTTAAAATGGGTATTGAATTTACAATTAAAACTTTTGTTTCTATTATTTTAGTATCAATTATTACTAAAATAAATTCATTATTTATTTCATTAATTATATTTAATAAATTTTATACTACATTTTTAGGTAATATTTTTATTGGTATAGGTTTAATTTCTTTATTTAAAAATAATTCAAGTTTAGGAGGTATTAATATTATATCTTTATGTATAAAAAATAAGTATAAAATAAAAATTGGTAATATACAAATGATAATTGATATATTAATATTTATTTTTTCTTATTTTTTTATTTCTTTTCCTGCAATTTTATATTCTATTTTTGGAGCTATAATATTAAATTTAATTTTATCTATTAATTATAATATTTAATAATATAAAATTAATTATTATAATAAATTTAATAATTAAATTATAATATTATATAATAAAATTAATTTAATAATTAGGAATTTTATATGAAAGTTTTAAAATTTGGTGGAACTTCATTAGCTAATGCACAAAAATTTTTAAATGTAGCTAATATTATTAAAAATAGTTGCAAAAAAAATAAAATTTTTGTTGTTTTATCTGCCCCTTCTAAAATTACTAATTATTTAGTTTATATAATAGAAAGTAAGATTAAAAATAAAATTATTAATAATTATATAAATATTGTAAAAAAAATATTTTTTAATTTAGTTTTAGAATTAAAAAATTATTTAATTAAACTTAATGATAATAAAATTTTTAACATATTACAATATGAATTTAAAGAATTAAAAAATATATTACATGGTATAGGTTTATTAAAAAAATGTCCTAAAAAAACATATGCAAAAATTATTTGTTTAGGAGAAAAATTATCAGTTCAAATTATGAGTGAATTATTAAAATCTTATAATTATAATATTTCTATTATAAATCCAGTTAAATATTTAAAAGCTACAGGTGATATTTTAGAATCAACAGTGGATATTAATAAATCTAGGTATTTAATAAAAAATAAAATAAATAATAAAATATATAAAGATAAAAATAATATTACTCTTATGGCGGGTTTTACTGCTGGAAATTATGATGATGATATAGTTGTTCTTGGAAGAAATGGTTCAGATTATTCTGCTGCAGTTTTAACAGCTTGCTTAAAAGCTAGTTGTTGTGAAATTTGGACAGATGTTGATGGTATATATACATGTGATCCTAAAAAAGTAACTAATGCAATTCTTTTAAAAAATATATCTTATAAAGAAGCTATAGAATTGTCGTATTTTGGAGCTAAAGTATTACATCCTCGTACAATATCACCCTTGTTTAAATATAATATTCCATGTTTAATTAAAAATACTAATAACCCAAAATCACATGGAACCATTATAAGTTCAAATAAAAAAAAAAATAATTATTGTGTTAAGGGTATTACATATTTAAAAGATATTTCTATGTTTAATATTTATGGTTCTAATAAATGTAATATTATTAATATTATATCACGTATATTAAATGTAATATCAAGTAAAAAAATACCTATTAATTTAATAACACAATCTTATTCTGAAAATAGTATTTCTTTTTGTATATTTAACAAAGATATAAATAAAACTAAAATTATATTAGAAAATGAGTTTAGTTTAGAATTTAAAAGTAAAATTTTAAATTATTTAAAAATAATTAAAAATTTATCTATATTATCTTTAGTTGGAGATAATATAAAAAAAAACATTAATATATTACCTAATATTTTTTATTCTTTGTTAAAATCAAAAATCAATATTGTTTCTAATATTCAGGGTTTATCTAAAAATGTTATTTCAGTATTATTAAATAATAGTAATATTAATGATGCAATTAAAATAATTCATCAAAATATATTTTTTAAAAAAAAATATTTAGAATTATTTATTATTGGAATCGGTATAATAGGAAAAACTTTAATAAAACAAATATGTCAGCAACAAATTATTTTAAATAATAAAAATATAAATATAAAAGTATGTGGTATAGCTAATTCTAAATATATTTTAACAAATATTAAAGGAATAAATTTAAATAATTGGAAAAAATCATTTAATAAAAATTATAATATATTTAATATTAAAATATTATTAGAATTAATAAAAAAAAATAATTTATTTAATCCTACAATAATAGATTGTACTTCAAGTAATTTAATATCTAATGAATATGTTAATTTTTTATCAAAAAAAATTAATGTTGTTACTGCTAATAAAAAAGCTAATACATCTTCTTTATATTATTATCAAAAAATAAAATATAATACAATTAATTATAATATAAAATTTTTATATGAAACAAATGTTGGAGCTGGATTACCAATAATAGAAAATTTAAAAAATTTATTATATTCAGGAGATAAAATAATAAATTTTTCAGGAATTTTATCAGGATCATTATCTTTTATATTTGGTAAACTAGATGAAGGTATATCATTTTCTAAAGCAACTAAAATGGCCTGTGATATGGGTTTTACTGAACCAGATCCTAGAGAAGATTTATCTGGAATGGATGTAGCTAGAAAATTATTGATTTTAGCTCGTGAAGTTGGTTACATATTAGAATTAAAAGATATTTATATAGATAATATAATACCAAAAATATTTAATAAATTTAGTAATACAAAAAAATTTATGGAAAATTTATATTTATTAGATAAAGGTTTTAAAAATATTTATAATATAATAAAAAAAAAAAATAAAGTATTAAGATTTATTGGTATTATTAAATCAAATGGAAAATGTGAAATTAAAATTAAAGCTATAAATAAATTTAATCCATTATATGAAATTAAAAATGGTGAAAATGCATTAGTTATATATAGTAAATATTATAATCCAATTCCAATGGTTATACGTGGTTATGGGGCTGGTGATAATGTGACTGCTGCTGGTGTATTTTCTGATTTATTACGTATTATATAGTTTAGTTAGGTAAAATTAAATGGTAAAATTTTATGCACCAGCTTCAATTGGAAATGTGGGTGTTGGTTTTGATGTATTAGGTGTTGCAATATCTCCTATAAATAATACTTTATTAGGTGATTGTGTAACAATAAAATCATCTAAAAAATTTAATTTAGTTTATAAAGGTAGATTTGTTAATTATTTACCAAAAAATTATAAACAAAATATACTTTATCAATGTTGGAAATATTTTTGTAAATTTTTAGGATATAATATACCTATTACTATAAAATTAGAAAAAAATATGCCAATAAGTTCTGGTTTAGGATCAAGCGCATGTTCAATTGTTGCTGGATTTGTTGCTATAAATGATTTTTTTGGTTCACCAATTAATAAAAATTCATTATTAAATTTAATGGGGAAATTAGAGGGATTTATATCTGGTAGTATTCATTATGATAATGTTGCACCTTGTTATTTAGGTAGTTGTCAATTAATTTTAAAAGAAGGTAAAATTATTAGTCAAAGTATTCCTAATTTTAATAATTGGTTATGGATAATGGCTTATCCTGGAATAAAATTATCTACAGCTAAATCTAGGTCTATATTACCATCCTATTATTCTAAAAATAATTGTATTAATCATAGTAGATATTTATCTGGTTTTATTCATGCTTGTTATACTAATCAATCATATTTAGCTATAAATTTAATGAAAGATATAATTGCTGAACCTTATAGAAATATTCTTTTACCTTATTTTTTAGAAGCTCGTGAAAATATAAAAAAACTTGGTGCATTAACATGTGGTATTTCTGGTTCTGGTCCTACTATATTTGCTATATGTGATAAAAAAAAAATAGCTAATAATATAGCCTATTGGTTTAATAAATATTATATTAAAAATAAAGAAGGTTTTGTACATATATGTCGTTTATCAAAAAAAGGAGTACGTAAAATAAGTTAAAAATGAAATTATATAATTTAAAAAATAGAGATGAAAAAATTAATTTTTTAAAAGCGACAGAAACTGGTTTAGGTAGTAATCAAGGTTTATTTTTTCCAGAAAAGTTACCTTTTTTTAATGAAAAAAAAATTATTGATTTATTATCAATGGATTTTGTTTCTAGAAGTACATATATCTTGAATAAAATTATAGGAAATGAAATTCCTTATTCAATATTATATAATATAGTAAAAAAATCTTTTTGTTTTCCAGTACCATTAGTAAAAATAACTAATAATATATTTTGTTTAGAATTATTTCATGGACCAACATTAGCTTTTAAAGATTTCGGTGCTAGGTTTATGTCAAATATTATTTCTTATATTAACAATTTTAAAAAAAATATTACTATTCTTACAGCTACATCTGGAGATACTGGAGCTGCTGTTGCTCATGCATTTTATAAAAAAAAAAATACTAAAGTTGTTATTTTATATCCTAAAGGTAAAATAAGCTATATACAAGAAAAATTGTTTTGTAATTTAGGAAAGAATATAATTACTATAGCAATAAATGGAAGTTTTGATATGTGTCAAAAATTAGTTAAAAAATCATTTAATGATTTTTTATTAAAAAAAAAATTAAATTTAAACTCAGCTAATTCAATTAATATTAGTAGATTAATTGCACAAGTATGTTATTACTTTGAAGCATGTGCAAAATTAAATAATTATGGTTTAAATGATTTAATAATATCTGTTCCAAGTGGTAATTTTGGTAATTTAACTGCAGGTTTGATGGCTAAATCTTTAGGTTTAAATATTAAAAAATTTATTATTGCTACAAATTTAAATGATACTGTACCCCGTTTTTTAGAAAAAGGTATATGGCTTCCTAAAAAAACTATTAATACTTTATCTAATGCTATGGATATTAATAATCCTAATAATTGGCCTAGAATAATTGAATTATTTAATATAAACAATTGGAATTTAAATGATTTATACTATGGTGTTGTTTCTGATTATCATACTAAAAAATCTTTAGTAGAATTATATACACTTAATTATATTTCTGAACCTCATTCAGCTGTTGCTTATAATGTTTTAAAAAATAAAATTAAAAATAAAGAATGTGGAATATTTATAGGAACAGCTCATCCTGCTAAATTTAAAGAAAATATAGAATTAATTATAAAAAAAAATATTTTAATTCCTTATAATTTAAAAAAAAATAATAATTTACCTATACTTTCATATAAAATGGATTATAATTTTAAATTGTTAAAAAATTTTTTATTAAACTTATAATTAATTTATATTAAAAAAATAATATTTTTTATAAATTTTATAAAAATATAAATTATTTTAATATAAAAAAAATAATAATAATATAGTATAATATTAAAATTAATTTTATTAAAAATTATAATATTTTTAATATATATTATATTAAAAAATATTTTTAATTAATTTATTTATATAATTAATAACTTTAAATAAAAATATTTATTTTTTTTATTATAAAATTTATTTATAATATATATATTTTATTTTTTATTTAATGATTATTATTATTTATTAATAAAAATTTATAATTTGTTAAAATTTTTATAAAAATAATTTTAAATTTAATAAAAAAAATTATATTTTTTTATAATGTTTATTATAATAATTAAATATTATAAATAAATTTTAATTTATATTTTATATGGAGAATTAAATGAGTAAAATTATTGGAATTGATTTAGGTACTACTAATTCTTGCGTAGCTATTATGGATGGCGCTCAAGCAAGAGTTTTAGAAAATTCTGAAGGTGAACGTACTACTCCTTCAGTTATTGCTTATACTAAAGATGGAGAAATTTTAGTTGGTCAACCAGCAAAACGTCAATCAATTACTAATCCTAAAAATACATTATTTGCTATTAAAAGACTTATAGGACGTCGTTTTAGTGATGAAGAAGTACAACGTGATATTAAAATAATGCCTTATGAAATTTTAAAAGCTAATAATGGTGATGCTTGGTTAAAAGTAAAAAATAAAAAAATGGCTCCACCACAAATTTCTGCAGAAATTTTAAAAAAAATGAAAAAAACAGCAGAGGATTATTTAGGTGAAAAAATAAGATCTGCAGTTATTACAGTTCCTGCATATTTTAATGATACTCAACGTCAAGCTACAAAAGATGCTGGTCGTATTGCAGGTTTAGATGTAAAAAGAATTATTAATGAACCTACAGCAGCAGCTTTAGCTTATGGTTTAGATAAAAATAAAGGAAATAAGACTATTGCAGTGTATGATTTAGGGGGTGGTACTTTTGATATTTCAATTATAGAAATTGATGATGTTGATGGAGAAAAAACTTTTGAAGTATTATCAACTAATGGTGATACTCATTTAGGGGGTGAAGATTTTGATAGTCGTTTAATTAATTATTTAGTTTCTGAATTTAAAATGGAACAAGGAATAGATTTACATAATGATCCTTTAGCAATGCAAAGACTTAAAGAAGTAGCAGAAAAAGCTAAAATTGAACTTTCATCAGCACAACATACAGAAATTAATTTACCTTATATTACAGCAGATGCTTCTGGTCCTAAACATATGAATACTAAGGTTTCACGTGCTAAATTAGAATCATTAGTAGAAGATTTAGTTTTAAAATCTATAGAACCTCTTAAAAAAGCTTTAGAAGATGCTAAATTAGAAAAAAGTAATATCAATGATATAATTTTAGTTGGTGGACAAACTAGAATGCCTATGGTACAAAAAAAAGTTAAAGAGTTTTTTAATAAAGAACCAAGAAAAGATATAAATCCAGATGAGGCTGTTGCTATAGGAGCTGCTATACAAGGAGGTGTTCTTGCTGGTGATGTAAAAGATGTACTATTATTGGATGTAACACCATTATCTTTAGGAATAGAAACTATGGGTGGTATTATGACATGTTTAATAAATAAAAATACTACTATTCCTACAAAACACAGTCAAATATTTTCTACAGCAGAAGATAATCAACATGCAGTTACAATTCATGTATTACAAGGAGAACGTAAAAAAGCTTCTGATAATAAATCTTTAGGGCAATTTAATTTAGATGGTATTCAACCTTCACCTAGAGGTATACCTCAAATAGAAGTTACTTTTGATATTGATGCTGATGGTATATTACATGTTTCAGCTAAAGATAAAAAAACAAATAAAGAACAAAAAATAAAAATAAAAGCTTCTTCTGGTCTACATGAAAATGAAATTAAAAAAATGGTTCAAGATGCTGAAATTAATGCAGAAGATGATCATAAATTTGAAGAATTAGTACAAATTAAAAATCAAGGTGATCAATTAATTCATAGTACTCATAAAAAAATAAATGAGCTTGGAAATAAAATAAATCCTGAAGATAAAAAAAATATAAATTTAGCTATTAATAATTTAAATTTAGCTATTAAAAATGAAAGTAAAGCTTCTATAGAAAAAAAAATAGAAGAATTATTAAAATTATCTAATAAATTAACTCAATTAGATAAAAATAAACCTGAAAATGTAAAAGAAAAATCAAAAAATAATACTAATAATGCAGAAGATGCTGAATTTGAAGAAGTAAAAAAAGATAAAAATAAAAAATAATTATAATTAAAAATTAAAATAATTATTATTTTATTTAAAAATAATATATATGTTAGTTAATTATTTATTAAAAAAATAATTAATTAACATATATATATTATTTTTAAATAAAAAAAAATTAATATAAGGATTAAATTATGAAAAGAGATTATTATAGAATTCTAGGTATTTCAAAAAGCTCAAATAATCGTGCAATTAAAAAAGCTTATAAACGTTTAGCTATGAGATATCATCCAGATAAAAATCCTAATAATAAAGATGCTGAAAATAAATTTAAAGAAGTTAAAGAAGCATATGAAACTTTAATTGACAGTAATAAACGTGCATATTATGATCAATATGGCCATTATACAAATAGTATTAATAATAATGATAATAGTGGTTTTTCTAATAATTTTAATAATAAGTCTGATTTTGGAGATATATTTGGAGATATATTTGGAGATATATTTGGTAATAAAAGTAATAAATCAAGAAAAGGAGAAGATCTGTTTTTTAATGTAAATCTAACTTTAGAGGAATCTATTTGTGGTGTTGTTAAAAATATAAAGGTTCCTATTTTAAAATTATGTCATATTTGTAAAGGTAGTGGATCTAGACCTGGTACTAAATTAAATCGTTGTAGAACATGTAATGGTAAGGGGCAAATACATATGAGACAGGGTTTTTTTACTGTTCAACAAACTTGTCCTACATGTTATGGTAAGGGTAGTTTTATAAAAAATGTATGTGAGGTTTGTAAAGGTAGTGGTCAATTAGAAATATTAAAATCTTTATCTGTTAAAATACCTTCTGGCGTAAATAATAATGATAAAATAAAATTAAGTGGGGAAGGTTCAGATAATATTAGTGGTGGTTCAAAAGGAGATTTATATATTCAAATATTTGTTAAAAAACATAGTACATTTGAAAGAAAAGGTAATGATTTATATTGTAAAATACCTATCAGTTTCGTTACTGCAGCATTAGGGGGGGATATTGAAATACCTACTATAAATGGTAGAGTTAAATTAAAAATACCAAAAGAAACTCAAACTAATAAATTATTTCGTATTAAAGGTAAAGGAGTTAAATATTTAAAAAGTAGTGTTTGTGGAGATTTATTATGCAAAGTAATTGTTAAAACTCCTACAAATTTAAATGAAAGACAAAAATATCTTCTTAAAAATTTTCATTATGATACTGAATCTAATAAAAATATAAATAATAAGGTTACTGAGGTAGCTAATAAAATTTATCAACGTTCAATTAATTTATTTAATAATATGAAAAAATTTTTTGAAGATATAATAAATAAATGTTAATTTTTTTATATTAATTATTTTTTTAAATTTTATAAATTTTTTTTATTAAACGTGATTTATAACGAGATGATGTATTTTTATGTATAACTCCATAAGTTGCATATTTATCTATAATAGGTTGTAATTTAAAAAAGTATTTTAATGATTTTTCTTTGTTTTTAATAGAAATATATTTTTTTATTTTTTTTATAATATTACGTATTTTGGATTTACATATTTTATTATATATTCTTTTTTTATTATTAGTTATTATTCTTTTTTTTGAAGATTTAATGTTAGCCATATTTATCCTTTATTTTTATATTAAATATAATATAAAAACATTATGTATTAATTTATAATGTTTTTATATTATAATTAATATATTTATATATATTATTTTTATAATAATTATTTTTTATAAATTTTTTTTTAAAAAAAATATTATATAAATATATTTTTTTTAATTTATAAAAAAATATATTTATATTATTTAATAAAATATTATGATTAATTATAAAAATACTTTAAATTTACCTAAAACATTATTTCCTATGCGTGGAAATTTATTTAAAAAAGAGTTAAATATATTAAATTATTGGAATGATAATCATTTATATAAAATTATAAGAAAATCTAAAAAAAATAAAAAAAAATTTATATTACATGATGGCCCTCCTTATGCAAATGGTAAAATACATATGGGGCATGTAATTAATAAAATTTTAAAAGATATAATTATAAAATTTAAAGGATTAGATGGTTTTGATGCTCCTTATATACCTGGTTGGGATTGTCATGGATTACCTATAGAACATAAAATTGAACAGATTTTTAATAAACCTAAAAATATTTCTAATATTAAATTTCAAAATATTTGTCGTAAATATGCAAAAAAACAAATATTACAACAAAAAAATGATTTTATGCGTTTAGGAGTATTAGGTGATTGGAATAATTATTATTGTACTATGGATTCTTATTTAGAAGCTAATACAATAAAATTATTAGGAAAAATAATTAAAAGTGGTAATTTATATAATGGAAAAAAACCTGTTTATTGGTGTTTAAATTGTAATTCAACTTTATCTGAATCTGAAATAGAATATATCGATAAAATTTCTATTTCTATAAATGTTCTTTTTCCTGTTATTGAAATAGATAAAATTAAAAATTTATTTAATACAAAAAAAAATATTAATATATATGCAATTGTTTGGACTACAACACCATGGACATTATTTGCTAATAGTGCTATTTCAGTTAATTCTAATTATTTATACAGTTTAATAGAATTTAATAATAATTTTTTTATTATAGCAAAAAAATTATTATTTAATTTTATTAAAAAAAATAATATTAAAAAATATAAAATAATTAATACTGTAAAAGGTAATAAATTAAAATATATATTATTTAAAAATCCTATAATTGATATTAATGTTCCAATAGTAACAAGTAACCATGTTGATTTAAAATCAGGTACTGGTATTGTACATATAGCTCCAGGACATGGTCCTGAAGATTATATTGTAGGTAATAAATATAATTTAGAAATAAAAAATATAATAGACAATTATGGATATTATAAATTTAATAAAAATAAAAAATTAAATGGCATGTATGTTTTAGATATTAATAATTATGTAATTAATTTATTAATATTAAAAAAACTAATGTTAAATAAAGAAAATTATAAACATAGTTATCCTCATTGTTGGAGACATAAAACCCCAATTATTTTTAGAACTACTAATCAATGGTTTATTAAAATCAATAATCAAAAAATAATTAAAAAAATATTTAAAGAAATAGATGAAGTAGTATGGATACCTTCATGGGGTAAAAAAAATATTAAAAATATGATATCTAAAAGACCAGATTGGTGTATTTCTCGTCAAAGAAAATGGGGTATACCAATAACATTATTTTTAAATAAAAAAACAAAAGAATTACATCCTAAAACTTTAATTTTAATTAAAAAAATATCAAAATTAATAAAAATTTATGGTATTAAAATTTGGTGGTATTTAGATAAAAAAATATTGTTAGGTAAAGATTATAAAAAGTATATAAAAATAAAAGATATTCTAGATGTGTGGTTTGATTCTGGGGGTACATATTATACTGTTGTAAAAAATAAAATGCTTTATAATAATAAAATTGATATTTATTTAGAAGGTTCGGATCAATATAGAGGCTGGTTTATGTCATCATTAATTATATCTGTTATTTCTAAAAATAAATCTCCTTATTGTAATGTTTTATCTCATGGTTTTATTACAGATAATAAAGGAGAAAAAATGTCTAAGTCTATTGGAAATATTATTAATCCTAATTTATTAATAAAAAAATTTGGAGCAGATATAATAAGATTATGGTCATCATCAATTGATTATACAAAAAATATGAATATTTCTGAAGAAAATTTAAATAGTACAGTTGATATATATAGAAAAATAAGAAATACAATAAGATTTTTGTTATCTAATTTATATGATTTTAATCCAAAAAATATTGTTAATTATAATGATATTTTATATTTAGATAGATGGGCTATAAGTTATACAAAAAAAATTCAAGAATTAATTATAAAAAACTATAAATCATATAATTTTAATTTAGTTATTAAAAATATTATGAATTTTTGTTCTATAAAAATGAGTTCTTTTTATTTAGATATTATTAAAGATCGTCAATATACTCTTAATAAAAATAATATAGCAAGAAAAAGTTGTCAAACTACTTTATATTATATTATAGAATCATTAGTAAGATGGATTTCTCCTATAATATCTTTTACTGCAAACGAAATATGGGATTATATTCCAGGAAAAAGATCAAAATATATATTTACTGAAGAATGGTTTAGTGGTTTATATAAATTAAACGATAAAGATATATTAAATCACAATTATTGGAATAAAATTATATTAATTAGAAATGAAGTAAATAAATCTATAGAAAATATACGTAATATTATAGTTTTTAAAAATTCATTAGATTTAGATTTAAAAATATATACTAATAAAGAAAATTTTAATTTTTTAAAAATTCTAGGAAAAGAATTAAAATTTGTTTTTTTAACTTCAAGTGCAGAAGTATTTTATAAAAAAAATAAAAAAGAAAATGGAAAAGAAATTGAAATAATATTAACAAAATCTAAAGGTATAAAATGTTTAAGATGCTGGCATTATTTTAAAAAAGATAAATGTAAAAAATCAAATTATTTAAATTTATGTAATAGATGTATTTCTAATGTTTATGGAAAAGGTGAAATAAGAAAATTCGTTTGATTAAAAAAAAACAATATTATTATTTTATTATTAGTAATTTTATTATATTTTCTATATTTTTTTTAAATTTTTATATTAAAAATATTATTAGAAATATTTTTTTTAATAATAAATATATATATGTTAATAATTATATTAATATAGTTAATGTAAAAAATTATGGTATTATTTTTGGATTTTTTGATTATTATAATTTTTATAAAAATTATTTTTTAATTATTGTTTCATTATTTATAGTTTTAGTTTTTTTTTATATTATTTATTTTTATATAATAGAATTAAACTTAATATTTATTTTATTATATTCTTTTATAATAGGTGGTTTATTAAGTAATATTTTAGATCGTTTTTATTATAATTATGTTCTAGATTTTATAGATTTTCATATAAATAATATACATATTGTTATTTTTAATTTAGCTGATTATTTTATAATATTAGGTTACTTATTTTTATTTTTTTATTTAAAAATAAATAATTAAACAATTTAATTTATATTATTTAATATATATAAGAGTTTAATAAATGAATCAAAAAATTCGTATAGCTATTTCTGGGGCATATGGTCGTATGGGAAAATCTATAATTAGTATTATTGATAAAATTAAAATTTTACAATTAACTGTATTATTAATAAATGAAAATAAAACATTATTTAATATTATTAATAAAAATAAATTAAATAATATAAAAATAAGTAAAAATTTTGAAAATATACATGATTTATTTGATATATTAATTGATTTTACTTGTCCTAAAAGTACTATGAAATATTTATCTTTATGTTATAAATATAAAAAAAAAATAATAATTGGTACAACTGGTTTTAATGAAATAGAAAAAGAAAAAATAAAAAAATATTCAAAAAAAATAGCAATTTTATTATCTTCAAATTTTAGTATTGGTATTAATTTAATATTAAATATATTAGAAAAAATAACTAAAATTATAGGTAATGAAAGTGATATTGAAATAATAGAATTTCATCATAAAAATAAAAAAGATTCACCATCAGGAACAGCATTAACTATAGGAGAAACTATTGCCAAAAGTATGAATTTAAGTTTAAATAAAATTGCAATATATAATAGAAATAAATTTAATGAAAAAAGAAAAAAAAATAGTATAGGATTTTCTACTATAAGAGCTGGAGATACTATAGGGGAACATACTGTAATATTTGCTAATAAAGGTGAACGTATAGAAATAACTCATAAAGCTTCTAGTAGAATTACTTTTGCAAAAGGTGCTTTAAAAGCATCTATATGGTTAAATAAAAAAAAAAATGGATTATTTTCTATGAAAAATGTTTTAAAAAAAATATAAATATTAATTTATAATTTTTTTATTTTAATAAAAAATATTTTTTTTCAAATTATTAAATTTTTTTTAAATTAATATTAAAAAAAAATACATTATAAATTATAAGGTATTTATATGTATAATTTAGCAATTTTATTATTAGAGACAGGTGAAAAATTTTATGGTAAATCTTTTGGGGCAACCGGATTAACTGTAGGTGAAATAGTTTTTAATACATCTATGACTGGGTATCAAGAAATAATATCTGATCCTTCTTATACAAATCAAATTATAACATTAACTTTTCCTCATATAGGAAATATAGGAACTAACGATAATGATAAAGAATCTTATAAAATTTACGCTTCTGGTTTAGTTATAAAAAAATTATCAATTTTAGATAGTAATTATAGAAGTAAAATTAATTTACATTTATACTTAAAAAAAAATAATATTGTATCTATTTCTGAAATAGATACTCGTATGTTAACTAATATTTTAAGAAACAAAGGATCTCAAAAATGTTGTATTATTTCTGGTAGAAAATTAAATTTAAATTTAGCAAAAACTAAAATAAAAAATTTTAAGGGTTTAAAAAATATAGATTTAGTAAAAAAAGTTACAGGTAAAATACCATATAAATGGTATTTAGGGACAATTAATATTATTTATAATAAATTAAATTTATATAAAAATATTTTTTTTAAATTAAATATAATAGTATATGATTATGGAATTAAAAATAGTATTATGAAAATGTTAATAGATCGTGACTGTAATTTAAAGGTTTTTCCTTCTTTTTTTAATATAAAAAAAATTTTAAAAAAAAAAATAAACGGTATATTATTATCTAATGGTCCTGGAGATCCTAATCCTTGTAATTATATTATTAAAAATATAAAAAAAATGTTAAAATATAATATACCAACTTTTGGTATTTGTTTAGGACATCAATTATTAGCTATGTCTTGTGGAGCTAAAATTATTAAAATGAAATTTGGTCATCATGGATCTAATCATCCAGTACAAAACTTAAATAAAAAAAAAATATTAATTACATCTCAGAATCATGGATTTATTGTAAATTTAAATAATATACCAAAAATATTAAAAATATCTTATATATCATTATTTGATAAAACAATACAAGGAATTAAACATAAAAAAAAATTAGCATTTGGATTTCAAGGACATCCAGAAGCAAACCCTGGAACTAATGATATATTTTTTTTATTTGATAGTTTTATTAATATTATGCTTAAATCATTGTACTATAAAATAAAAGTATTTAAGTTATAAGGTTAAAAATGCCAAGAAGAACAGATATAAAATCAATTCTTATTTTAGGAGCAGGACCAATTATTATAGGACAAGCATGTGAATTTGATTATTCTGGAACTCAAGCATGTAAAATTTTAAAAAAAGATGGTTATAGGATTATATTAGTTAATTCTAATCCAGCTACTATAATGACTGATCCTGAAGTAGCTGATGCTACTTATATAGAGCCAATACATTGGAAAATAATAGAAAAAATTATTATTAAAGAAAAACCAGATGCTCTGCTTCCTACTATGGGAGGACAAACTGCTTTAAACTGTGCTTTAATTTTAGAAAAAAAAAATATTTTAAGTAAATATAATGTTAAAATGATCGGTGTTAATGCAAAATCAATTAATAAAGCAGAAAATAGAAAAATATTTGATCAAATTATTAAAAAAATAGGTTTAAAAACACCTAAATCTGATATAGCTCATAATATTGAAGAAGCAAAAAAAATAGTTAAAAATATAGGATTACCATGTATTGTAAGACCATCTTTTACTATGGGAGGTAGTGGTGGAGGTATAGCTTATAATATTAAAGATTTTGAAAAAATATGTATACAAGGATTAAATTTATCTCCTAATAAAGAACTTTTAATTGATCAATCTCTTATTGGTTGGAAAGAATATGAAATGGAAGTTGTAAGAGATAATAATAATAATTGTATTATAGTATGTTCTATCGAAAATATAGATTCTATGGGTATTCATACAGGTGATTCTATTACAGTTGCTCCTGCTCAAACATTAACAGATAAAGAGTATCAAATTATGCGTAATGCATCAATTTCTATTTTAAAAGAAATAGGTATAGAAACAGGTGGATCTAATGTACAATTTGCTGTTAACCCTAAAAATGGAAATTTAATTGTTATTGAAATGAATCCTAGAGTTTCTAGGTCTTCAGCTTTAGCTTCTAAAGCAACAGGGTTTCCTATTGCAAAAATAGCTGCTAAATTAGCTGTAGGTTATACTTTAGATGAATTAAGAAACGAAATTACTGAAAATAAAACACCATCTTCTTTTGAACCATCTATAGATTATATAGTTACAAAAATTCCTAGATTTAATTTTGAAAAATTTTATGGTTCAGATAATAGATTAACAACACAAATGAAATCTGTTGGTGAAGTTATGGCCATAGGTAGAACATTTCAAGAATCTTTACAAAAAGCAATTCGTAGTTTAGAAATAGGAGTTTATGGTTTTAATTCTAAAATAAATTTATATAGTAAAAAAAAAACTTTAAATAAAATAAAATTTGAACTAAGAAATGTAGGATCAAATAGATTATGGTATATAGGTGATGCATTTAGATTGAATATTTCTTTAAATGAAGTATATAATTTAACTAAAATAGATAAATGGTTTTTATCACAAATTAAAGATATTATATTTACTGAAAAAGATATTATTTCAAAAAATATTAAAGATATTAATTATAAATTTTTAAAATATATTAAAAAAAAAGGTTTTTCAGATTTTAGAATAGCATATTTATTACAAGTTAAAGAAAAAATAATACGTAATTTACGTTATAAATATAATTTACATCCTGTTTATAAAAGAGTAGATACATGTGCTGCAGAATTTAAAACAAAAACATCATATATGTATTCTACTTATGAAAATGAATGTGAATCATTATCTGATAATAATAAAAAAAAAAAAATTATAGTTTTAGGAAGCGGACCTAATCGTATAGGACAAGGAATTGAATTTGATTATTGTTGTGTTCACTCAGTTTTAGCTTTACGTGAAAGTGGATTTGAAACGATTATGATTAATTGTAATCCAGAAACAGTATCTACTGATTATGATATTTCTGATAAATTATATTTTGAACCAATTACTTTAGAAGACATATTAGAAATTATTATTATTGAAAAACCTAAAGGTGTAATAATTCAATTTGGAGGACAAACTCCATTAAAATTATCAAATTATTTATATAAATTAAAAATTCCTATTTTAGGTACTAATCCTAAATATATAAACATTGCAGAAAATAGAGAATTTTTTAAAAAAATTATACTTAAATTAGGTCTTAAACAACCAAAAAATAGTACAGCAACATCTTTAATACAAGCTATAATAAAATCTAGAAATATTGGATATCCAATTGTTATAAGACCGTCTAATGTATTAGGAGGAAGAGCTATGAAAATAATATATAATTTATACGATTTAAAGCTTTATTTTAAAATGGCAAAAAGTAATTCTTATAATATGCCTGTTTTATTAGATAGATTTTTGAGTGATGCAGTAGAAGTTGATGTTGATTTAATATGTGATGGTAGAAATGTATTAATCTGTGGTATTATGGAGCATATAGAACAAGCAGGTATTCATTCTGGAGATTCAGCATGTTCTTTACCAGTTTATACTATTAGTAAAAAAATTCAGGATGAAATACGTTTACAATCTTCTAGAATAGCTATTGCTTTAAATGTAGTAGGTTTGATGAATATTCAATTTGCAGTTAAAAATAATAAAACATATATTATAGAAGTTAATCTTAGAGCATCTAGAACTGTACCTTTTTTATCTAAAGCTATTGGAGTTCCATTTGCTAAAGTTGCTACTAAAGTTATAGTTGGAAGAGACTTAATTAAACAAAAGATTTTTCATGAAGTTATACCACCCTATTTTTCTATTAAAGAAGTAGTTTTACCTTTTAATAAATTTATTGGTATACATCCAACTTTAGGTCCTGAAATGCGTTCTACTGGTGAAGTTATGGGTATAGATAGTAGATTTAATATTGCATTTTCTAAAGCTATGTTAGGTTCTCAATCATTAATAAAAAAAAATAATAGAGTTTTAATTTCAGTAAATAATCATGATAAAAAAATTATAGGAAATATAGCAAAAAAACTTATTTATTATGGTTTTAAATTAGATGCTACATATAATACTTATATGAATTTAAAAAAAATAGGTATAAAATGTAGAGTAATAAGTAAAAATAAAAAAAAATATCCTAATATTATTGATATGATAATTAGTAAAAAATATTGTTATATTATTAATACAAATAATAATATAAAGGGTAGTATTTCTGATTCTATATGTAAATTAGCTTTACAAAATAAAATACATTATGATACTACTTTAAATGGAAGTTTTGCTTCTATATTAACTTTAAAAAATAAATTTAAAGATTATAATGTTATATCTTTACAAGAATTACATAAAAATATATAAATTATATTAAATAATAAATATATTTAAATTTTTTTATAAATTATATTTTATTTATAATTTTTATATAATATTATTATTATATTTTAATATATTAATTTTAATATTATATATTAATTATAAATTATATTAAATAAATATTATAAATAAAATTATAATATTTATTTATTATATAAAAATAAAAAAAATAAAAATAAAAAAAAATAATTTTATAAATAATTTAATATTTTATTTTTTTATATTTTATATTTATTTTTATAAAATAATAAATTACTTAATTTGCAATATTTTTTTATAGAAATATTTTCTGCTCTTAAATTTGGGTTTATTTTTAAACTTAATAATTCTTTATTATTAAATATTAATTTTAAATTATTTTTTAAAATTTTTCTTCTATTATTAAATGATTTATTAGTAATATATTTTATTATATTAATATTTATTGTATTATAAGGTAAAATTTTATATGGTATTAATTTAATAAAAAAAGAATCAACTTTAGGTATTGGTATAAAATATTTTGGTAATATTTTTATTAATTTATAAATTTTACAATAATATTGTACTATTATACTTAATCTTCCGTATATTTTAGTATTAATTGAAGCTGTAATACGTTCTGCTAATTCTTTTTGTATTATAAAATACATATCTTTAATATTATTATTAAAATTTAATATTAAATTTAATATTATTTTAACAGAAACATTATAAGGTAAACTACCTAAAATTCTAAATAAATTTTGATTATTTTTTAAAAAAAAATTTTTTAAATTTAAATAAATAGCATTTTGTCTAAAAATTTTTATTTTAGAACCTATAATAGAATGTTTAATCAAAAAATTAATCATATCTTTATCAATTTCTACAGCATATATATTATTAATTTTATTAATAATATTTAAAGTTAATGAGCCTAATCCTGGTCCAATTTCTAATACTAAATCAAAATAATTTAAATTTATAAATTTAATAATTTTTTTTATAATTTTTTTATTAAATAAAAAATGTTGACCAAATTTTTTTTTAGCTAAAAATTTATATTTTTTTTTAATAATATACATAACAATATTTTATTTTATATTTTAATAAATATAAATTATTATAAAATTTTAATAATATTAATTAAACTTAAACTAAAATATTATAATTTATAAATTATAATATTATATAATTTATAAAAAAAAAATAAGTTAAATATGGAAAATTTAATTAATAATTTAGAATTAAGATCAAATTATTTTATATTAATTGCTGTTTTTATTGTTTCTTTTTTAGAATCATTAGCGTTAACTGGATTATTTTTACCTGGTACTATATTAATGATTACTTTAGGAACATTTATAGGAAACCATAAAATATCATTATATTCTTCTTGGTTTATAGGGATAATAGGTTGTTTATTAGGAGATTGGATATCGTATTTTATTGGTGTAAAATTAAAAAAAAAATCTATTGAAAAACTAAAATTTTTAAATGTATCAATAATAGAAAAAATTGAATATTATTTAAATAATTATAGTATAATAACTATATTTTTAGGTAAGTTTATAGGTCCAATAAGACCGTTAATACCTATTTTATCTGGAATATTAGGAGTTCCAATAAAAAAATTCTTTTATCCAGATTTATTAGGATGTATTTTATGGCCATTATTATATTTTATACCTGGTATAATAGCAAAAACTGTTTCAAATATACCAGATAAAGATAAAGGAAATTTTAAATTATTAATTTTTTCTTTCATATTATTATTGTGGTGTGAACTATATTTATTTTGGAAATTATTTAGTAATAGTAAAAATAATTGGTTTATTAAAAATTTATCAAAAAAAAATATTATAATATTAATACCAATATTTTTATTATTTATAATAATAAATATTATATTTTTAAATTTAAGTCCACAAACCATTGTTTTAAAAAATTTATTAATTCAAATATTTAAATTATTTTAAAACATATATTTAAATTTTTTAATTTCATAATTTTTTATATATTTTTCATATTTCATAGTTAAACTAATATTATCTAATTTATTAATTAAAATATAAAGTTTAGATTTACTAATATTAAAATTGTAAATTAAATTAGGTTTTTTTATAATTAATTTACAATTTTTTAAATTAACTTTAAATTTTATTTTAGGGTTATCATAAACTAAATTGAATAGATTATCAATAATTTTTTCTTCCAATTTAATTGGGATTATATGATTATTTAAAGCATTATTATAAAATATATCAGCAAATTTTGAAGAAATAATTACTTTAAAACCAAAATCTAATAAAGCCCATACAGCATGCTCACGAGAAGAACCACATCCAAAATTATTTCTAGTTAATAATATACTAGATTTTTGAAATTCATTTTTATTTAAAACAAAATTATAATTAATTTTATTAATATTATCATTTAGAAAACGCCAATTATAAAATAAATATTTACCAAAACCTTTTTTATGAACTCTTTGTAAAAATTGTTTAGGAATAATAGCATCTGTATCTACATTAGGTATATTTAAAGGTAATACTGTACCTACATGATTTAGTAATTTTTTCATATATATAACCATTTTAAATTTTAAAAAAAATCTCTTACATCAGAAAAATATCCTTTTATTGCTGATGCTGCTGCCATTAATGGACTTAATAAATGAGTTCTACTATCCCTACCTTGTCTTCCCTCAAAATTTCTATTACTTGTAGAAGCACATCTGTCTCCTGGATTAAGTTTATCATCATTCATAGCCAAACACATAGAACATCCTGGTAATCTCCATTCAAAACCTGAATTTATAAATATTTTATGTAAATTTTCTTTTTCAGCTTGAATTTTAACTGGATTAGATCCTGGTACAATAATAGCTTGTTTTATATTTTTAGATATTTTTTTACCATTAACAATATAAGCAATAGACCTTAAATCTTCTATTCTAGAATTAGTACATGATCCTATAAAAATTTTATCTATTTTAATTTTTTTTAAATTAACACCATGATTTAAATTCATATAATATAAAGCATTTTGAGCTGATATTTGTTCTTCAATATTATTATATAATTTAGGATTTGGTATATTTTGATCAATACCAATTACATGACCAGGATTAGTACCCCATGTAACTTGAGGTTTAATATTTGTTATATTAAATTTAAAAATTTTATCAAAATTACTATTTATATCTGATTTTAATTTTTTCCAATAATTTACTGCTTTTTCCCAATATTTTCCTTTAGGTGAAAACTTTTTATTTTTTAAGTATTTAAAAGTTATATTATCAGGAGCTATTAATCCAGATTTTGCCCCCATTTCAATAGACATATTGCACAAAGTCATTCTTCCTTCCATACTTAAATTTTTAATTACGGATCCACAAAATTCTATTATATATCCTGTTCCACCAGAATGACCAATTTTACCAATAATAAACAAAGCTATATCTTTAGCTGAAATATAAGGCTTTAATTCTCCAAATATTTCTATTTTCATATTTTTAAATTTACTTTGTTTTAAAGTTTGAGTGGCTAATACATGTTCTACTTCTGAAGTTCCTATTCCAAAAGATAAAGCACCAAATGCGCCATGAGTAGCAGTATGTGAGTCACCGCATACTATAGTATTACCAGGTAAAGTAATTCCTTGTTCTGGTCCTACAACATGCACGATTCCTTGTAAAGGATGATTTAAATCATATAATTTAATTTTAAAATCTTTACAATTTTTAATTAATGTTTTCATTTGAATACTTGCTAAATTTCCAGAAGCTTCTATATCTTTGGTTTTAGTAGAAACATTATGATCCATGGTAGCAAAAGTTTTAGATGGACAACGTACCTTACGATTATTTATTCTTAATCCATCAAAAGCTTGAGGAGAAGTTACTTCGTGTATTAAATGTTTATCAATATATAATATAGTTTCTTCATCAATATTTTTATATACTATATGATTATTATATATTTTTTCGTATAGTGTTTTGCTCATTAATATTATTTTCCTTAATTATAAAACAAGAAATTAAAGACCCAATTTCACTAGTACTAATAAAATCTTTACTATTTAATGTTAAATCTTTAGTTTTATATCCATATTTTAAAACTTTATTTATAGAATTATCTATTATATCAGATTCTTTTACTAAATTAAAACTATATTTTAATAACATTGAAAAAGATAATATTTGAGCTATAGGATTAGCTATATTTTTACCTGAAATATCTGGAGCAGAACCACCAGCTGGTTCATATATTCCAAATTTATTTTCATTTAAACTTGCAGAAGGTAACATACCTATAGAACCAGAAATCATAGCACATTCATCTGAAATTATATCTCCAAATAAATTAGAACACAATATAACATCAAATTGTGATGGATTTTTAATTAATTGCATAGTAATATTATCTATATACATATGATTTAATTCTACTTTAGGATATAGTTTAGATATATTGCAAACAGTTTTTCTCCATAATATAGAAGATTGTAAAACATTAGATTTATCAACCGAAGTAACTTTAAGTTTTCTTTCTAAAGCCTTTTTAAAAGCAACATGAGCAATTTTCTCAATTTCAAATTTATAGTATATTTCAGTATCAAAAGCATATTTTAATTTATTATAACCATTATATCCTTTAGGTTTTCCAAAATAAATTCCACTAATTAATTCTCTTACACATAAAATATCCAAACCTTTATTATAAATTTCTTTTTTTAAAGGACACAAATATTCTAATCCTAAATATAATTTTGATGGTCTTAAATTATTAAAAAGTTTAAAATATTTACGTAAAAATAATAACGATCCTATTTCTGGTTTTTTTTTTGATGGCAAATTATCCCATCTATTTCCTCCAACTGATCCTAATAAAATTGCATTAGATTTTAAACAACCTAATAAAGTATTTAAAGGTAACGGTATATTTATATCATCAATAGCTATTCCACCAATTTTATATTCTTTAGTAATTATATTTAATTTAAATATTTTATTTATTAAATATATAATTTTATATACTTGTTTCATAACTTCTGGACCAATACCATCACCTGGTAAAACAGCTATTTTATAATTACTAAACATTATTTTTTTATATCCTTTTATATTTTTTTTAATTTAGTTTTTACTTTATTTGACAACCAAATGTTATTTAAAGCATTAATTATAGATATAATTGAAGATTTTAAAATATCATAATCTATACCTATACCGTAAAATTTACGATTATTATAAATTAATGTAATACTGATTTTTTTTTTATTATTATTTTGAAATTTTAATTTATATTTTATTATTTTAATATTTAATAATGTTATTTTTTTTATAACTTTATATAAAGCATCAATTGGTCCATAACCAATTGATATATCAGATTTTAAATTTTTACCACACCATATTTTAATAAATGCTGTAGATTTAGTTTTTAAATTTGAAGTAATATTAAAATATTTTAAAGAAAAATAATTTAATATTTCATTTTTTTTTTTTAAAAAAGCTAAATGTTCTAAATTATAATCAAATACTTGACCATTTTTATCTGCAAATTTTAAAAATAAAGAATATAATTTATTTATATTATATTCATTACTTTTATAACCCATTTTTTTCATTCTATGTTTAACCGCTGCTCTTCCTGATCTTGATGTTAAGTTTAATTTTGATTTATTTAATCCAATAAATTTTGGAGTCATAATTTCATAATTTTCTCTATTTTTTAAAACCCCGTCTTGATGAATACCTGAAGAATGTGAAAAAGCATTAGAACCAACTATAGATTTATTCATAGGTATATTTATATTGCATATTTTACTTATAATTTTACTAGTATTATATATTTCTTTATGATTTATATTAGTAAATAAATTTAATATTTTTTTTCTAGTATGTATTGCCATAATAACTTCTTCTAAAGCACAATTTCCTGCTCTTTCGCCCAAACCATTAATTGTTCCTTCTACTTGTCTTGCCCCATATTGTATTGCAGAAATAGCATTACCTGTTGCCATTCCTAAATCATTATGAGTATGAACTGAAATAATAGCTTTATCAATATTAATTACACTATTCATAATTTTTTTTATAATATTACCGTATTCATTTGGTAATGTATATCCAACAGTATCAGGTATATTAATTGTGTTTGCTCCTGCTTTTATAACTGATTCTATTATATAACATAAATCATTAATTGGTGTTCTTCCACCATCTTCACAAGAAAACTCTATATCATCAGTATATTTTTTTGCATATTTAACCATATTTACAGCAAGACAAATTATATCTGATAATTTACTTTTTAATTTAGTTTTTATATGTATTGGTGAAGTAGCAATAAAAATATGTATTCTATAAAAATTAGAAAACTTTAAAGATTCATAAGCAGCATCAATATCTTTTTTTAAACATCTAGCTAAAGCACATATTCTACTTTTTTTTATATTTTTTGCTATAGTTTTTACTGATTCAAATTCTCCTGGAGAAGATATAGGAAATCCAACTTCAATAATATCAATACCCATACGTTCTAAAGAAAAAGCGATTTCTAATTTATTATTTACATTTAAACTTGATTGTAATGATTGTTCTCCATCTCTCAAAGTAGTATCAAAAATTATAACTTTATTATTCAATATATTTTATCCTTTAAATTTATATTAAATAATTTAAAATATATTAATAAAAAAAATAAAAAAAAAGCGGGAAACGAGACTCGAACTCGCAACCCCAACCTTGGCAAGGTTGTGCTCTACCAATTGAGCTATTCCCGCATATATTTTATTATATTATATTACAATAATTATTTTATATCAAGTATTTTATTATTGTTAAATATATCACTTTAATATTTTACTATTATTTATAATAATTATATTTTTTTAATAATTTTATTTATTAAAAATTTAAAAATTTAAAATAACAAATTATTATTAAAAAAATAATTTAAAAAAAATAAAAATTATATAAAATGATTGAAAAAAAAATAAATTTCATTATATATTTTCTTATATTTAATTTAATATTTAATTTTTTATTAAATATTAATATATTTAAATTTAATATTCATGATAAAATTATTAAAAATAAATTTATAAATATATGTAATATATATATTTATAATACAAAAAATAATATAAATAAAAAATACTTATTTAAAAATATTAAAAAAAAATATTATTATCTTAATAAAAAATTATTAAAAAAAATAGATTTAATAAAAAAAAAAAAAAATAAAAATTATCATTTTAAAATAAATTTAAATATAAAAAATAAAGAAAAAAAAATTAATATTTATAAAAGAGAAATATATACTGAATATTATAATAAAAAAATTGAATATAAAAATATAATAATCAATAGTAATTATTGTTCATTTAAAAAAAAAATATATTATAATAATAACAAGCTTATAAAAAAAATAATGCAACAATATTATTATAATATAAAAAATAATAAATATATTTATAATAATAATTTAATTATAAAAAAATTATATAAAATATTTCATAATATAATTAATTGTTTTAAATTTATAAATAGTTTTAATTTTTCTAAATTAAAAATTAAAGATAAAATATTAAAATTATTATATTTAAAATATATAATTAATAAAAATAATTTAATTATAAATAAAATAAAATTAGTAAAGTTAAATTATAAAAATAATTTTTATTATTTTAATAAAAATAATAAATTTAATAAAAATAAAATTTTAAATTATCAAATAAAAATAAAAAGAAAAAATATTAAATTATTATTAAAAAATTATAAATATTTAAATATTAATTTAGTAAAATTAAAATCACAATATATAAAATTAAATATATTATTACTTATAATAAAAGATTGTAACTATAGATATTTATTTTGGATATCAAATAAATCATATATTAATTATAATTATTTACTTTACATTTATAATTTTTTAATTATAACAATATTTTTATTAAAATACATATGTTTTTTTAATATTAATTTTATAATTAATATAATATTAATTATAATATTAATGATTTTTTATATAAATTTTATTTTAAAATTTGCTAAAAAAAATAATTATTTTTTTTTGAATAACATTTATTCATTATTTAAATATAATTTTTTATTATTATATAATATTATTTTTGTTATTTTTTTTTTATCTATAACATTAATTTTATTATGGGATTTTATTTATTATTTTGAAAATTTATATATTAAAGATAAATATAAAATTATTGTTATTACAATGCTAAAAATATTTTCTATAATGTTTTTAATAAAACAAATATGTTTTTATATATTAAATAAAAATAAAAAAATAATAAAAAAAATAAAAAAAATTATTTATAATTTTAAAAAAAAAAAATATCATTATTTATTTTTTTTAAGATTTATTGTTCCGTTTTTTATTTTACTTATATTAATATTTTTTTTAAAAAATTTTAATTTTATTAAAGATTTTAATAGATTTTTTTTAATTTTTATTTGTTTATATGTAAGTGTATTTATATTTAATTTAAAAAAAACTAACATACCTCTTTATTTAAATAAAAATATAAAAATAAATTTTATCATTAATCAAATCTTATGGAATTTATTGTTTTTTTTATCTTTATTATTTGTAATATTAATATTATATGGATATACATATGCTATAAAAGATTTATTAATAAAACTTTTATCATCATTATTGATTTGGTTTTTAAATTTAATAATATTTTTTATAATAAAAAAAATGATAATATTAAAATACTTTTATGCTATTAAATATGTTATAGATTCAAATAAAATTAAAGATATACATAGTATTATGGAAAATAAAAAAGATGTAAATAATAATAATAAATTATATAAAAAAAGTAATATTATTAATATAAAGAATACAAAAATTAAAATAATTAGATTAATTAAATTTACTTTAATTATTATTAGTTTAATTATGATTTATTTAATTTGGTTTAAGATATATATTATTTTAAATTTTATTGAAAATATAAAATTATTTTATATAATTAAAAATATAAAATTTATTGACTATAAAAATTTTAAATTTATTAAATTAAAATCAATATTATTAATAATATTAACATTATTAATTACATTTCAATTAGTTAGTAATATACCTATATTATTAGAACTTTTTATATTAAAATATTTAGATTTAATGCCAAATACAAAATATGCTATTATAAATTTAACTAAAAAATTTTTGTTTTTTTTTGGAATATTTATTATTGTTTCATTATTAAAAATAAAATTAAATAAATTAAAATGGTTATTTACTGCTTTAGGTTTAGGATTGGGTTTTGGTTTACAAGAAATATTTGCAAATTTTATATCTGGTTTAATAATATTATTTGAGAAACCAATAAGAATTAATGATACTGTTACAATTAAAAATTTTACTGGTAATATAAAAAGTATTAATACAAGAGCCACAACTATTATAGATTGTAATAGAAGAGAAGTTATTATACCAAATAAATCTTTTATAACTGAACAATTTATTAATTGGTCTCTATCGGATTCTATAACAAGAATTGTTTTAAATATTACGGCACCGATTAAAATTGATAGTAATAAAATAATCAAAATTTTAATAGATTCTTCTAAAAAATGTAATTATGTATTAAATAAACCTAATCCAGAAGCTTTTCTAGTAGATTTTAAACAAGGTATTCAAATTTTTGAAATGAGAATTTATACTTCTAAATTAAAAAATAGAAAATTATTAAAACATTCATTAAATATGTTAATTTTAAATTCTTTTAAAGATAATAATATTGATATACCTTTTTTATTTCTACAAATAAAAAATAATAAATAAAAATTATATAATATTTATAATTTTTTTATTTTTAATAAAAAAAACATATTTTATTGAACGAGCGTTTACTTTAATTATATCATTTTTTTTTATAAATAAATGAACTTTAATATTTAAATTGTTACCTAAAAATACATATTTAATATTATTTGATATAGAATATTTTTTTATCTTATAGTTTTAATAACTAATAAATTTATAAAATTAGAAATATTTATATCTATAGGAAAATTATTACACATAACAATATTACACTCTATTTTTAATTTTATCCAAAACTTTTATTTTTTATAATTTTTTTTTAAAATTTTAATATGTTCAAAATTATTTTTTTTATTATTTTTTTATTTAATAAATTAAGTAACTTTATACTAATAAATGATTTCCTTTAACAGGAAGGTTACAAACTTAATATTTTCAATATTATAAGGTTAATTTTTAATTATTATTTTTTTCTATTTTAAGTTTTTAATTGACATTTCCTATAAAATTTTTATAATCTTTAAAATTTTATTATTATCAATTCCCTTTTTACCTCATGATAAAAAGGGTAATTTTAAAAAAAAAAAATTAATATTTATTTTTTTTAAAAAATTACATCATATTATTCATACCACCAATTCCTCCTGATGGCCCGCTCATATTATTAATGTCAGATTTATCTTCTTTTGGTAAATCAGTTATCATACATTCTGTAGTTACCATTAAACCAGCAACAGAAGCTGCATATTGTAAAGCAGATCTAGTTACTTTAGTTGGATCAAGTATACCAAATTTAATCATATTACCATATTCTGCAGTAGCTGCATTATAACCATAATTACCTTTACCACCTTTTACAGCATTAGCTACAACAGAAGGTTCTTCTCCTGCATTAGCTACTATTTGACGAAGAGGAGCTTCCATAGCTTTTATTGCTATGCGAATACCTACATTTTGATCTTCATTATCACCAGACATATTAATTATTCTAGAAGCAACACGTATTAACGCAACACCACCACCAGCTACTACTCCTTCTTCTACAGCAGCTCTGGTAGCATGTAAAGCATCTTCTACTCTTGCTTTTTTTTCTTTCATTTCTACTTCTGTTGCTGCTCCTACTTTTAAAACAGCTACTCCACCAGCAAGTTTTGCTACTCTTTCTTGAAGTTTTTCTTTATCATAATCAGAAGTAGCATTTTTTATTTGTTGATAAATTTGTTTTACACGATTTTTTATTGCACTATCCTTTCCTAAACCATCAATTATAGTAGTATTATCTTTATTTATAACAATTTTTTTTGATTGTCCTAAAGACTCTATATTTATTTTATCTAATTCTAATCCAATTTCTTCTGATATAACAGTACCTCCTGTTAAAATAGCTATATCTTGTAACATAGATTTACGTCTATCGCCAAATCCAGGTGCTTTAACAGCAGCAACTTTAACAATCCCTCTCATAGTATTAACTACTAAAGTAGCTAATGCTTCACCTTCTATATCTTCTGCTATTATTAACATAGGTTTATTAGATTTAGCAACTCGTTCTAATATAGATAATAGTTCACGTATACTAGATATTTTTTTATCTACCAATAAAATATAAGGATGATCTAATTCTACAGTTCCATTTTCTTGTTTATTTATAAAATAAGGAGATAAATATCCTCTATCAAATTGCATTCCTTCTACTACATCTAATTCATCTTCTAAACCAGTACCTTCTTCAACTGTAATAACTCCTTCTTTTCCAACTTTACTCATTGCTTGTGATATTAATTTTCCAACATTTTCATCAGCATTAGCTGATATAGTACCTACTTGTGTAATAGATTTAGAATTTTCACAAGGTACTGAAATTAATTTTAATTCTTTTACAGCTGATATTACAGCTTTATCTATACCTCTTTTTAAATCCATAGGATTCATACCTGCAGCAACTGCTTTTAAACCTTCATTTACAATAGATTGTGCTAATAAAGTTGCTGTTGTAGTACCATCACCAGCAGCATCATTTGCTTTAGATGCAACTTCTTTTACCATTTGAGCACCCATATTTTCAAATTTATCTTCTAATTCTATTTCTCTTGCTACAGTTACACCATCTTTAGTAATAATAGGAGCTCCAAAAGATTTATCCAATACAGCATTACGTCCTTTTGGGCCTAAAGTAACCTTAACTGCGTCAGCTAATAAATTAACACCTCTTAACATTTTTGATCTAGCATCATTACCAAATTTAATTTCTTTAGACGTCATTTTTATTATTTCCTTAGTAAAATAATTGTTTTTACTTTATAAATTTAATTTTATTCTATAATTGCTAATACATCATTTTCAGAAATAATTAAAATTTCTTCATTATCAATTTTTTCTATTTTAGAATTATATCCTTCATTAAATATAACAATATCGTTAACTTTTATATCTAAAGGTCTTATTTTACCATTTTCTAATATTCTTCCTTTACCTACAGCTATAACTTTACCTCTATTAGATTTACCAGCTGCAGATCCAGTTAATAAAATACCCCCTGATGAAGAAGATTCAACTTTTTGTTTTTTTAATATAATTTTATCATGTAATGGACGAATTTTCATTTTTATTCCTTTTTTTTAATTGTTGTTTCTTAATTTTTTAGCTATTAATATATATTATGAAAAAAATATAGTCAAATTTAAATTCTATTTATTAGTTAGTTTTTACTATAAAATTTATGAAAATAAAAAAAAATCTTGACCTTTAATTAAATTTAATATTTAATATATATATAGTTATATAAATTTGCCCGAATAGCTCAGTCGGTAGAGCAGGGGACTGAAAATCCCCGTGTCGGTGGTTCAATTCCACCTTCGGGCATAAAATTAAATATCAATATTAGATGCTAAAAAATAATTTTTTTTTATAAATTTTTTTCTAGTTTTTACAGAATCACCCATAAGTTTTTTAAATAGTTTATTAGCTTTTTTTGTATTTTTAATTGTTACCCTTAACATTTTTCTTGTTTTAGGGTTCATAGTTGTATTCCACAATTGTTTAGGATTCATTTCTCCTAAACCTTTATATCTTTGTATAGAAAATTTACTTTTTGATTTTTTTAAAATCCATTTTATAACATCTTTTATATTGCTAAATATTTTATTTTTATTATTAATTTTTACAATAATTATTTTAATGTTATTAATTTTATATATATTATTATTTAATAAACATATATTATTATAATTTTTACTTAATAAAAATTTATAATTAAATTTATAATATTTATTATAATTATTATATTTTATACATAAAATTGGTTCAAATATATTTAGATTTATATTTTTTTTTATACTTAATGTATACTTTTCATTTTCAATTAAATTTAAATTTTCTTTAAGATTTAAAATCCAATTTTTAATATCATCTATTTTTTTTAGATTATTTAAGTTAATTTTTTGTCTTAAACTAATTAAAATATTTTTAGGATATAAATATTTTAAATTTTTTATAATATAATTTAATTTATTATAATTTAAAATTATTTTTTTAAACTCATTTCCGTTTATATTATATATAGTTTTTCTATTATTTATAATTTTAATAATAATATTTTTTAGTGAAAAAGATAATTGATAATCGTACATAGATCTATTATCTTGAATATATTGTTTTTTTTTCCCTTTCATAATTTTATATAATGGAGGTTGTGCTATATATACATATCCTAATTTTATTATTTCTGGTATTTGACGATAAAAAAAAGTTAGTAATAAAGTACGAATATGAGATCCATCTACATCAGCATCAGTCATTATTATAATACGATGATATCTCAATCTTTCAATATTATAATTATTTTTTCCAATACCACATCCTAAAGAATTTATTATAGTTAGTATTTCACTAGAATGTAGTACTTTTTCAAAATTTACTTTTTCTACATTTAAAATTTTTCCTTTTAAAGGTAAAATAGCTTGATTTTTTCTATTTCTACCTTGTTTTGCAGATCCACCAGCAGAATCACCTTCAACTAAATATATTTCTGATAAAGATGGATCTTTTTCTTGACAATCAGCTAATTTAAAAGGTAAATCCATAATATCTAAATTATTTTTTTTTTTTGAAAGTTCTTTAATTTTTTTTGAATTTTCTCTTAATTTAGCAGCTTCTATAATTTTATTTACAATGTTTTTTGCATCATTAGAATTTTCTAATAAATATTCCATAAAATATTCATTTATTTGTGATTCTACTATATGTCTTACTTCAGAAGAAACTAATTTTTCTTTAGTTTGAGATGAAAATTTAGGATTTAATAATTTTATTGAAATTATTGCTACTAATCCCTCTTTAATATCATCACCTATAACATGTATTTTATTTTTTTTTTTATATAAATCTTCTTTTTCTATATACAAATTTATAGTTCTAGTAAGAGAAGAACGAAAGCCTGATAGATGAGCTCCTCCTTCAGTTTGAGGAATATTATTAGTAAAACAATGTATTTGTTCTTTAAAACTATTATTCCATTGCATAGCAATTTCTACTGTAATATTATTTTTTTTAGAACAAAAATAAAATATTTTTTTATTTATTATATTATTATGATTATTTAAATATTCAATAAAATCTTTTATCCCTCCATTATTATAATAACTATTTTTTGAATTATTTTTATTATTATATAATATTATACAAATACTACTATTTAAAAATGATAATTCTAATAAACGTTTAAATAAAATATTATGTTTAAATATAATATTATTATTAAATATTTTTTTATTAGGCCAAAATCTAATATAAGTTCCTTGTTTTTCAGTTTTATTGATAAAAACTAATGGTGTTTTAGGAATTCCATTATAATATATTTGTTTATAAACTTTATTATTATTATAAATTATTAATTTTAATTTTTCTGATAAAGCGTTTACTACAGAAATACCTACACCATGTAATCCACCTGAAATTTTATAAGAATTATTATCAAATTTAGCTCCAGAATGTAATATTGTCATAATAACTTCTACTGCATTAATACCTTCTTCTTTATGAATATCAACTGGAATACCACGACCATTATCATATACAGAAACAGAATTATCTATATGAATTGTTATTAAAATTTTATTACAATATCCAGCTAAAGATTCATCTATAGCATTATCAATGATTTCAAATATCATACGATGTAAACCAGTACTATCATCAGTATCACCTATATACATTCCTGGACGTTTTCTTACTGCATCTAAACCTTTTAAAATTTTAATATTTGAAGAGTTATATTTTTTATACAAATTAATATCCATTATTAATATTATTAATATAATTTTTTTATAAATATAAATTATATTAATAGATTTTTTTAAAATAAATATATTTTTTTAATTTATAATTTAATTGGCATTACAATATAAGAATTATAAGGATTATCTTTATTTTCTATTTTAATACTAGAAATATCATCATTTAATAAAAAATTAACAAAACCACATTTAAAAAAATTTAATATATCTATTATATATTTTGCATTAAAAGCTATTTTAAAATTATTACCAAAATAATTTATTTTAATTTTTTCCTTTGCTATTTCTTCTATTTCGTTTTTAGATATAATAATAGCATAGTTTTTTTTTATATTCATATAAATGATATTATTTTTATTAGAAATAATAGAAACCCTTTTAATAGCTGTTTTTAATATATTATTATTAAATTCAATAAAATAATTATATTTTTTATTAAATATAGTATTATATGAAGGAAAACTACCATTTATTAATTTTGTAGTAAATAATGTTTTTTTAAATTTAAATGATATACTATTAATATTAATTTTAATATTAATAATACTATTTTTTTTTTTTTTTAATAATTTTATTAATTCTATTATGCTTTTTCTAGGAATAATTATAGAAAAATCTGGTATTTTATTTAAATTTTTATAATTACATAAAGATATTCTATATCCATCTGTAGTTACTGTATGCATAATATTTTTTTTAGACTTAATTAACATCCCATTAATATAATATCTAGCATCTTTTATACCCATAGAAAATTGAGTTGACTCAATTAATTTTATTAAAGTAAAATTTAATAAATTAAATTTTAATAAAAATTTATTATTAACAAAATTAGGAAATAAATTTGAAGGTAATACAGATAAAACAAAACTAATATAATTATTTTTTATTGTCATTCTATTATTTGTTAAACTAATTTCCATTATATCATTATAAGAAAAATTTCGACAAATCTCTAAAAATTTTTTAGCAGATACACTTATTTCCCCTTCCTTAATTATTTTACATAATTTTATTTTTGTTGAAATTTCAATTTCTAAATTATGAGAAATTAAAAATAATATATTTTTTTTTAATTTTATTAAAATGTTATTTAATATAGGCAAATTAGATTTATTTATACATATATTAGTAATTTTTTGTAATGGTTCTAATAAATTTTCACGCATTATAACAAATTTCATATTTTAATATACATTATTAAAAAAAATTAAAATTATGTATTTATAAATTTTAATTTTTAAATAAATTATTTATAATTATTTTAACATTTTATTTATAAATTAACATAAAAGGAAAAATTAAATTATGAAACGTACATTTCAACCTTCAATAATTAAAAAAATACGTTTACATGGATTTCGTTCTAGAATGTCAACTAAAAAAGGTAGAGCTATAATATCAAGACGTAGAAATAAAGGTAGAATTCATTTAACAGTTTCTTCTAGGTAAAATATTTATGTATAAATTCAAAAAAAAACAAAAAATAAATAAATTTAAAGATTTTAAAAATAATTTTAAAAAAATATATTTTTTTTATTCATCATGTATATTATTATATACAAAAAATAATAAATTTAATTATTCTAGGTTAGGTATTATAATTTCAAAAAAAAATGTTAAATATTCTCATGATAGAAATAAAATAAAAAGGTATGTAAAAGAAAGTTTTAGATTAAATCAAAATATTTGTAAAAAAAAAGATTATATTGTTATAATAAGAAAATGTATAACTAAGTTTTCTAATAATATTATATTTAATAATTTAAATAAATTATGGAAAAAAAATAAAAAAAAAAAAAATAAAATAAATTAAATATTTTATTTTTTTTAAATTAATATATTAAATATGTAAATAATTTTAAAAATAATATTAATATAATAACAAAAAGAGAAAAATTATGTTAAAAAAACATAAATTTATATTTTTTTTTATTTTCATTTTTATATATTTTTTTATATCAAGTATTTCTTTTTATTCTAATTTTTATAAAAATCATAATGGAATACTTATATTAGAAAATTATAATAATATATTAAAAAAAAATAAAATAAAAATTCAAACAAATGTAATATCTGCTAAAATAAATATTAATAAAGGTTTTATTGAAAATATAAAATTATTAAAATATAAAGATAAAAAAACATCTAAATTATTAACTTTAATAAAAAATAAATCTGATTTTATATGTAATTTTAATGATGGATTAATTAAAAATAATAAAATATTTAAAGATATAAATTATTATAATAAATATTATTTACCTAAATTTATTAAACTTAAAGAAAAACAAAATAAAATAATAATAAGTATATATAGTAAAAATATAAATAATTTAATTTTAAAAAAAAGCTTTATATTTTATTTTAATAAATATAAAATAGATTTAAAATATAATATTTTAAATTTTTCAAAAAAACCAGTAAAAATATCATTATTTAATAATTTAAAACAAAATATAAACATAGAAAATAATTTAAAAAAAGATAATAATTATTATAAAAAAAATTTAATAGTAGCTTTTAGTACATCAAAAGAAAAATATAAAGAATATGATTTTAAAGAAATAAAAAATAATATAAAAATAAAAGAAATTACAGAAAATGGATGGATTGCTATATTACAAAAATATTTTTTAACTGTAATAATACCTCATAATTATAATAATTTAATTTATATAAATAGTATAAAAAATAAAATTATTAATTTAGGATATTATACAAAACCATGTTTAATATATAAAAACAATTATAAAACATTTGAAACAACTTTGTTATTAAGTCCTAAAATTAAAAATTATATAAATGAATATCCATATTTATATTTAACAATAAATTATGGGTTATTTTGGTTTATTTCAAAACCATTGTTTATATTATTAAATTTTATTAATTTTATTGTTAATAATTGGGGTTTATCAATTATTATAATTACATTATTATTACGTTATATTATGTATCCTGTTACAAAAATTCAGTATATTTATATGATAAAAATGGGTTTTTTACAACCTGAAATTAATTTAATATATAAAAATTTTTCTTATGATAAAAATTTATTAAGAGATAAAATTATTAATTTATATAGAAGAGAAAAAATAAATCCACTTAGTAGTTTTTTACCATTAATAATTCAAACACCAGTTTTTTTATCTTTATATTACATGATAACAAATTCTGCTGAATTAAATAATGCTCCTTTTATATTTTGGATTAAAGATTTATCTTCTCAAGACCCTTATTATGTATTACCTATATTAATGGGTATTACTATATCAATAATTCAAAAAATGTCATCATCTTATATTTATGATTATAAACAAAAAAAAATATTAAATATTATACCTATAATATTTACAATATTTTTCTTATGGTTACCATCAGGATTAGTTATATATTATATAGTAAGTAATATATTTACAATATTACAACAAAACTTTATATATAATAATATAGTAGAAAAAAGAAAAAAAAATATAATATAAAATGAAAAATATAATAAATAAAAATTTTAATAATTTAGATACTATTATAGCACAAGTTACACCATATGGTAATAGTGGTGTTGGTATTATTAGAATATCTGGTAAAAAAACTGAATATATTTCAAATAAAATTTTAAATAAAATAATAAAACCCCGTATAGCAAATTATTTAATTTTTAGAGATCATAAAAATAATATTTTAGATAAAGGTATAGCTATTTTTTTTAAAAAACCTTATTCTTTTACTGGCGAAGATATATTAGAATTACATTGTCATGGAAACCCAATTTCTTTAATATCATTGATGAATTATATTATTAATAAATTTAATATTCGTTTTGCTAAACCTGGAGAATTTTCATATAGAGCTTTTTTAAATAATAAAATAGATTTAATACAAGCTGAATCTATAATGGATTTAATAAATTCTAATTCAAAATTTGCAGTAAAATCTTCTATAAATTCTTTAAATGGTAACTTATCATTATGTATTAATAATATTATTAAAGAAATAATAAAAACAAGAATATATATAGAAACTATTATAAATTTTTCAGAATATGAGACTGAAGTTATTCCAATATTTAAAATTTCAAATAAATTAAATAAAATTATCAAAATTATAAAAAATATATGTTATGAATCAAAATTAGGTAAATTAAAACAACATGGTATTAAAATAGTTATTTTAGGAAAACCAAATTCTGGAAAATCTACTATATTTAATTTAATTACAAAAAAAAATATATCTATTGTAACTAATATTCCAGGAACAACAAGAGATATAATAAGAAAAAATATATATATTAATGGAATACCAATACAAATAATAGATACTGCTGGCTTAAGAAAATCTTATGATATTATAGAAAAAATAGGTATAGAAAAAACTAAAAAAGAAATAAATAATGCAGATCATTTATTATTAGTTATTGATAGTAATATTTCAAAAAATTACAAAATAAAAGAATTATTTTTTAATGTATATAATAAAATTGATAAAAATAAAATAACTATAATAGAAAATAAAATAGATATTAAAAAAAAAAAAGCAGACATTATAAAAAATAAAAAAGGATATAATATTATTAAAATGTCTGCTTTAACTGGTTTAGGAAAAAATATATTATTTAATCATTTAACAAAAATTTCATATTTTAATAAAGATTTATCTACAATATTTATAAATAATAAACGTCATATTAAAATATTAAAAAAAACATTAGAATATATAAAACAAAGTAAATATTTATTAGATACAGGAAATTATATTGATATTATTGCTAATAAGTTAAATTTAGCACAAAAAGAAATTAGTAAAATAACAGGAAATTTTACAACAAAAGATCTTTTAAAAAATATATTTTCTAAATTTTGTATTGGTAAATAATAAAATATTATAAACTTTTATTTTTTATTAGTTTTATTATATTTAATTTAGCCATTTCTTTAGATAATTTAACTATATTTTTAATATAATTTATATCTCCAATTGGAAATTTACTAATATTTTTTTCAGCTCTTTTTTTAGATTCTAATACTAATTTTTCATCTATATCATTTCCTCTAATAGCTTCATCTGCAAGAACAGTTACAATTTTAGGTTGTATTTCTAAAATACCTCCAGAAACATAAATGTATTCATTTTTTTTTGATTTATTTTTAAATATTGAAATTTTACCAGGTTTAATAGTTGTTAAAAGAGCCATATGACCATAAAATATTCCTAACTCACCTTCAATACCATTTATCGTCATTTTATAAATATGATCTTTAAAAATTTTTTTTTTTGCACTTACTACATTTAATAAATATAATTTCATTTTTAAATAATCTCATAAAATTATTAAAATATTTTTATTGTTTATAATTTTTAAAATTATTAATAACTTCTTCTATAGAACCTACCATATAGAAAAAATTTTCTGGTATATAATCTAAATTTCCGTCAATAATTTGTTTAAAACCATTAATTGTATTTTTTAAAGATACATATTTTCCTTTAATACCACTAAAAACTTCTGCTACAAAAAATGGTTGTGATAAAAATTTTTGTATTTTTCTTGCTCTAAAAACTAAATTTTTATCTTTTTCTGATAATTCATCTATACCTAATATTGCTATAATATCTTTAAGTTCTTGATATCTTTGTAAAATTGATTTTACTTTACAAGCAATATTATAATGATTTTCACCAATAATTATAGGATCTAATTGACGACTACTAGATTCTAATGGATCAACAGCAGGATATATACCTAATGAAGCAATGTTACGACTTAATGTTATAGTAGAATCTAAATGAGTAAAAGTAGTAGCAGGAGAAGGATCAGTTAAATCATCAGCTGGAACATAAACAGCTTGTATAGAAGTTATTGAACCTATTTTCGTAGAAGTTATTCTTTCTTGTAAAATACCCATTTCTTCAGCTAAAGTTGGTTGATATCCTACAGCTGATGGTATTCTTCCTAATAATGCTGAAACTTCAGTACCTGCTAAAGTGTATCTATATATATTATCTATAAATAAAAGAACATTATTACCATCATCACGAAATTTTTCTGCTATAGTTAATCCTGTTAATGCAACTCTTAATCTATTACCTGGTGGTTCATTCATTTGTCCATACACAAGAGCTACTTTATCTAATACTTTAGATTCTTTCATTTCATTATAAAAATCATTTCCTTCTCTAGTACGTTCACCTACTCCTGTAAAAACAGAATAACCAGAATGTTCTATAGCAATATTACGAATTAATTCCATCATATTAACCGTTTTACCAACACCAGCTCCTCCGAATAAACCTACTTTACCACCTTTAGCAAAAGGACATATTAGATCTATAACCTTAATTCCTGTTTCTAATATATCCTGATTTTGAGATTGTTCCTTAAAACTTGGTGAATCTCTATGTATTGACCACTTTTCTTTAGATAATATTTTTCCTTTCATATCTATAGGTTTACCCAATACATTCATTATACGTCCTAAAGTTTTTTTTCCTACAGGAATTTTAATAGGGTTTTTTAAGTCTATAATTTTCATTCCTCTACTTAATCCATCTGAAGAACCCATTACAATAGTTCTTACTATTCCTCCACCTAATTGTTGTTGTACTTCTAATATTATATTTTTATTACTTTTTACTTGAAGAGCATTATAAATTTTTGGTATATAATTTATATTAAATTCTACATCTACTATAGCTCCTATTATTCTTATAATTTTACCAAGTTTCATATAAATATTCCTCTTAAATAAAAAAAACTAATAAATAAATGTACCGGAAACAATTTCACTTAATTCTTTTGTAATATTTGTTTGTCTAATTTTATTATATAATAATTTTAATTCCATAATTAAATTATTACTATTTTCTGTAGCTGATTTCATAGCTATCATACGAGATGATTGTTCACTAACAATATTTTCTAAAACACAATTATATATTTGTGATTCAATATATCTAACTAATAATGTATCTAATAAAAATTTAGAATCACCTTCATATATATAATCCCATCTATTTTTATTTTTTTTTTTATTATCGGAATAAATATTAATTGGAAGTAATTTTATAATTTTAGGTTTTTGTTTCATTGTATTATAAAATTTATTATATGATAAATATAATGTTTCTATTTTATTTTTATCATATAAATTTAACATAGATTTAATTACACCAATTAAATCTATTAAATTAGGTTTAATATTTAAATTATCACATTGTGAAACAATTTTATAATTTAAATTTTTAAAAAAAGATATTCCTTTTAAACCTATTATTGAAATATAAGAATTAATATTTTTTTTTTTTAAATATTTTATTTTATTTAATGTTTTTCTAAATAATAAATTATTTAAACTACCACATAAACCTCTATCACTAGAAATAATTATAAAACCAACATTATTTTTTTTTTTTTTTTTAAAATAATTATGTTTATATTCTAAATTACCTAATAAAAGATGTTCTATTACTTTTTTTATAGCTTTAATATAATAGCTACTATTTTTCATGTTAATTTTAGTTTTTAACATTTTAGAAGTAGCTATCATTTCCATAACTTTGGTTATTTTTTTAGTATTTTCTATACTAATAATTTTATTTCTAATGTTTTTTATATTTGACATTTATTTTACCATATTTGTCTTCTTATATTCTTTTATAATATTTTTTAATTCAGATATAAATTTATTAGGATCTTCTTTAAATTTATTTATTTTATTTTTATTATATTTTATGTAATCTAGTAAATTAGATTCAAATTCATTTATTTTGTTTAATTTAATTTCATCTATAAATCCAGAATCAATTATAAATAATATAATAGCTTGTTTTACAACAGACATAGGTTTATGAGGTAATTGTTTTAATAGTTCTGTTATTTTTTGTCCATTTTCTAATTTTTTACGAGTTTTGTCATCTAAATCAGATGTAAATTGTGAAAAAGCAGCTAATTCATTATATTGAGCTAAAGAATTTTTAATACCACTAGATAAATGTTTTATTAATTTTGTTTGAGCTGCGCTACCTACACGAGAGACTGATATTCCAGGATTAATAGCAGGACGAATTCCAGAATTAAATAAATTTGTTTCTAAAAATATTTGTCCATCTGTAATTGATATAACATTAGTTGGTACAAAAGCGGAAACATCTCCAGACTGGGTTTCTATTATTGGTAATGATGTTAAAGAACCAGTTTTATTTTTTATTTTACCTTTTGTAATACGTTCTATATAATTAGAATTTACACGAGCAGATCTTTCTAATAAACGTGCATGTAAATAAAATATATCTCCTGGAAAAGCTTCTCTACCAGGTGGTCTTTTTAATAATAAAGATATTTGACGATAAGCAATAGCTTGTTTAGATAAATCATCATATACTATTAAAGCATCTTCACCATTATCTCTAAAAAATTCTCCTATAGTACAACCTGCATATGGAGCTAAATATTGCATAGAAGCAGATTCTGATGCACTAGCAACTACTACTACTGTATAAGATAAAGCACCATATTTTTCTAATTTAGAAACTAAATTATGTACAGTAGAAGCTTTTTGCCCAATAGCAACATATATACATTTAACTTTTTTATTATATTGATTTATTATTGTATCAATAGCTAAAGTAGTTTTTCCAGTTTGTCTATCTCCTATTATAAGTTCCCTTTGTCCTCTACCAATAGGTATCATAGAATCGATTATTTTATAACCAGTTTGTAATGGTGTATTAATTGGTTCTCTATCAATAACACCTGGAGCTATTTTTTCAATTGATGAAAAATTTTTACTATTTATAATTCCTTTTCCATCAATCTCTTTACCTAAAGTATTAACTACTCTACCTAATAATTGTTCTCCAACTGGTATTTCTAAAATTTTACCAGTACATTTTACTTTCATACCTTCTTTTAAATTAATATATTTACCCATTACAATAGCACCTACAAAATCTTGTTCCAAATTTAATGCAATAGCATATAAATTATTAGATAATTCTATCATTTCTCCTTGCATTACATCTTTTATTCCATTAATCCAAATAATACCATCATTAACAGCTATAATAGTTCCTTCGTTTTTTTTTTCTTCATTAATTTTTAATTCAGATATTTTTTTTTTAATTAATTCACTAATTTCATTAGAATTAAATTGCATTTTATTTCCTTAAAATTTTAAACATTTTTCTATACAATTTATTTTATTTAAAATACTATAATCTAAAATTTTATTGTTAATAACAATAATAATTCCAGCTATCATATTATTTTTTAAATTATATTTAAATATTACCTTATTATAATATTTAATTTTAATTTTATTTTTAATTAATTTTATTTTATTTTTATAATCTTTATTTATAGTTATTAATTTTATTTTATTAATTTTATAATATTTATATCTTAATTTCTTAAATTCTTTAAATATTTTTGGAATCAATGTTAATCTTTCATTTTTTATTAAAATTTTTATAAAATTTATATAAAAAAAATTTAATTTATTTTTAATAAAAGTTTTTTCTATTATTTTATATATTTTTTTTAAATTTATATAATTTAACGATTTTATATTTTTATAAATATTACATATAACTTTAGAAGTTATATGTAACATATAATACCAATAATTAATTTTATTATTTTCTACAGAAAATTCAAAAATAGCTTTTGTATAAATTCTAATTATTTTAATTATTTTTATATTCATATTAATTTTATTTATAGTTTTTTTATTATATCATTTAACAAATCTTCATGATTATTTTTGTAATAGTATTTTTCTGTTATTTTTTTTATTCCTATAATTACTAAGTTAGAAAAATCTTTTTTCAATTTTTCTTTTGCAATTTTTATTTCTAATTTTATTTTAATTAAAGCATTTTTAATTATTTTATTATGTTCTTCCATAGATTTTTTTTTAGATATTTTTATTATTTTTTTACTTTTTTTATTAGCATTTTTTATTATTAAATCAGATATTTTTTTTGTTTTTTTAATTTTTTGTAACATTTTATTTTTTATTATTTTAAAATTTTTTTTAGATAATTCTATTTTTTTTAATTCATTAATTATTTTTTTTTGATGATTATTAATTTTATTTATTATAGGAGGCCATATATATTTCATACAAAATAGTACAAATATTATAAAAGATATAGTTTGTCCTAAAATTGTGCTATTTATATCCATATATTATTTCCTTTTCTTTAATTTATAATTATTTTTATAATTAAATTAAAAAAAAATATTATTTGTTTACAGCAAACATTATATATAAGCCCAAACCTACAGAAATCATTGGTATTGCATCTACTAATCCCATAATAATAAAAAACTGATTTCTTAAAGTTGGTATAAGATCAGGTTGTCTAGCTGCCCCTTCTAAAAATTTACCACCCAAAATACTTATACCTATTGATGCTCCTATAGAAGATAAACCTAACATTATAGCAGACGCTAAATATAATACATTTGTATTATTCATTTTTTTCCTTTATAATATTTTAAATTAGTTTACTATTATAATATAATTTTAGCACATAGATAAATATACTATTGTTAAAATCATAAAAATAAAAGCTTGTAATGGTATAATTATTAAATGTAAAATAGACCATGGAACATTTAATAACCATTGAATCCACCATGGTAACAAACTTGATATTAATATAAATATTAGTTCACTTGAATACATATTACCAAATAATCTTAAACTTAAAGAAATAGGTTTAGATAATAAATTAATTATTTCTAATATTAAATTAATAGGTATAAAAATATAATGATTAAAAGGGCAAAAAGATAATTCTTTGATAAATTTAATTACACCTTTATTTTTTATATTATAAAATATAATTAAAAAAAATACATTTAATGCCATAGAAATACAAATATTTATATCAGATGATGGAACTATATGAAATGTATTATATCCTGATATTTTATATAATAATGAAGGTATCCAATCAATAGGAATTAAATCCATTAAATTCATAAAAAAAATCCACGTAAAAATTGTAAAAGATAAAGGTGCTATAATTTTATTTTTAATTAAAAATATATTATTAACATTACTATTTATAAAATCAACTATAATTTCTATTAATGATTGTAATTTGTTTGGAATTTTATTATTTATATTATAAGCAATATAATAAAAAGTAGTAAAAATTATACTACCTATTATAAATGATAATAATATTGAATCAATATTTAATAAAAAAAAACTTTGTTTTATATTATCATTATAATTTACTAATTTTAAATTATGTAAATCTAATTGTAAGTGATTTAAATGATGTTCTATATAATTATTAATGTTTTTATTTTCTTTCATTTTTTTTTATTATAATTATAAATTAATATATTATTTTATATTTTAATATTTTATTTTAAAATCAATATTAAATTACAATTTTAATAAATATTATTGTTTATTATATTACTTTTTTAAAATAAATTATACACTATAATTATAAAAAATGCAAATTTATAATGATTTAAATTTTATATTTTTTTTTTAAATATATCAAAATAGCTTTAACTGCTGATGGAGTAATACCAGAAATAGTTTTAATTTGTTCTATTAATTTAGGATTATATTTTTTTAATTTTTTAATTAATTCTACTGATAATCCTTTTATTTTATTATATTTTACATTTTTAGGTAATATAGTATATTTATTATTATTTTTTTTATTAATTATTTTAATATCTTTAAGTTTTATATAACCATTATATTTAATTTGTATTTCTATTTGATCTAATATTTCTGAATTAAAAAATTTTAAATAAAAATTAGTATATTTAATAATTTTTTTATAATTAAAATTTGGTCTTTTTAATAATTCTTTTATATAATATTTTTTTTTATAAATTCTATTTTTAATATTAATATTTTTAAAAAAAACAAAATTATTATTAATATAATTATTTATTTTATAAATATAATTTTTTTTTTGATTAAATAATTTCCAATGAATTTTTGATATTAATCCTAATTTATATCCAATTTCTGTAAGTCTTAAATCAGAATTATCTTCTCTTAAATATAATCTACTTTCAGCTCTAGATGTAAACATTCTATAAGGTTCTTTAGTTCCTAAATTACATAAATCATCTATTAATACTCCTATATAAGAATAATATTTTTTAGGATACCATGGTTCTTTGTTCATATTTAATAATGATGCATTTATACCTGCTAATAAACCTTGAGCTGCTGCTTCTTCATATCCAGTAGTACCATTTATTTGACCAGCTAAAAATAAACCTTTTATGTGTTTACTTTCTAAAGTAAGTAATAAATCTCTAGGATCAAAAAAATTGTATTCTATTGCATAACCAGGTCTAGTAATTTTAGCTGATTCTAAACCATTAATTGAATTTATAAATTTTTTTTGAATATTAATTGGTAAACTAGTAGATATACCATTAGGATATATTTCATTGCTAAATAAACCTTCTGGTTCTAAAAATATTTGATGTTTATCACGATTGGGAAAACGAATTATTTTATCTTCAATAGAAGGACAATATCTAGGACCTAATCCCTTAATTAAACCATTATATAAAGGACTATTAATTAAAGAATTTTGTATAATTTCATGAGTATTTTTATTAGTGTTAGTTATATAACAAGGCATTTGAGGTAAATTTTTATATAATTTTCCCATAAATGAAAATTTAGGTATAGGAATATCACTATATTGTTTTTTTAATATTTTAAAATTTATTGTATTTTTATCAATTCTTGGAGGTGTTCCAGTTTTTAATCTACTAACTCTAAAAGGTAAATAATTTAAATTTTTAGATAATAAATTAGAAGGTAATTCATTTTCTCTACCACCATTATATTTATTAAAACCTATGTGAATTTTACCACTTAAAAATGTTCCAACAGTTAATATAATACTATTTGAATAAAATTTTAAATAATTTTTAGTTTCTATTCCAGATATAATATTATATTTTTTTATTATTAATTTAGTTACTTCTGATTCTAAAATAGTAATATATTTTTTTTTTTTTAATGTATTAAATATAATTTTTTTATATAAGTTTCTATCTGCCTGAGCTCTTGTCGATCTTACTGCAGGTCCTTTACTATAATTTAAAATTTTAAATTGAATTCCTGAATAATCTATTGCTTTTGCCATTAAACCTCCAAGAGAATCTATTTCTTTTACTAAATGACTTTTTCCTATTCCTCCAATAGATGGATTGCATGACATTTGACCAATTGTGTGAATATTTTGTGTTATTAATAAAGTTTTTCTTTTCATATTATTAGAAGCTATAGCTGCTTCTGTACCAGCATGTCCAGCTCCTATAATTATTACATCAAATTTATTTAAATTATTCAAAATAATTCCTTTATAAAAATTAAATAATATTTTTTTTTAAATTATATTTTATAATAATATATTTTTTTAAATTAATTTTATATTTTTTTTATAATTATTTTTTTCAATTATTTTTATTTTTTTAATTAATAATTAAAATTGCTCTATTTCTAACAAAACACCTCAAGATTTAAGAATATAAAAGAAAAGTTTGACTATTATTTAAAATGTAGTATTATATTTTATACTATTTAATTTGATAATATATTGAAAATAGCTAAAACAATTTTTAATATATTTGATTTTTAAATTTTTTGTTTTATAAATTTTAAAATACTAGAAGTTTGTATCTGGGTTTTTACAATTGAAGAGTTTGATCATGGCTCAGATTGAACGCTAGCGACAGGCTTAACACATGCAAGTCGTGCGAATTTTGTTTAAGTTAGATGACAAAAAGCGGCGAACGGGTGAGTAATATCTAGGAATCTACCTAGCAGAATGGGATAACTATTGGAAACGATAGCTAATACCATATAATGTCAATATTTATTTTAGTCAATATTTTAAAATAAATGGTGATTTATATTTTTATAAATATTTAAGTTTTATATTGATTTTGTAGTAACTAAAAATTAATATAAAATTTAATCTTATTTAAAATGTAAATATTAATGATTTATAAAAATTAATATTTTTTAAATAGTTATAAATAAGTATTTAACATACTTTTATAATACTATTTATATTTAAGTTTAAGATTTAAATAAATATCATTTTAAAAAAAAAATTTATAATAATATAATTTATATTATAATTTTTTATAATATAAATTATCTTATAAAATATAAATTTTTATAAATTTATCACTATTGATGACCAAAGCGGGAATAATTTTAATAATATATGCTCTCGCGCTGTTAGATGAGCCTAGACGAGATTAGCTTGTTGGTAAGGTAAAGGCTTACCAAGGCCACGATCTCTAGTTGGTCTGAGAGGATGACCAGCCACACTGGAACTGAGATACGGTCCAGACTCTTACGGGAGGCAGCAGTGGGGAATATTGCACAATGGGCGCAAGCCTGATGCAGCTATGTCGCGTGTATGAAGAAGACCTTAGGGTTGTAAAGTACTTTCGATAGCATAAGAAGATAATAAAATTAATAATTTTATTGTCAGACGTTAGCTATAGAAGAAGCACCGGCTAACTCCGTGCCAGCAGCCGCGGTAATACGGGGGGTGCTAGCGTTAATCGGAATTACTGGGCGTAAAGAGCATGTAGGTGGTTTATTAAGTCAGATGTGAAATCCCTAGACTTAATTTAGGAACTGCATTTGAAACTAATAGGCTAGAGTTTCGTAGAGGGAGGTAGAATTCTAGGTGTAGCGGTGAAATGCATAGATATCTAGAGGAATATCAGTGGCGAAGGCGGCCTCCTGGACGATAACTGACGCTCAAATGCGAAAGCATGGGTAGCAAACAGGATTAGATACCCTGGTAGTCCATGCTGTAAACGATGTCGACTAAGAGGTTGGAAGCAAGACTTTTAATCTCTGTAGCTAACGCGTTAAGTCGACCGCCTGGGGAGTACGGTCGCAAGGCTAAAACTCAAATGAATTGACGGGGGCCTGCACAAGCGGTGGAGCATGTGGTTTAATTCGATGCAACGCGTAAAACCTTACCTGGTCTTGACATCCACAAAATTTTACAGAAATGTAGAAGTGCAATTTGAATTGTGAGACAGGTGCTGCATGGCTGTCGTCAGCTCGTGTTGTGAAATGTTGGGTTAAGTCCCGCAACGAGCGCAACCCTTGTTCTTTGTTGCCATAGAATTTTATTTATTCAGGAACTCAAAGGAGACTGCCAGTGATAAACTGGAGGAAGGTGGGGACGACGTCAAGTCATCATGGCCCTTATGACCAGGGCTACACACGTGCTACAATGGCATATACAAAGAGATGCAATATTGCAAAATAAAGCCAATCTTATAAAATATGTCTTAGTTCGGACTGGAGTCTGCAACTCGACTCCACGAAGTCGGAATCGCTAGTAATCGTGGATCAGCATGCCACGGTGAATATGTTTCCAGGCCTTGTACACACCGCCCGTCACACCATGGGAGTGGTTTGCAAAAGAAGTAAGAAAATTAACCTTCTTAACAAGGAAATAACTTACCACTTTGTGACTCATAACTGGGGTGAAGTCGTAACAAGGTAACCGTAGGGGAACCTGTGGTTGGATTACCTCCTTAAATTATTAAAAAAATTGAGTATTTTATAATTTTTATTGTAATAAATAGGCTTGTAGCTCAGAAGGTTTAGAGCACACCCCTGATAAGGGTGAGGTCGGTGGTTCGAATCCACTCAAGCCTATTTTTTTTTCAGTAAGGGGGTTATAGCTTAGTTGGTAGAGCGCCTGCTTTGCAAGCAGGAGGTCAGCGGTTCAACTCCGCTTAACTCCATGTAATAATATTTTAATAAAATTATAAATAAGTAATAACGTATATGGTGGATGCCTTGGCAATCAAAGACGATGAAGGACGTGCTAATCTGCGAAAAGCATCGATTTGCTGATATGAAGCATTTAAGTCGATGATATCCTAATGGGTAAACCCGGTGTTAAATTGTAATCTTTATTTACAATCTTTTTTGAGATTATGAAATAACATCATCACAATAATTACTATTGTGAGGAAAACCAGGAGAATTGAAACATCTTAGTATCCTGAGGAAAAGAAATCAATGAGATTCCCTTAGTAGTGGCGAGCGAAAAGGGAACAGTCCGAAATTATCCTATCTTATATAGTAGAATGTTCTGGAAAGTACAACAATATAGAGTGAAAGTCTCGTATACTAAAATAAGTAGTATATTTGTAATAAGAGTATGTATTAATAGTATAAAAAAAAGATAATTTCATAGAGTAAAACGAGACACGTGATATCTTGTTTGAAGAAAGGGGGACCACCCTCTAAGACTAAATACTCTTGATTGACCGATAGCGAACTAGTACCGTGAGGGAAAGGTGAAAAGAACCCCTGGTAGGGGAGTGAAATAGAACCTGAAACCATATATGTATAAGCAGTGGGAGCTTTTTTTTAACAAGCAACTGCGTACCTTTTGTATAATGGGTCAGCGACTTGTATATTGTAGCAAGGTTAACTTTTTTTAATATAAGGTAGCCGTAGGGAAACCGAGTCTTAACAAGGCGTTTAAGTTGCAGTATACAGACCCGAAACCTGGTGATCTAGCCATGGGCAGGTTGAAAATTAGATAAAACTAATTGGAGGACCGAACCGACTAATGTTGCAAAATTAGCGGATGACTTGTGGCTAGGGGTGAAAGGCCAATCAAACCAGGAGATAGCTGGTTCTCCTCGAAAGCTATTTAGGTAGCGCCTCATAATATCATCTTTAGGGGTAGAGCACTGTTTCAGTTAGGGAATCATACCGATTTACCAAGTTGATACAAACTCCGAATACTAAAGAATGTAAATATGGGAGACACACGGCGGGTGCTAACGTCCGTCGTGGAAAGGGAAACAACCCAGACCGTCAGCTAAGGTCCCAAAATCACAATTAAGTGGAAAACGATGTGGGAGGGCATAAACAGCCAGGATGTTGGCTTAGAAGCAGCCACCATTTAAAGAAAGCGTAATAGCTCACTGGTCGAGTCAACCTGCGCGGAAGATATAACGGGGCTCAAATTGTGTACCGAAGCTACGGCAACAATTTTATTATATTGTTGGGTAGAGGAGCGTTCTGTAAGCTGTAGAAGATATATTGGGAAATATATTGGAGGTATCAGAAGTGCGAATGCTGACATGAGTAACGATAAAGCGGGTTAAAAACCTGCTCGCCGAAAGACTAAGGTTTCCTGTCCTACGTTAATCGAGGCAGGGTAAGTCGATTCCTAAGATCAGGCCGAAAGGCGTAGTCGATGGATAACAGGTTAAGATTCCTGTACTTAATATATTTTAAGAAGTGACGGAGAAGACTAAGTTGGCCAAGCGAATGATATATTGGTTCAAACATTTAGATGGAATATTACTAAAAATAATATTCATAACATTGATGTGTTAAGATTATGAAGCCGTGAGAAAATAACTGATGTCATGCTCACAAGAAAAACTTCTACTTTAAAATAATATTAAATCGTACCTAAACCGACACAGGTAGTCAGGTAGAGAATACTAAGGCGCTTGAGAGAACTAAGGTGAAGGAACTAGGCAAAATGGTGCCGTAACTTCGGAAGAAGGCACGCTAATAAGTAGGTTATCAATTATTTTCTTAATATAGCCGATATTAGCTTCAAACAACAGCTGGCTGCAACTGTTTACTAAAAACATAGCACTGTGCAAACACGAAAGTGGAGGTATACGGTGTGACGCCTGCCCGGTGCCGGAAGGTTAATTAATAGAGTGACATTAAATTGAAGCTCTTGATCGAAGCCCCGGTAAACGGCGGCCGTAACTATAACGGTCCTAAGGTAGCGAAATTCCTTGTCGGGTAAGTTCCGACCTGCACGAATGGCGTAATGATGGCCAGACTGTCTCCACCTTAGACTCAGTGAAATTGAATTTGCTGTGAAGATGCAGTATACCTGCGACAAGACGGAAAGACCCCGTGAACCTTTACTACAGCTTGATACTGATCATAAAAAATTAATGTGTAGGATAGGTGGTAAGCTTAGAAGTATAGACGCCAGTTTATATGGAGCTGTCCTTGAAATACCACCCTTTAATTTTTAATGCTCTAACCTTGTATTGAAAACAAATATGGGGACAATGTCTGGTGGGTAGTTTGACTGGGGCGGTCTCCTCCTGAAGAGTAACGGAGGAGTGCAAAGATTGGCTAATCACGGTCAGAAATCGTGAGGTTAGTGCAAAGGCAAAAGCCAATTTGACTGCGAGCATGACAATGCGAGCAGGTGCGAAAGCAGGTCTTAGTGATCCGGTGGTTTCTATGTGGAAAGGCCATCGCTCAACGAATAAAAGGTACTCCGGGGATAACAGGCTAATACCGCCCAAGAGCTCATATCGACGGCGGTGTTTGGCACCTCGATGTCGGCTCATCACATCCTGGGGCTGAAGCAGGTCCCAAGGGTATGGCTGTTCGCCATTTAAAGTGGTACGCGAGCTGGGTTTAGAACGTCGTGAGACAGTTCGGTCCCTATCTGTCGTGGGCGTAGGATGATTGAGAGGAGCTGCTTCTAGTACGAGAGGACCGAAGTGGACGCATCTCTGGTGTTCGGGTTATCATGTCAATGGTATTGCCCGGTAGCTAAATGCGGAAAAGATAAGAGCTGAAAGCATCTAAGCACGAAACTTACCTCAAGATTAATCATCCCGAAACTATTTATTATTAGATTTATTTTCATTTATAGTTTCCTTAAGGGGCGTTGAAGACTACAACGTTGATAGGCTGGGTGTGTAAACATAGTGATATGTGTAGCTTACCAGTACTAATTGGACCCGTGTGACTTATAATTATAATTTTATTTGAAAAATGAAACTATCTATATTTTTTTTCTGGCGGTAATAGCTTAGTGGAACCACCTGATCCCATACCGAACTCAGAAGTGAAACGCTGTAGCGCCAATGGTAGTGCGGGGTTTCCCTGTGCGAGAGTAGGATACTGCCAGATTATAAATTTAGAATTTAAAAATAACCCCCCCCCAATAATTTTTTATATATTATATTTTTTTTAAATTATAAACCATTTACTATTTTTTAAAGATAATTTTTTTTTTTTTTTTTTTTGGCCGGCTTAGCTCAGAAGGTAGAGCAACTGACTTGTAATCAGTAGGTCGCCAGTTCGATTCCGGTAGCCGGCAATCTAATAAAATTTTAAAAAAAAAAAAAAATACATTTTTAGGTGGGATTCCCGAGTGGTTAAAGGGAGCAGACTGTAAATCTGCCGTCATTGACTTCGAAGGTTCGAATCCTTCTCCCACCATATAAATAATTACTGTTATATTATAATAATTTGCGGATATAGTATAATGGTATTACTTTAGCCTTCCAAGCTAAATACGCGGGTTCGATCCCCGCTATCCGCTAAAATAATAATTTATTAATTAAAAAATATTATTTATAATATAGCTGATGTAGCTCAGTAGGTAAGAGCACACCCTTGGTAAGGGTGAGGTCTCCAGTTCAAATCTGGACATCAGCAATTAAAATTATTTTGCAATTTTATAATTTTTAAATTATTTATTTTATTTGGAAATATTAATATAATGTATAATTCAATTTTACGTATTACTTTTAAATCATTTAATTATAATATAATTTATAAAGAAATGATTAAAATTATTGAAGTTGTTTATTTAAATGGTGTAAATATAAGAGGTCCTATTTGTTTACCTACAAAAATAGAAAAATTTACTGTATTAACTTCTCCACACGTACACAAAGATGCTCGTGATCAATATGAAATACGTACATATAAACACTTTATTGATATAATAAAACCAAATGAAAAAATAATAGATTCATTAATGCATATGGATTTAGTTTCTGGAATTAGTATAAATATTAGTATTTATTAAATTTTATAATACAATAAAAGAGGTTTTTTATAATATTTTATGATGGGTTTAATAGGTATAAAATACGGAATGACAAGGTCATTTGAAAAAAATGGAAATTCTGTACCAATAACAATAATTCATATAATTACAAATCGTGTTACACAAATTAAAAATTTAAAAAAAAATAACTATTTTTCATTACAAGTTACTGCTGGTTATAAAAAAGATTGTCGTGTTAAAAAACCTATTGAAGGACATTTTTTTAAAGCTTTTGTAGAACCAGGATGTGGTTTATGGGAATTTAAAACTTCTTGCGAAGAAAATCAAGGATTTTTATTAGGACAAGATTTAAATGTTGATCAATTTATTGGTGTTAAAAATGTTGATGTTACAGGAATATCTAAAGGTAAGGGTTTTTCTGGTACAATAAAAAAATGGAATTTTAGTTTACAAGATGCAACTCATGGTAATTCATTATCTCATAGAGCCCCTGGATCTATAGGTCAAAATCAAACACCCGGAAGAGTTTTTAAAGGAAAAAAAATGTCAGGTCATTTAGGTAATAAAAAAACAACTATACAAAATTTAGCTATTTCAGAAATCGATACAAAAAATAATTTACTTTTAATAAAAGGTTCAATACCTGGACATTTAAATAGTTATGTAATTATAAAACCCTCTATTAAAAAAAATAAAAAAATAAAACTAACATGATAATAATGTTATATGATAAAAAAAAAAATGTAGAAATCTCGGATAGTATATTTAATAAAAGTTTTAATAAAACATTACTTCATCAAGTCATAGTTTCTTATTCATTAAAATATAGACAAGGTACACATTCACAAAAAAATCGTTCTTTAGTATCAGGTTCTAACAAAAAACCTTGGAAACAAAAGGGAACTGGAAATGCTAGAGCTGGTTCTAAAAAAAGTCCTATATGGCGTAGTGGTGGAGTTACATTTGCAGCTAAATTACAAAATTATAGTCAAAAAATAAATAAAAAAATGTATTGTAATGCTTTAAAAATTATTTTATCAGAATTAATAAGACAAAAAAGATTATTAATATTTAATAAATTTTATTTAAAAAATTATAATACAAAAAGTTTAATTAATAAAGTAAAAAAAATTAATTTTAAAAAAATTTTAATAATAATAAATTATTATGATATAAATATTATGTTAGCTTCTAGAAATTTATATAAATTTAATATATGTTATTTAAGATCTATGAATATATTAAAGCTATTATCTTGTGATAAAGTTATTATTACTTTAGATTCTATTAGAAAAATAGAGAAATCTTTAAAATGAAAATAATAGATAAAAAACTTTATTTAACATTAAAGAAACCTTTTATATCTCAAAGAATTTCTTTTTTAAATAAAGAAGGTAATAAATTTATATTTAAAACTTCTTTAAAAACTAATAAAAAAGAAATTAAAAAAGCAATTATACAAATATTTAACACAAGTTTAATTAGTATAAATACATTAATTGTAAAAAAAAAAAAAATAAAAAGAGGAAAATTTATACATTATCATAAAAGTTGGAAAAAAGTATATATTTCTTTTAAAGAAAAAATATATATAGGACTTCCAAATCTTAAAATTACAAATAAACAGGTAAAATGAATATTATTAAGTGTAAACCTACATCTCCTGGTAGACGACATGTTATTAAATTAATTAATAATGAAATAGATAATAAAAATAAACCATATTATAAATTAATAAAAAAAAAAAATAAAACAGGTGGTAGAAATAATAATGGTAGAATAACTACTAGGCATATTGGTGGTGGAAGTAAAAACATGTATCGTATTATTGATTTTAAAAGAAACACTGATAATCTTACAGCTATTATATTAAAATTAGAATATGATCCTAATAGAACAGCAAATATTGCATTAATTATGTATTCTAATGGTAAAAAAAAATATATTTTAGCTACTAAAAATATGAAAGTAGGTGAATATATTCAGTCAGGGCCCAAAGCTCCTATTAAAAATGGTAATACATTACCTATAGAATTTATACCAATAGGATCTATAGTACATAATATAGAAATTAAACCTGGTAAAGGGGGGCAATTATCAAGATCAGCTGGAAGTTATGCAAGAATAATTTCTAAAGAAAAAATATATTCTTTTTTAAAGTTACGTTCTGGAGAAACGCGTAAAATAGAAAATAAATGTAGAGCAACAATTGGAGTTGTTAGTAATGAAAAAAAAATGTTAGTATCATTAGGTAAAGCAGGAGCATCAAGATGGAGAGGTATAAGACCAACAGTAAGAGGAACAGCTATGAATCCTATAGATCATCCTCACGGTGGTGGTGAAGGTAGAAATTTTGGTAAACATCCAGTTACACCTTGGGGTATAAAAACTAAAGGTAAAAAAACTAGAAAAAATAAAAGAACAGAAAAATTTATTATTCATCATAGAAAATAAATAATTTTTAAGGATATTATGAGCAGATCTGTTAAAAAAGGACCATTTATTGATTTACATTTATTAAAAAAAGTTGAAAATCATTTAAAAAATAAAAATAAAAAACCTATAAAAACCTGGTCACGACGTTCTACAATTTTTCCGGAAATGATAGGTTTAACAATTGCTGTACATAACGGTAAAAAACATATTCCTGTTTTTATATTAGAAGAAATGGTTGGTCATAAGTTAGGAGAATTTTCTCTTACAAGAACATATCGAGGTCATAATAGTCCTGATAAAAAAATAAAAAAAAATAATAATAAAGAATAAAATATGGATATTATAACTAAATACCTTTATGTTAATTCTTCAGCTCAAAAAATGAGATTAGCGGCTAATTTAATAAGAAAAAAAGCAATATGTACTTCATTGGACGTATTAAATAATGTTAATAAAAAATCTGCTGTAATTTTAAGAAAAGTATTAGAAGCTGCAATTTCAAATGCAGATGATTATAATTTTATTGATATAGATAAATTAAAAATAAAAAGTATATATGTTAACGATGGTCCTTCATATAAAAGAATTATACCTAGAGCTAAAGGAAGAGCTGATTATATTAAAAAAAAAAAATGTCATATTACTATCGTTTTACATTATTAATTAAAGGATAAAAAAAATTTTATGGGTCAAAAAGTTAATCCTAATGGAATGAGATTAGGTATTGTAAAATTACATAATTCTTGTTGGTTTTCTAATAAAAAAGAATTTGCTAATAATGTAAATTTTGATTTTAAAATTCGTAATTTTTTAGAAAAAAAATTATATAAATCATCTATATCTAAAATTATAATTGAAAGAATTAAAGAAAAAGTTAATATTAATATTTATTCTGGAAAACCTAGTACAATTTTAAATAAAAATAATGATCTTTTAAATAAAATTAAAACTGAGTTATTTAAAATAATAAATGTTAAAATCCAAATTAATGTTATTGGAATATATGATTTAGAATTAGATTCTAAAATTGTATCTAATAATATATCATTACAATTAGAAAAAAGAATATCATTTAAAAGAGCAATTAAAAGAGCAATACAAAATGCAATGAATTCAGGCGCTCAAGGAATTAAAATTGAAATAAGTGGTCGTTTAGGAGGATCTGAAATAGCTCGAACTGAATGGTATAGAGAAGGTAGAGTTCCATTGCATACTTTAAGAGCTGACATAGATTATAGTCATTCAGAAGCAAAAACTACTTATGGTAAAATTGGTGTTAAAGTTTGGATTTTTAAAGGAGAAGTATTAGATAAATTAATTAATAAAAAAAAAACTAGTTATTTTTCTAAATAGTAATAATAATAATGAGGTAAATTTGTGTTACAACCTAAACAAACCAAATTTAAAAAGATGCAAAAAGGTAAAAATAGAGGGTTTTCTAATAAAGGTTCTAATATATTTTTTGGAAAATTTGCTCTTAAAGCTATAACAAGAGGCAGAATTACTTCAAGACAAATAGAAGCTGCTCGTCGCTCAATGTCTAGATATGTTAAAAAAGAGGGTAAAATATGGATTAGAATTTTTCCAGATAAACCTATTACAAAAAAACCATTAGAAGTACGTATGGGAAAAGGAAAAGGTAATGTGGAATATTGGGTTATTTTAATTAAACCAGGAAGAATATTATATGAAATAGATGGAGTAAATCAAGATATTGCTTATAAAGCTTTAAAAATAGCTTCATCTAAATTACCTGTAAAAACAATTTTAATAAAAAAAATGGTAATATTATGAAAAAAAAAATATTAACTGTTTTCTGTTTTTTAAAAAAAATAAATCATTGTCTTATTAGAGAATTATATCAATACTTTATTTTAAAAATGAAAATAATTTTAAAATCTTTAAATAAAACTCATTTATTAAAAAAAAAACGTAGAAATATTGCAAAAATTAAAAATATGATTAAACAAAAGATTGAATATTATGTTAAAAAAAAAAAATAATATATTTTATGGAACTGTTATTAAAAAAAAAATGAAAAAAACAGCAACAGTAATTATTAAAAGAATAGTAAAACATTTAATATATGGTAAATTTATAAAAAAAATAACTAAAATACATATACATGATGAAAATGATAAATGTAAAATTGGTGATTTAGTTTTAATTAAATCATGTAAACCAATATCAAAAATTAAAAGTTGGAATTTAGTTAAAATTTTAAGATAAATAATTTATAAAATAATTATTTTTAAAATTATTAATATAAAAAAATATTATTTTTATGGAAATTAAAAATGATTTATGAACAAACTGTATTAAATGTAGCTGATAATTCTGGAGCTAAAAAAGTAATGTGTATTAAAGTTTTAGGAGGATCAAAAAAAAAATATGCTAATATTGGAGATATTATTAAAATAACTGTTAAAGAAGCAATTCCTAAAAGTAAAGTAAAAAAAGGTGAAGTATTTAAAGCAGTTATAGTAAGAACAAAAAAAGGAGTTAGAAGATTAGATTGGTCTATTATAAGATTTGATAGTAATGCATGCGTAATATTAAATAATACAAATGATCAACCAATTGGTACACGTATTTTTGGACCTATAACTCGTGAATTAAGAAATTCTAAATTTATGAAAATAATTTCTTTAGCACCTGAAGTTTTATAAAAGGTAAATAAATGAAATATAAAATTAAAAATAGAGATTATATAATTATTACAAAAGGTAAAGATAAGGGTAAAATTAGTATAGTTAAAAATATTTTTAATAATGGTAAGGTTTTAATATATAATTTAAATATAAAAAGAAAACATTTAAAAGTTTCTAAAATAAAAAAAATTTACGGTATTATACCTAAAGAAAATTATATAAATATTTCTAACATTGCTATTTTTAATCCTTATACAAACAAAGCAGATAAAATAAAATTTAAATTTGTATTAGGTAAAAAAATAAGATTTTTCAAATCAAATGGATTTAATATTATATAAATGGAAATATATGGAAATAAATTTAAAAAAGTTTTATAAAAATAATGTAATTAAAAAAATAATGTTAAAGTCATATTATTATTCAGTTATGCAAGTACCGAGATTAATTAAAATTATATTAAATATAGGTATTGGAAGTAATTTTAATGATAAAAAAACTTTAAATTATGCATTATCTGATTTAACTGCTATTACAGGGAGAAAACCAATAATAACTAAAACAAAAAAATCTATAGCTGGTTTTAAAATAAGAAAAGGATTTCCTATTGGTTGTAAAGTAACATTAAGAAAAAATATTATGTGGGAATTTTTAAAAAAATTAATACATATTGCTATACCTCGTATTAGAGATTTCCGTGGTTTATCTAAAAAGTCCTTTGATGGTTATGGTAATTATAATTTAGGAATTAAAGAACAAATAATATTTCCAGAAATTAATTATAATAAAATTGATCGTATTAGGGGTTTAGACATTAATATTATAACTACTGCTAAAAATAATAATGAAGCATTTAATTTATTATCTGAACTTAATTTTCCTTTCCGTAAATAAAGGATAATTTAATGGCTAAAAAAAGCTTAATAGAAAGAAATAATAAACGTATAAGGTTATCAAAAAAATTTTTTAAGAAAAGAGAATTATTAAAAAAAATAATTAAAGATATAAAAATAAAAAAAGAAGATCGTTGGGATGCAATTATAAAATTACAAAAATTACCTAGAGATTCTAGTACAATTCGTCAAAGAAATAGATGTAAACAAACAGGAAGAGCAAATTCTTTCATAAGAAGATTTGGTTTAAGTCGTATTAAATTACGTGAGTTTGCTATGCGTGGAGATATTCCTGGATTAACAAAATCAAGTTGGTAAATTATAAAAAAAAATAGGAAATATATATATAAATGAATATACAAGATCCTATATCTGATATGATAAATCATATTCGTAATAGTCAAATTGTAAAAAAAAAAAAAATTACTATGTATTCTTCAAAATTAAAGAATTCTATTTCTAAAATTTTAAAAGAAGAAGGATATATTGAAGATTTTAATATTATTAATAAAAATAAAAAAAAAATATTGGAAATTAAATTAAGATACTTTAAAAATAAATCAGTTATATATAATATAAATCGTGTAAGTAAACCAAGTTTAAGAATATATAAAAATAAAAATAATTTACCTAAAATAATTGCAGGATTGGGTATAGCAATAGTATCAACTTCTAAAGGATTAATGACAGATCATAACGCTCGTAAATATGGTCTAGGTGGTGAAATTATTTGTTATGTATCTTAAAAAAATAATTAAGGAGGGAAAATAATTTAAATGTCTCGTGTTGCTAAAATACCAATTGTAATACCCGAAAAAATAAAAGTAAAAATTAAAAATAATAAAATTATTATAAAAAATAATATAAATAAACTAATAGTTAATATAAATAGATTAGTTAAAATTGAAAAAATTAAAAATAAAATAATATTTAAACCTTACAAAGATAATAAAAATAGTTGGATACAATCAGGAACAATAAGATCGATCGTTAATAATATGATTATTGGAATTACTAAAGGTTTTACTAAAAAATTAAATATTATCGGTATAGGTTATAGAGCTTCTATAAAAAATAATATTATTGAATTTTTTTTAGGTTATTCTCATACTATTATTTATAAATTACCAAAAGATGTTAATGCAGTATGTTTATCACAAAATGAAATTGTTCTTAAAAGTATAAATAAACAATCTATAGGTCAAGTTGCTGCTAATATAAGATCTTATAGAAAACCAGAACTTTATAAAGGTAAAGGTATTCGTTATAGTGATGAAATAATAAATCTTAAAGAAGCTAAGAAAAAATAATATGATTAATAAAAAAAAGCGTCGTTTAAATCGTGCAATTCATATAAGATACAAAATAAGAAAAAATAAAAATATAGTATTGGTAGTTAATAAAACATTACGTCATATATATGCACAAATAATAATATATAAAGATGATTCACGAGTATTAGTATCAGCATCAACTTTAGAAAAAAAAATTAGAAAACAAATAAATTATACTAAAAATAAAAATTCAGCTAGTGTTATAGGAAAAATAATAGCTAAAAGATCATTAAATATAGGAATTAATAAAGTTGCATTTGATAGATCTGGTTTTAAATATCATGGATGTATACTTGAATTAGCTAAATCCGCTAGAAAAAATGGTTTAATATTTTAATATTTTAATTATAAGGTATGTAAATTGTTAAAAAAAAAAAATAAAGAAAAATTAAAAGAAAAACTTGTAGCTGTTAATCGTGTTTCTAAAACTGTAAAAGGAGGTAGAGTTTTCTCATTTACAGCTCTTATGGTTGTAGGAAACTGTAATGGTTTAATTGGATTTGGTTATGGTAAATCCCGTGAAGTTCCTATAGCTATAAAAAAAGGAATAGATAAAGCAAAAAAAAAATTAATTAAAATAGAATTAAATGATAATACTATACATTATGCAATTAAAAGTCATTATACAGGATCAACTATTTTTATGAAACCAGCATCTCCTGGTACTGGAATTATTGCGGGAGGAGCAATGAGATCTTTATTAGAAGTATCTGGAATTAGTGATATATTAGCTAAATCTTACGGATCTACAAATCCTATAAATGTAGTTAAAGCTACTATTAATGGTTTAATAAATATTCAATCACCTAAAAAAATTTATCAAAAAAGAGGTAAAATTTATTTATAAAAAAAACTAAATTATAAAATAATATATGAATAAAATTTATATTACTCAAATTAAAAGTTCAATAGGAATATTACCAAAACATAAAGCTACATTAAATGGTTTGGGTTTAAAAAAAATTGGTCATACTGTTTTAAGAAAAGATACAGAATCTATAAGAGGTATGATTAATTTAATAAGTTATATGATAAAAATTGGAAAATAATATATGTATTTAAATAATTTATCTTATAATAAAGGTACTAAAAAGAAAAAAAAAAGATTAGGTAGAGGTATTGGTTCTTGTTACGGTAAAACATGTGGTAAAGGTCATAAAGGACAAAAATCTAGATCTGGTGGAAAAATAAAAAGAGGATTTGAAGGAGGTCAAACACCATTATATCGTAGATTACCAAAATTTGGATTTAAAACAAAAAAAAACATTTTAACACAAGAGATTAAATTATCTAATTTAAATATTATTAAAAATACTGTTATAGATATTTATACATTAAAAAAATATAATTTAATTAAAAAAAATATTAAAAATATAAAAATTATTCTTTTTGGAAAAATATATTCTAGAAAAATAATTTGTAATATAAAAACTACTTTAAAATCTTATATAAAAATAAAAAATTTAGGTGGGGTTGTTGATACTTAAAAATGTTAATTAGTTTATTTTAATATGAAAAAAAAAGAATTAAAATATAGATTATGTTTTTTATTAATATCAATTATATTTTTACGTATAGGTTCTTTTATTCCTATTCCAAGTATTAATATTAATAATTTTAATAAAATTATTAATTACAATAATAATAATTTTATTGAATTATTAAATATATATTCAGGTGGTGCTTTATTACATGCATCTATTTTTACTTTAGGATTAATACCTTATATATCATCATCTATTTTTATACAAACATTAAATATTTTAAATAAAAAAATATTAAATATTAAAAAAAATGATATAAATAGCAATTTTATAATAAATAAATATATTAAATATACTGCTTTAATATTATCTATTATACAATCAATTATTATTACTTCAGTTTTATTAAATTCATTTAATACATCTGAATTAATATTATGTAATAATTTATTTGTTACATATTTTATTAATACTATTAGTTTAGTAACAGGAACAATGTTTTTAATATGGTTAGGAGATCAAATTACAAAATATAGTTTTGAAAATGGTATTTCTATTATTATATGTATTAATATTTTATCTAAATTACCATATTGTTTTTTTAATATAATAAATCAAATAAAATTAAATAATATTACAATATTTGAATTTATTATTTTTAATATAATTACAATTTTTATAATTTTATTAATTATTATTATAGAAAATAGTAATAAAAAAATAATAGTAGAATATTTAAATAATAATTATAATAAAATTAAAAAAAATATTTATTTATCATTTAAAATTAATATTTCTGGTATTATGCCAGCAATATTTTCATCAAGTTTAATGTTTATAATTAAACTTTTAATTTTAAGATATCATAATTTTATAATATCTTCATTAAATAATGATAATACATTTTTATTATTATGTCAAATATTAAATTTATTATTATATATTTTTGTTATTATTGTTTTTTGTTTTACATATAATAATATAATATTTGAAGATATGGAAATATCTAAATATTTAAAAAAATCAGATATTATAATACCAGGTATAATGCCAGGATTAAAAACTAAAAAATTTTTATATAAAATTATAAAAAAATTAACATTCATAAGTTCTATATATATTTCTATAATTTGTTTAATTCCTGAATTAATTAAATATTTTACTAAATTACCTTTTTATTTAAATGGAATTTCTTTATTAATAATTATAATTACTATTATGGAATGTATTAAACAAATTGAAACTATAAAATTAAATAATGAATATAATTATAAAAAAAATATTTTTTTAAATTAATATTTTTTTTAATAGGAATTTATATGAAAGTTAAAGCATCAGTTAAAAAATTGTGTCATAAATGTAAAATTATTCGTCGTAAAAGAATTGTTCGTTTAATTTGTGAAGCAAAACCAAGACATAAACAAAGACAGGGTTAATTTTTATTATTACAATTAATAATTAAAATTAATAATAATATTTTTAAATATAGGAGTTAAAATTGGCTCTTTTTGCAGGTATAAACATTCCTGATAATAAACGAACTATAATAGCATTAACATATATATATGGAATTGGTAAAAATATTTCAAAAAAAATATGTAAAATTGCTAATATAAAAGATAATGTTAAAACTAATTTATTATCAAGTATACAAAAAGAAATTTTAAGAAAAGAAATATCTAAATTAATAGTTGAAGGTGATTTAAAAAGAAAGTTAATATTAAATATTAAAAGATTAATAGATTTAAAATGTTATAGAGGTGTTTTTCATCGAAGAAAATTACCAGTAAGAGGCCAAAGAACTAAAACTAATGCTAGAACACGTAAAGGACCAAAAAAATCTATTAAAAAATAAATAAATATTAGGTAAAATTAATATGGTAAAAACAAAAAAAAAAAAATTAGAAAAACAATATATTGATGGTATTATTCATATTTATGCATCATTTAATAATACAATAATTACTGTTACTGATAGATTTGGTAATACTTTAGGATGGAAAACTTCAGGAGGTTCAGGATTTAGAGGCTCTAGAAAATCAACTCCTTTTGCATCTCAAACTGCAGCTGAAACTTGTGCAGCATTAGCAAAAAATTATGGTATAAAAAATTTAATTATTATGGTAAATGGTCCTGGACCTGGTAGAGAATCAGCAATTCGTGTATTTAATACTTTAAATTTTAATATTACTAATATTTATGATATTACACCAATACCTCATAATGGTTGTAGGCCTCCTAAAAAACGTAGAGTATAATTAAAATTATAAAATAGGAATATAAAATAAATAAAAATGTCTAAATATTTAGGACCTAAATTAAAACTTAGTCGTCGTGAAAAAACAGATTTATTTTTAAAATCAGGTATAAGAAATATTGAAACTAAATGTAAATTTAGTACATATCCTGGTCAACATGGTGCAAAAAAAATAAGAATTTCAGATTATGGAACTCAATTAAGAGAAAAACAAAAATTAAAACGTATTTATGGAATTTTAGAAAATCAATTCAGTAATTATTATAAACTAGCAAAAAAACTAAAAGGAAATACTGGAGAAAATTTATTAATAGTAATAGAAAGGCGTCTTGATAATATAGTTTATAGAATGGGGTTATCTTCTACTAGATTAGAAGCACGTCAGTTAATTAATCATAATAATATAATGATTAATTATAATATAGTAAATATACCTTCATATTTAGTCTCTATATCAGATATAATTAGTATAAAAAAAAATTGTAAAATAAAAAAAAAAATAAAAAAATGTTTAGAAATAAATAAAATTAAACCAAAACCATTATGGTTAATGATAAATAAAAATTATATGGAAGGTATTATTATTAGAATGCCTCATAGAAAAGAAATTTTAGAAGAAATTAACGAGCATTTAATTATAGAATTTTATTCTAAATAAATAATATATTATATTGGAAATATTATGGAAATAAATGAAAAATTTTTTTCTTTTCCTAATTTAATAAAAATTGAAAATGAAAGCCTTAAAAAATCAAAAGTAACAATTGAACCCTTAGAAAAAGGTTTAGGTCATACTTTAGGAAATTCATTAAGAAGAACATTAATGTCATTAATACCAGGTTATGCGATAACTCAAATAATGATTAAAAATATTAGACATGAATATGAATATAAAATAGGTTTAAGGGAAGATATTTCAGAAATTATATTAAATATAAAACAAATATCATGTAGAATTATTGAAAATACCCATGCTTTTATATACTTAAATAAAAAAGGAATTGGCCCTGTTTTATCTGGAGATATTTATCATAATAAAAATGTTAAAATATATGATAAAAAACATGTTATATGTCATTTAACTAGTGAAAGCTCTTCTATTTGTATGAGAATGAAAGTTCAAGCTGGAAAAGGATATGAACCTGCATATGATACTGATACTAATAGTACAAGAGATGAATATAGCAAAGATTGTATAATGTTAGATGCTTATTATAGCCCTATAAAACATGTAATGTATAATGTTGAATCTTCTCGTATCGGTAAAAACACTAATTTTGATAAATTAATTTTATATGTTGAAACTAATAGTGTTATGACTCCAGAATATGCTATTCGTTATGCATCTAGAATTTTATCTTCACAATTGCAAACATTTGTAAATTTAACTGATACTACTGAAATAGAACCTGAAGAAGAATTACCTGAATTTAATCCAATATTATTATATCCAATAGATATTTTAGAATTACCTGTAAGAGCTATTAATTGTTTAAAATCAGAAGTAATATACTATGTAGGTGATTTAGTACAAATTAAGGAATCAGAATTAATTAGTACTCCAAATTTAGGAAAAAAATCAATTTCAGAAATAAAAATTATTTTATCTTATCATGGATTACATTTAGGAACTATACTAGATAATTGGCAAGATAAAAAAAAAGAATTACAAGAAGAAAACAGTAAAAATAAAAAAAAAGGAATAACTTATGAGGCATCTAAAATATGGTAAAAAATTAAATCGTACAAGAAGTCATTTAAAATCTATGTTAAGAAATATGATTGTTAGTTTAATAAATTTTGAAATGATAAAAACTACTTCAACTAAAGCAAAATTATTAAAAAAAACAATTGAACCTATTATCAGTATTTCTAAACAAGATAATCATCATAATAGAATTATTTTATTTTCAATTTTAAGAAGTAAAGAAGCAATAATAAAATTATTTAATATTTTAGGTCCTAGATTAAAAAATGAAAATGGAGGTTATACTAAAATTATAAAATATAATTATCGTCGTAATGATGGAGCAATGATGTCTTATATTATGTTTAAAGATTTTTATTTTAAATTTTCTTAATATTTACAATTATTAAATATTTAGTTTTTTTTATTTTATTTTTACAATTATAAAATGATAAATTATTTTAATATTAATTATAATTTTTTTTACTAAATTTTCACTATTTTAATATTAAACTCAAACTAACCCCCCCCCCCTAAAAAAAAACAAATTAATTTATAAAATTTTTAAAAATTTAAAAAAAAATACATTGGCCCTACCTAACTTTTTTTTTTTTAGACTTAATTTTAACTATAAATATCATACAAATTACAATTTTTATAAAACATAATTTTTTATAATTTATTTAATTAATTATATTTTTTAAAATAAAAATATTATAAATATTATTCAAATTTTTTTTAACTTTAACTTTATTTTTACCTGAAAATTGAATTTCTTTTAAAATTAAAATACCACTAATAGTATTAATATTAATTCCATTATTATTAATACTTATAATTTCTCCTATATTATATTTATTATTTTTAATAAAATTAACATCTATTTTAAAAACTTTTATATATATTTTTTTTATTAAAAAAAAACATACTGGCCATAAATTAAATGCTTTTATAAATCTTTTTAAAAAAATTGCTGGTAAATACCATTTAATTCTAGCATTTTTTTTTTTTATTTTATATGCATAAGTTGAATAAAAATTATTTTGTTTTTCTAATAAAAATTTTTTTTTTACAATTAAATTTAAAGATATTATTAAACTTTCAATTCCTATATAAATTATTTTTTTATATAAATTATTAATATTATCTTTATCTTTAATAATACAAATACTTTTAAATATAATATCTCCTTCATCTAAATATTTATTAATTTTTATAATTGTAACACCTGTTTTTTTATCTCCATACAATATTGCATGTTGTATTGGTGATGAACCCCTCCATCTAGGTAAAATAGAAAAATGTACATTAATACAACCAAATTTTGGAATATTAAAAATTTTTTTAGGTATAATATTACCATATGAAGAAATAATAATTATATCTGGTTTTAAAAAAAATATTTTATAATATATATCTAATAAAAATTTAGGTTGTAAAATAGGTATTTTATAATATTTAGATAAAATTTTAATTTTTGAATATTTTTTTTTTTTATCCAATAATTTATCATATTTAGTAATAATAGCAATAATTTTATATTTTAATTTAAATAGATATTTTAAATATTTTTCAGCAATAAATGAAGTTCCAATAAAAATTATTTTTAATGATTTTAACAATTAAAAACTCCTAATAATAGTATTTTTTTTTAACTTTAAATATTTATTTTTAATTGTTTCTATTTTATAAAATGGTAAATAATCAATAATTAACTTACCTATTAAATGATCCATTTCATGTTGAATACAAAAAGATAATAAATTAGAAGCTTTTAATCTAAATAATTTACCATATTGATCATAAGCTTCTATTATTATTATTTTAAATCTTGGAATTGAATTCATATAATTAGGTATAGAAATACACCCTTCATGATTATGTGATAAATTATTTTTATATATAAATTTAGGATTTATCAATATTAAAGGTTTATTATGATCATTCGAGATATCAATTACTATAATTTGTTTTTGAACATTTATTTGATTAGCAGCTAAACCAATTCCTACATTATCATACATAATTTTTAACATATTTTTTATTAAGTAATTGTTTTTTTCACCAAATATTTTTATTTTTTTAGAATTTAAACGTAATCTTTTATCAGGATAATATAATAAATTTGATATTAACATATTTTTTTTTAATTTAAAAAATAAATTTTATTAAATTAAAATATAAAATAATAATTATTTATTTTATTAAAATAAATATTTTTTTATATTTTTTTTATTTATATAAAAATTAAATAAATAAATAATAAAATGAAATTAAAATAACATGAAAAAAATTGCTTTGTTTGGAAATCCTGTTTATCATAGTAAATCTCCTATAATAAATAAAATATTTTCTAATAATACTAATATAATATATTCTTATACTAAAGTAAATATACCAAAAAAAAATTTTTTTACTGTTTCAAAAAATTTTTTTTATTCTGGAGGTTACGGAGCTAATATAACATTACCATTTAAAAAAAAAGCATTACATTTATGTGATTTATTAACAAAAAGAGCTATTTTATCTAAATCAGTTAATGTTATAACTAGGTTTAAAAATAAATATTTATTAGGAGATAATACTGATGGTATAGGTTTTATTAATGATTTAAAAAGATTATTTTGTTGTTATACAAAAAAAAAAATTTTAATAATAGGAGCAGGTGGTGCTGCTAGGGGAATAATCCCCCAATTATTATTATATCATAATAAAATTACAATTACAAATAGAACTATAGAAAAAGCAAAAAATATATCTAAAGAATTTAAAAATTTAGGAAAAATAAAATATATAAAAGATATAAATTTATGTAAAAAAAAATTTGATATTATTATTAATGCTACGTCATGTAGTATTAATAATAAAATTCCAAAATTATCAGATAATATTATAAATTCAAAAACATTTTGTTATGATATGATGTATAGTAAAAATAAAACTTCATTTTTAAAATGGTGTTCTAAAAAAAGTATGAATATATATGATGGTTTAGGAATGTTAGTATCTCAAGCAGCTTATTCATTTTTTTTATGGCATAATAAAATGCCATCAATAGATTTATCAATAAAAATATTAAAAAAATGCATATAATTTATTTAAATAAAACTTTAAATTAAATAAATATTAATGTATAATATTTATTAATTATAATTATAAAAAAAATAAAATAATTATTATAATTTATTAATTAAAATAGTATTAATAAAATTATAAAAATAATATAAATTTATTTTTATAAATAAAAAGGGGTGTAGTTCAATTGGTAGAGCGTCGGTCTCCAAAACCGAAAGTTGTGGGTTCGAGTCCCTCCACCCCTGTTTTATAAATTTTATATAATTTAATTTTTAAAAAAATATGTTATATAAAATAATATATTTTTTTTAAATATATTATAAATTATAAAATTACTATGAATAAAAATTATAAAAATAAATATGATAGGAGCACAATATCTTATTCATAAATTATCTAGATTAGGTGTAGAAGTTGTGTTTGGTTATCCTGGAGGTGCAATAATGCCTGTATATGATGCTATATATAAAAGCAATATTAAACATATATTATGCAGACATGAACAGGGAGTAATTATGTCAGCAATTGGATATGCTAGATCTACCAATAAAATAGGAGTTTGTATTGTTACTTCTGGACCCGGGGCTACAAATCTTATTACAGGTTTATCTGATGCATTTATAGATTCTGTTCCTATAATAGCTATTACAGGTCAAGTTTCATCTAATTTAATAGGTAGTGATGCATTTCAAGAAGTTGATATGATTAGTCTTTCTTTATCTTGTACTAAACATAGTTTTTTAATAAATTCAATTGATAAAATGTCATTAATTATTAATAAATCATTTGAAATATCTAAAATAGGTAGACCAGGTCCAATATTAATAGATATACCTAAGGATATACAATTAAGTAAAATTAATATTAAAAATATTAAAAAAAAAAAAAAAAAAAATAAAAAAAATTTTTTTTATAATAAAAAAATTTTAAAAAAAATAATTTTTTTAATAAAAAAATCAAAAAAACCTATTATATATGCAGGTGGTGGTATAGGTATAGCTAAAGCAATTAATTCATTTAAAAAATTTATAAAAATTACAGGTATTCCTACAGTAGTAACTTTAAAAGGAATAGGTGTAATAAACTCATATCATAGTAAATATTATCTTGGTATGATTGGAATGCATGGTAATCAATCTGCTAATTTAGCAGTACAAGAATGTGATTTATTAATAGCAATTGGATCTAGATTTGATGACAGAGTAACTGGAAATTTAAAAAATTTTGCTAATTTAGCTAATGTTATTCATTTAGATATTGATTTTTCTGAAATTAACAAGGTTCGTAATGCTAATTTATATTTATGTGGTGATTTAAATAATATATTACCCATGTTAACAATAAAAATTAATATTAGTAAATGGCAAAATAAAATAATTTTACTTAAAAAAAGATATGGTTATAACTATAAAAATAATTTAAAAAAAATATGGGCTCCTTATTTATTAAAAAAATTATCAGAAATTAAACCTAAAAATACAATTATTACTACAGATGTTGGTCAACATCAAATGTGGGTAGCTCAACATATAGAATTCTATTATAATAAAGAATTTATTTCTTCTAGTGGTTTAGGCAGTATGGGGTTTGGTATACCATCAGCAATTGGAGCACAAATTGCTAAACCTAAAAAAACAGTAATTTGTATAACTGGAGATGGTTCATTTATAATGAATATACAAGAATTAAATACTATAAAAAGATATAATTTACCAATTAAAATTTTATTATTAGATAATAGAAGATTAGGAATGGTTAGACAATGGCAAGAATTATTTTTTTTTAGTAGATATAGTGAAACTAATCTTGATGATAATCCCGATTTTATAAAATTAGCCGACTCATTTAATATTGAAGGTAAAAATATTAGTAAAACTAAAGAAATAAAAAAATCATTAAAAATATTTTTTAAAACTAAAAAATCTTACTTACTACATGTATCAATTGATAAATATGATAATGTATGGCCTTTAGTACCACCTGGTGTAAGTAATACAGATATGATAGAATATTAAATAAATGTATAAATATAAAGTTTTTATTCAAATAAGTTTTAAACCAGAAATATTAGAAAGAATTATAAGAATTTTAAGACATCGTGGTTTTATAAATATTAATTTAAATTATAAATATGATTTTAATATTAAAAAAGTTAATATTAAAATTATTTTATTAAGTTATAAAAATTCAAAAATATTAAAATATCAATTAAAAAAAATAATAGATATAAATATATTATTTATATAATTTATCTTTTTAAAAAAATATAATTTGTTTTTTTAGTTTTAATCAAAGGTAAAAAATCAATATATTTATGATACAGTATCGTTCTAATACTTCTAAAAAAGGATCAGGTGCTAGAGCTTTATGGCGTGCAACAGGAATGAAAGATAATGATTTTGATAAACCTATAATTGCAGTAGTTAATTCTTTTACTCAATTTGTTCCAGGACATATTCATTTACGTGATGTAGGTTTAATAGTATCTCAACAAATTAATAATTGTGGTGGTGTTGCAAAAGAATTTAATACTATAGCTATTGATGACGGTATAGCTATGGGGCATAGTGGAATGTTATATTCTTTACCATCAAGAGATTTAATTGCTGATTCTATAGAATATATGATAAATGCTCATTGTGTTGATGCAATGGTATGTATATCTAATTGCGATAAAATAACTCCTGGTATGTTAATGGCATCTCTAAGATTAAATATTCCAACTATATTTGTATCTGGAGGTCCAATGGAATCTGGGAGATTAAATATTAATGGTTTTAAAAAAAAATTAGATTTAGTAGATGCTATAATGTATGATAATAAAATTAAAAAAAATAAAAAATATAATAGTATTGATATAGAAAAATCTGCATGTCCTACATGTGGTTCTTGTTCAGGAATGTTTACAGCAAATTCTATGAATTGTTTAATAGAAGCATTAGGTTTATCGTTACCTGGTAATGGTTCTTTATTAGCAACTCATTTTGATAGAAAAAAAATGTTTATATATGCTGGGCAAAGAATAGTAAAATTATCAAAATTTTTTTATGAAGATAATAAAAGTTATGTATTACCTAGAAATATTGCTAATTTAAATTCTTTTAAAAATGCAATGACATTAGATATAGCTATGGGTGGTTCTACAAATACTATATTACATTTATTAGCAGCAGCTCAAGAAGCAAAAATAAATTTTAATATGAAAGATATTGATATTTTATCTAAAAAAGTTCCTCATTTATGCAAAGTTTCACCAAGTTCTAAAAAATTTTATATGGAAGATGTACATAGAGCTGGTGGTGTAATGAGAATTTTAGGAGAATTAAATAGAATAGATTTATTAAACACAAACGTAATTAATATTCTGGGATATAGTTTAAAAGAAACCTTAAAATTATATGATATATCAGTAACAAAAGATAAAAATATAAAAAATATGTATAAAGCAAAACCATCAGGTAAACATAATATTAAAGCTTTTTCACAAAATAATAAATGGAAAAAATTAGATTTAGATTTTAAAAATGGATGTATCAGATCTAAAAAATTTTCTTTTAGTCAAGATGGTGGTTTAGCTGTATTATATGGTAATATAGCTCAAAATGGTTGTATAGTAAAAACTGCTGGTGTAAAAAAAAACATGTTATATTTTGAAGGTCCTGCAAAAGTATACGATAGTCAAGAATTAGCAATTAAAGATATTATTTCTGGAATGATATTACCAGGAGATGTTATTGTAATTAGATATGAAGGACCTAAAGGTGGTCCAGGAATGCAAGAAATGTTATATCCAACAACTTATTTAAAATCAATGGGAATAGATAAATATTGTGCATTAATTACAGATGGTAGATTTTCTGGAGGAACTTCAGGTTTATCAATTGGTCATATTTCACCAGAAGCTGCTAATAAAGGTAATATTGCTTTAATAAAAAATAAAGATATTATAAAAATTGATATACCAAATAGGTCAATTAATGTTAAATTATCAGATTATATTTTAAAAAAACGTATAATTAAAGAAAAAAAAAAAAAAAAATTATCTTATACTCCATTAAATCGTAAACGTAAAATATCTAAAACATTATTATATTATTCATATTTTGTATCAAGTGCTGATAAGGGTGCAATAAGAAAATTTTTATAAAATAAAAATTAGTAAAAAATATAAGGAATCTTTAAATAATATGAATAATTATTTTAATCAACTTAATTTTAGAAAAAAATTAAAAAATCTAAAAAAATGTAGATTAATGTCTTCACAAGAATTTTCATTAAAATGTAAATTTATTAGAAATAAAAAAATAGTTATTATAGGTTGTGGAGCACAGGGATTAAACCAAGGATTAAATATGCGTGATTCAGGTTTAAATATTTCCTACGCTTTAAAAAAAAAATCTATTAAAGATAAAAATATTTCTTGGAGAAGAGCAACTAAAAATAAATTTTTAGTTGATAGTTATCAAAAATTAATACCTGAAGCTGATATAGTTATAAATTTAACTCCTGATAAACAACATAGTAAAATAATAAAATTAATTCAACCATTAATGAAAAAAAAATCTATTTTAGGTTATTCTCATGGTTTTAATATTGTTGAAATGGGTGAAAAAATAAGAAATGATATTACTGTTATTATGGTTGCTCCAAAATGTCCAGGAACTGAAGTAAGAGAAGAATATAAAAAAGGTTTTGGAGTTCCAGCTTTAATTGCGGTACATCCAGAAAACGATCCTTTTAATAAAGGAATAGAAATTGCTAAATCTTGGGCTTATGCTATTGGATCACATAGAGCTGGGGTTTTAGAATCATCTTTTATAGCAGAAGTTAAATCTGATTTAATGGGTGAACAAACTATTTTATGTGGTTTATTACAAACAAGTTCTATATTATTATATAATAAATTAATTAAAGATGGTTTTGATAAAGGATTTTCTTGTAAGTTAATTCAATATGGATGGGAAACTATTACAGAATCTTTAAAATATGGTGGTATTACATTAATGATGAATCGTTTATCTAATTCATCTAAAATTAGAGCTTTTGATTTATCTTTAAAATTAAAAATTATTTTAAGACCATTATTTGAAAAACATATGGATGATATAATTTCTGGTGATTTTTCTAAAAATATGATGAAAGATTGGAATAACAATGATGTAAATTTATTAAATTGGCGTAAAAAAACAAATTGTTGTGAATTTGAAAAAGCTCCATTATATGATAAAAATATTAATGAACAAGAATATTTTGATCGTGGATTAATTATGGTTGCTTTAATAAAAGCAGGTGTAGAATTATCTTTTGAAATTATGGTAGAAACAGGTATTTTACCAGAATCTGCTTATTATGAATCTCTTCATGAATTACCTTTAATTGCAAATACAATTGCTCGTAAACGTTTATATGAAATGAATTTAGTAATTTCTGATACAGCTGAATATGGAAATTATTTATTTTTCAATAAAGCAATTACTTATTTAGAAAATTTTGTAAATAAACTAAATAAATATGATTTAGGTTTTTCTAAAAAAGAACCTATATCAATTGATAATAAAAAATTATTAAATATTGATTTAAAAATACAACAACATACAATAGAAAAAGTAGGTGTAAAATTAAGAAAATATATGATTAATACTAAGTTAATATATAAAAATAATAAGTAAAAGGAATAAAATTATTTTTAGTTTTATAGGAAATAAAATAATGTCTAATAAAAATAGTAATATTATAAATATTACAAATAATAATTTAGATAAAATATTAAAAAAATCTAAGAAATTATTATTAATAGATTTTTGGGCAACCTGGTGTAACCCATGCAAATTATTATCTCCTATTATAAATGAAATATCTTATAAATATATAAAAAAAATTGAAGTTTATAAAATTAATATAGATGAAAATAAAGATACTGTATCAAAATATAATATTAAAACTATACCCACAATTTTTTTTTTTAGGAATAATAAATTATTATATAAAATTTATGGTATTCAAACTAAAAGTAATATTTGTAGTTTAATTGATAAACATTTGAAGTTATTTAGTAATATTTAGTTAGTAAATATGTTTTAATTAGATTTAGAATTTAGATTTTTTTTTATGATCAATTTTGTAGGAATAAGAAAATTTAATAGATTAGAGAAAATATTAAACGTTGTTATCAATATAAAACATAAAACAATAAGATTATTTCCCAGGTATATAATTATTTTTTTTATGCTTAAAATTAATATTAAAATTGGTATTATAATGTTAGGTAGTGGTATTATAGAAATAGTAAATCTAAAATTTGGTTTTTTAAGATCTATATACAATAATTATTACTCAGGAATAAATGATATATATATATCATTAAGAAAAATAAAAAAATTTAGTTTAAAAACAGGTGATATGATAATTGGAAAAATTATACCACCAGGTTTTTATGAACGTTATTTCTCATTAATAGATATTATAACTATAAATTCTAATATACCAAAAATAAGTATTACAAGAGTTGATTTTGATAGTTTAGTACCACTATATCCTAATTTTCATTTAAATATGGAAAGAGAAATAAAAGAAGAAATAAAAAAAGAAGAAAATAAAGAAAAAATAGAAGAAAATAAAGAAGAAAATAAAGAAGAAAATAAAAAAGAAATAGAAGAAAAAATAGAAGAAAATAAAGAAGAAAATAAAGAAAAAATAGAAGAAAATAAAGAAGAAAATAAAAAAGAAATAGAAGAAAATAAAGAAGAAACAGAAGAAGAAAGAGAAAAAAGAAAAAAAAAAGAAGAAGAAAGAAGAGAAAAAGAAAAAGAAAAAATAAAAAAAGAAAAAAGAAAAAAACTAATTTATGATAATATAGCTTCTCGTATATTAGATTTAATAACTCCTATAGGTAATGGCCAAAGAGGTTTAATTGTTGCTCCCCCAAAAGCAGGTAAAACTATTCTTTTACAAAATATTGCTGATAGTATTTCTTATAATTATAAAAATCATTTTTTAATTGTATTGTTAATAGATGAAAGACCTGAAGAAGTAACTGAAATGAAAAAATTAATCAAAGGAGAGGTATTATATTCTACTTTTGATGAACCAGCATATAAACATATACATATTTCAGAAATAATTATTGAAAAAGCAAAAAGAATGGTTGAAAATAGTAATAATGTTGTAATATTATTAGATTCCTTAACCAGATTAACTAGAGCTTATAATTCTATAATTCCAAGTTCTGGAAAAACTTTAACTGGAGGAGTTGATTCAAATTCTTTGTATCGTCCTAAAAGATTTTTTGGATCAGCTAGAAATTTTCAAGAAGGAGGTAGTTTAACTATTATTGCTACTATTTTAATTAAAACAGGTTCTAAAATGGATGAAATAATCTACGAAGAATTTAAGGGCACAGGAAATATGGAATTACATCTTTCTAGAAAAATAGCTAATAAAAGAGTTTTTCCGGCAATAGATTATATTAAATCAAGTACTAGGAAAGAAGAATTATTAATTAAATGTAATGAATTAGAAAAAATATATCTATTAAGAAAAATATTAAGTTTTATGAATAAAGTTGATGCAATAAGATTTTTATTAAAAAATATAAAAAAAACTAAAAACAATAAAATTTTGTTAAACAATTTAAAGCGTCAATTAAAAAATAATTTAATAATTTAAATTAAAAAAACAATAAAAAAAATATATGTATAAAAAATTTTTTTTATTGATTAATAAAAATTTTTATGATATTATGTATAATAATAATAAGTTGTTTTTTGAAATTAATTATTAATCATCTTTCTGAAAAATATTTTTATTATTTAAATAATTTTTATTTAAAAAAAATAATTGTTAAATATGGTGGTCATAGCTCAGTTGGCAGAGCTCTGGATTGTGGTTCCAGTAGTCATGGGTTCGATTCCCATTGATCACCCAATAATTAAAATCTATAATAGTATTTTATTACATAACGGTGAGTGGCGCAGCTTGGTAGCGTAACTGGTTTGGGACCAGTTGGTCAGAGGTTCAAATCCTCTCTCACCGATTTTTATAAAGGAATAAAATGAAATTTTCTAAAATGCATGGTTTAGGTAATGATTTTATTATTATAAATAATATAATTGAAAAAATTAGATTTACTAAACAATTAATTATTAATTTATCAAATAGATATTTAGGAATTGGTTTTGATCAATTGCTTTCTATAGAATTACCATATAATAAAAATTATGATTTTCATTATAGAATTTTTAATTCAAATGGTAATGAAGTAACACAATGTGGTAATGGAGTAAGATGTTTTGCATATTATCTAAAAAAAAAAAAAATGATAAATAAAAATAAAATTAAAATAAAAACTAATAATAAAAAAATGTTATTAGAAATAATAAATAAAAATAATATAAAAGTAAATATGGGTAAACCAAATTTTAATAAAAATTTTATACCATTTATAAAATGTTTTGCAAAAAATTATTATATTAAATTAAAAAAAATAAAAATTAAATTTGATACATTATCATTAGGAAATCCTCATTGTATTATACAAGTTAATAATTTAAAAAAAATAAATGTAAATTTTTTAGGATATATTATAAGTAAACATATTAGTTTTCCACAAGGAGTTAATGTTAGTTTTATGGAAATAAAGAAAACTAATTATATTAAATTAAGAGTTTATGAAAGAGATGTAGGAGAAACTAAATCTTGTGGTAGTGCTGCATGTGCAGCAGTAGCTATAGGTATAAAAAAAAAAATATTATCTAATAAAAAAGTTAAAGTAAATTTACCTGGAGGAAATTTATATATTAAATATAAAGGATTAAAAAATAATTTATATATGATAGGACCAGCATCATATGTTTATGATGGAAAAATAAATATAAAAAAATTTATATAAAATTTTATATTAAAAAATATTATTTTATAATAATAGTAATTTTTTTTAATAAATTAATTTTAAAAAAAATATTAATTATATATATAATTTTTTAAATTAAAACGGAATTTCATCATCAAAATTTATATCTTCATTATTAATATATTCTTTTTTAATACTTTCATCAACAATATTTAAATTATTATTATTTGTATTAATATTTTTTGATATTTTATTAATAATTTTATTTTTAATATCATTATTTTCTTTAATATAATTTAATATTTTCATGGTACCATTTATATTAACTATTATTTCTGTATTATATCTATATTGATTATATTTATCTTTCCATTTTTTTGTTTGTAGTGATCCCTCAATATAAAGATAAGAACCTTTTTTTAAATATTTTCTAGCTATTTCTGCAAGTTTTGCAAATAAAACTATACGATGCCATTCAGTTTTTTCCTTAATTTCACCAGTAATTTTATCTTTCCATTTATCTGAAGTAGCTAAATTTAAATTTGCTACTGCTATTCCATTTGGCATATATCTTATTTCAGGATCTTTACCTAAATATCCGATTAATATTACTTTATTAATTCCTTTATTATTCATTATTATTTTACCTTGTAAATTAAAAAAAATATTTTATATAAATATATATATTTCTTAATAACATTAATTTATTATTTATATAAAATTTTGGCTCTTGTTGGATTCGAACCAACGACCAAGCGATTATGAGTCGCGTGCTCTAACCACTGAGCTAAAGAGCCACAATATAACATATAATTATATTATATTATTTAACAAAAGTAAAGAAAATATATTATTTATAAATTTTAGTATTTTTATTATTTTTTTTTCTTTCTTGTTCAGTAAGATATATTTTTCTTAAACGTATAGAATTTGGTGTTACTTCTACCAATTCATCATGTTCAATAAAATCTAAAGATTTTTCAAGATTCATATTTATATGAGGTATTAATGATATAGCTTCATCTGATCCAGATGCCCTCATATTTGTTAACTTTTTACCAGTTAAACAATTTACCGTAAGATCATTTATACGATTATGAATTCCTATTATTTGCCCTTCATATACTTCTGTACCATGTTTAATAAATAAATTTCCTCTATTTTGTAAATTAAATAAAGCAAAAGCTACTGCTTTACCTGTTCCATTTGATATTAATACTCCATTTTTTCTTTTATTATTACTATTAGAACAAACATTACCATAATGGCTAAAAGAAGAAGACATTAAACCAGTTCCAGAAGTAATTTTTATAAATTCATTTCTAAAACCAATAATATTTTTACTAGGTATTATATATATTATATTTAATCTACCTTTATTATCTGATGTTAAATCTTTAAGTTTTCCTTTTCTTTCTCCAATAACTTTCATAATTAAACCTTGATGTTTTTCTTCAATATCTATTAATAATTCTTCAAATGGTTCTTGAATTTTACCATTAATATTAATAAAAATAACTTTAGGTTTAGAAACAGATAATTCAAAACCTTCTCTTCGCATTTTTTCTATTAAAATGGATAAATGTAATTCACCTCTTCCAGATACTTTAAAAGTATCATTTTTTTTAGTATTTTTAACATTTAAAGCAATATCATGTATCATTTCTTTTTTCAAACGTTTTAATATTTTTGATGCAGTAATTTTATTTCCTTCTTTTCCAGACATCGGTGAATTGTTAACACAAAACAACATACTAATAGTAGGTTTATCTACTTTTAACTTAGGTAAAGATTTTAAACATTTAATATCACAAATTGTATCAAATATATTTATATCTCCTAAACCTGTTATTGCTACTATATTACCAGCATCAGCTGATTTAACTTCTATTTGTTTTAAACCTAAATATATAAGTATTTTTTCAATTTTAGCATTATGTTTTTTTTTATTTTTATAATCAATAACTGATACTTGTTTATTAATACTAATACAACCTTTATTAATACGACCAATTCCTATAATACCTAAATAATTATTATAATAAACTTGTGAAATTTGCATTTGAAAACTACTATTTTTATCAGAATTTGGTTTAGGAGTATATTTTATAATAGCTTCATATAAACAATTCATATTATTAGATATTTTATTTTCACTTAAACCAGAAATACCTTTTAATGCAGATGTATATATAACTGGAAAATCTAATTGAAATTCAGTAGCATCTAAATTAATGAATAAATCAAATATTTTATTTAATACCCAATTTGGTCTTGCACTTGGTAAATCAATTTTATTAATTACAACAATTGGTCTTAAACCATGTGAAAAGGCTTTTTTTGTTACAAATCTAGTTTGAGGCATAGGTCCATCAGTAGCATCTACTACTAATAATACAGAATCTACCATAGATAGTACTCTTTCAACTTCACCACCAAAATCTGCATGACCTGGAGTATCTACTATATTAATATGATAATTATTCCATCTAATAGCAGTATTTTTAGCTAATATTGTTATACCTCTTTCTTTTTCTAAAATATTAGAATCCATTACTCTCTCTTTTATTTCTTCTTTATTAGAAAAAGTATTTGATTGTTGTAATAATTTATCTACTAAAGTTGTTTTACCATGATCAACATGAGCAATAATAGCTATATTTCTTAATTTTATATTCAATATTTTATTTCCTAATATTATTTAATTTATTTTAAAATAATATAAATTATCAAATAATTATATATTTTTTTTATATAATATAATTTTATTTTTATATTAATTAAGGATAACTAATGGAATATTTAATAAGCTATATGACATCAATATTATGGTAATAATAATAATATAAACTTTCTGATCTTAAAATTGATTTAATAATTCTATTTTTATGTTTAATATTAAAAGTAAAAGTTTCAAAATATTTTAATTTGTAATCTAAATATTTTTTATTAATATAAATATACTTATCTTCATTTTTATTTTCTTTATTTTTTTTAAAATAGTCTAAAAACTTTAATAAAAGACCAATAATATCTTCTTTTTTTTCTTCTTTTTTTTCTTGTTCTTTATAGTTATCTAAACAATTAAATTCATGATTTAATATAATATCACATAATTTTTTTCTAATATTTTTCATATTTTTCCTAAGTTTTATTATTTATTATTTATTTTTAATGTTTTATCTAAGTATCCCATAATAAAAGCAGATATTACAAAAGTAATATGTATTGTTATATATAATAATATTTTAATATTATAAATACTATTTATTTCCATAAAAATACTTAATAAATGTATAGATGATATTGCTACAATAGAAGATGAAACTTTATTTTTTAATGAATTAGAATCCATTTTACCTAACCAACGCAATTTATTCAAGTTTTTATTAATATTTATTTTAGAAATAAAATTTTCATATCCAGATAACATTATCATAATTAACAAACTTCCCATTAAAGTCATATCAACCAAAGATAATAATAATAGTATTAATTCATTTTCAGAAATATTAAAAGAATTAATTATCAAATAAATATTTATTTGAAAAAATTTTATTGTTAAAGCAATTAAACCAAAAGATAAACCTAAATATATTGGAGCTAATAACCATCTCATTGTATATATAATATTTTCTATATAATTTTCCATAATAATAAAAATTATTACCTATTAAAAATATATATTAATTATTATATGATTAAATTAATATAAATTTAAAATTTATAAAAATATATTAATCTTCTAAAAAAGATTTTAATATTAAAGATCTACTAGGATGTCTTAACTTTATTAAAGCTTTTGCTTCAATTTGACGTATTCTTTCTCTAGTAACATTAAATTGTTTACCAACTTGTTCTAAAGTATATTGACAATTCATTCCTATACCAAATCTCATACGTAATACTTTCGCTTCTCTTGAAGTTAATCCTAATAATAATGATTCAATTATTTCTTTTAAATTTGATTCAGTAGCTGATTCTATAGGTAATTTAGTAGTTTTATCCTTTATAAAATCACCTAAAGCTGCATTATTATTTTCTCCATTTGAAATCGGAGCATTTATAGAAACTGGTTCTCTAGATATTTCTAATATATGTTTTATTTTTTTTATACTCATTGACATATCTTCACTTAATTCTTCTAAAGATGGTTTTCTACCTAATATTTGAGATTTAGCTTTGGATATTCTTTTTAATTTATTAATGTTTTCAACCATGTGTACAGGTATTCTAATGGTTCTAGCTTGATCAGCTATAGCTCTTGTTATTGCTTGACGAATCCACCATGTAGAATAAGTAGAAAATTTATATCCTTTTCGGTATTCAAATTTATCAACTGATTTCATTAACCCAATATTACCTTCTTGTATAACATCTAAAAATCTTAAACCCTTATTTGTATATTTTTTTGCAATAGAAATTACTAAACGTAAATTTGATTCTATCATACGATTTTTTATAATAATAACTCTTATATTATTAATAAAAGTTTTTCTACCAATAAATATTATTTGTAATGCTTTAAGTTTTGTTTCTTTTTCAATAGATAATATTTCATTAATACATTTTTTTATTTCATTATAATAATTAAATAATTTTTTAGCCCATTTTGTTTTTCTTTTTTTAATTTTATTTACCCAATTATGATTATATTCTTTATCAAATATTTTTTTAAAATATCTTTTAGGCATTTTACATTTTACAATACAAATATTAGTTAAAATAGATATTTGTAGCTTAGTTTTTTCAATAATATCTTTAATATATTTAACTAAATAACTTAAATGTTTTTGAGAAAATTTGAAACTTGAAAATAAAAAAGATAAATTTCTAATTTTTTCTTCTTCATATTCAAAAATATTAAAGTTTTTTTTTATTAAACTATAACTATTTATATATTTTCTTATTAATTTTAAAAATTTTTTTGATATTTCATTACCATTTGTAATTAATTTATCATTTTTATAAATTTTATTTTTAGTTCTATAAATATTAGGTTTTTTTTTTATAAAATAGTATATTAAGCTACTCATTTTAAGTTTTTTTTTATTAATTCTAATAAAATTATTAACTAAATAAATCATAACTTTAGGAAATATAATAAAAACATTATAAATTTTATTATAACCAGCTTCTAATTGTTTTGATATTTTTATTTCTCCATCTCTATTTAATAATCCCATGGCCCCCATTTCTTTCATGTATAAATTAATAGGATCAATATATTTTTTAGAATTATTAATATATTTTTTTAAAGATAGTATTTTTTTTTTTTTTGTTTTTTTTTTATTTATGATTTTTTTATATATTTTTATTATTTTTTTTTTCATAGTTTTATTATTTTTAATTTTTTAATAAAATATAATAAATTAAATTAATTTTAATTATTATATTATAAAAAAAATAAATTAAATTGGATATTAATATAATGATTATTTAAAATATATATATATTTTTTATTTACTTATCTCTAATAGTTTTTTAGTAAAATACCATAATAATATACGTTGTTTATTATCTAACCCTTCTAATCTTTCTTTTAATATTAATTTATCTATTTTTATTTCTAATTCATATTTACATAAATTATAAAAAATGTCAATAAAAACACATTTAATTAAATCTGAACTAATCATATTATCCCAGATAGATAATAATTTAATAGTTTTTTCATATTTTGTATTTCTATATAATTCTATTAATTGACCAGTTGTTATATAATTATTTTTATTATAATTATATATTAAATTTATAAAAAAATCTATACCTAATATTTTAGATTTATTAAAAATACGTAACATTTTATTAGGTATAACTTTAAATAAAATTGGATTTTGTATCAATAAAGAAATAAGTAGTTTCATATTACTATATTTAATTTTAATAAAACGTTTATTATTATATATAAAATTTTTAGATACCAATGATTCAAGTATTTCTTCTGGAATATTTAACATTTTACCTAATTTATTACGTAAATTAAAACGTAATGTTTTATTAGGTATTTTATTTATTAAAGGTATTGCTAATATATTTATATTTGTTAAACCTTCTATAGAATTACAATTTATTTTTAACATTAACATTTTAAAAAAAAAAATAGATAATGGTTCTGCATTATTTAATATTTTTTTAAAATATAATACTCCATACTTTCTAATAATACTATCAGGATCTTCTTTTAAAGGTAAGAACATAAATTTTAATTGATATCCATCTTTCATATAAGGTAAAGATAATTTTAACATATTCCAAGCAGCATTTAAACCAGATTGGTCTCCATCATAACAACAAACTATATTTTTAGAGTTTTTGAATAATATATTAATTTGTATTTTATTAATGTTATTACCTAATGTAGAAACAACATTATAAATACCATGTTGAAATAAAGTTAAAACATCTATATAACCTTCTACTAATATAATATATTTAATTTTTTTACATAACTTATACATTTCATATAAACCATATAAATTATTTTTTTTGCTAAAAATAAAATTATCCATAGTATTAATATATTTAGGAAAATTATTATTTATAGATCTACCACCAAAACCTACAATTTGTCCTGATATATTTTTAATTGGAAAAATAATTCTATTTTTAAAAAAATCTTTTAAAGATTTATTATTATATCTTGTAATTAAACCTAAAACTTTTAATAATTCTAAATTATTATTTTTTTTTTTATTAAAAATATTAATTATATCGTTACTATTAGAAGCAAAACCAATTTTAAAAAAATTAATTATATTTTTTTTTAATTTTCTATTAATTAAATAATTATAAGCTATATAATTATTTTTATTATATAAATTTTTATGATAAAATTTACCAACATTATTAATTAATTTAAAAAAAATATTGATATTATATTTATATTTTATTTTATTTTTTTTTATTGGAATATTTTTATAACCATTAAATAAAGCTAGTTCTTTAATAGATCTTAAAAAATCTAAACCATTATATTTCATTAAAAAATCTATTACGTTACCATGTTCATTACAACCAAAACAATAATAAAACTGTTTATCATTATTTACTATAAAAGATGGTTTATTTTCTGTATGAAAAGGACATAAAGCATAATAATACTTATTTTTTTTTTTAAGATTAATATATTGACTTATAAATTGCGTTATATTAGTTATAAAAACTAAATTATTAATAAATTTTTTAGAAATATATTTTTTCATATTTTAATATTATAAATTATTTTATATATATATATTTTTATTTATACGATTTAATTTACTAATATTATTTTTTGAATTTTTTTTTATATATCTTTTTATTGCTAATAATTTAGCTTTTTTTCTTCTAGTAGTTGGCTTTTCATAAAATTCTCTTTTACGAACTTCAGCTAAAATCCCAGCTTTTTCACAAGCACGTTTAAAACGACGCATAGATACTTCAAATGATTCATTATCTCTAATTTTAATAATTGGCATTTTTTTTTACCTTATTATTTTTAAAATAAAAATATTATTAAAAATTTAACATTAATTTAAAAAAAAATAAATTCTAATAAAATATAATTAATATAATATATTACAATATTTTTATATAAATTGCAAATTATTATTCTAAAATTATATATACTAATAAATTTAAATATTTTGTTATTAAATACAAGGATAAAGTTATGACTATTAAAGTTGGTATTAATGGATTTGGAAGAATTGGTAGAGTAGTATTTAGAGCAGCTCAAAGTCGTAAAGATATAGAAATAGTTGCAATAAATGATTTATTAGATATGGAATATATTGCTTATATGTTAAAATATGATTCAACACATGGTAATTTTAATAATAATATTTTATTTAAAAAAAATTCAATTTTAATTGATAATAAAAAAATTAGAATTACTTCTGAAAAAAATCCTACACAATTAAGATGGAAAGATTTATCAGTTGATGTAGTTGTAGAATCAACAGGAATATTTCTTACAAATAAAGAAAGCAATTTACACTTAAAAGCTGGTGCTAAAAAAGTTGTAATTACTGGACCAGCTAAAGATAGTACACCTATGTTTGTAAGAGGAGCAAATTTTGATAAATATTCAGGACAAAAAATTGTTTCTAATGCTTCATGTACGACTAATTGTTTAGCACCATTAGCAAAAGTATTAAATGATAATTTTGGTATTATAGAAGGACTTATGACTACTGTACATGCATCTACAGCTACACAAAAAGTTGTTGATTCTCCTTCTAGAAGAGATTGGAGAGGAGGAAGAGGTGCATTACAAAATATTATTCCATCATCTACAGGAGCAGCAAAAGCTGTAGGAAAAGTTTTACCTGAATTAAATAATAAATTAACTGGTATAGCATTTAGAGTACCAACAGCAAATGTATCTGTATTAGATTTAACAGTAAGATTAAAAAAAGCAACAACTTATTCTAATATTTGTAAAGTAATTAAAAATTCTTCTCAAAAAGAAATGAAAGATATTATAGGTTATACAGAAGATGATGTTGTTTCTACAGATTTTAATGGAAATACTTTAACTTCTATATTTGATGCTAAAGCCGGTTTATTATTAAATAACAATTTTGTTAAAATAATAGCGTGGTATGATAATGAAACTGGTTATTCTAATAAAGTTTTAGATTTAGTAAGTTTAGTAAATAGTAAATAAACATAATTAAAATAATATATTTTTGAGGATAATATTTTTTTTAAGTTATCCTCTAATAATATATTAATGTTTAATTATTAATATTTTTTTTTAAATTTAATAAATCTACAATTGTTCCATTAAAAATATCTGAAGATAAACCTATAGATTCAGATAAAGTAGGATGAGGGTGAATTATAAGAGAAATATCTTCAGCATCGCAACCCATTTCAATTGCTAAAACTATTTCACTTATTAATTCGTCTGCATGTTCACCTACTATAGCCCCTCCTATAATTTTATTACTTTTTTTATCAAAAATAAGTTTAGTCATTCCATTATCACAATTAGATAAAATAGCTCTTCCAGATGCTTTCCATGGAAAAATAGAGACTTCATAATTTATTCCTTTTAATTTAGCATTTTTTTCTGTTAACCCAGCCCATGATATCTCTGGATTAGTATAAGAAACATAAGGTATTACTAAAGGATCAAAATAATATTTTTTACCAGATATTATTTCAGCTACAATACGACCCTCATGAATTCCTTTATGAGCTAACATAGGTTGACCTACAACATCACCTATAGCATATATATTAGTTACATTTGTTTGCATTTGTTTATTAACTTTAATATAACCATCTTTATTTAATAATATATTAGTATTATTAATATATAAACTTTTTATATTTGGTTTTCTACCAATAGATATAAGAACATTATCATAAAATAAAGTTTTTATTTTTTTTTCATTATTTATAATTACATTAACACCTTTTTCAAATTTTTCTATAGAAATAATTTTTGTATTTAACATAAAGTTAAATTTACTTCTATTATTTTTTAAAAAAAAACTAACAACATCATTATCTAATGATGGTATAATTTGTGAAGATCTTTCAGCAATATCTACTTTACTTCCTAATGTATGATATACTGTTCCCATTTCTAAACCAATAATACCACCACCAATAATTAACATTTTTTTTGGTATATAAGGTATATTTAAAGCACTTGTAGAATTCCATATAAAATTATCATAATTTAAATTATTATATTTTATAGGTTTTGACCCTGTTGCAATTATTGCATTATTAAATTTTATAACGGTTTTTTTATTTTTTTTTTTTACTTCTAAAGAATTATTATTTATAAATTTAGCTTTACCGTATATTATATTAACATTTTTTTTAATTGCCATTTTAAAAATATTTTTAGATATATTATTTATTATTTTTTCTTTTAATAAAAGTAATTTTTTTATATTTAAAATGTTATCGTTAATATTATTAAAAATTTTATATTTAGAATAGTATTTTATATTATAAATTAATTTTGTAATATGTAATAAAGTTTTAGATGGTATACAACCTACATTTAAACATACACCACCTAAATTTTCATGTTTTTCAATTAATATTGTTTTATAATTTAAATCTGCACATCTAAAAGCTGCTGAATATCCTGAAGGTCCGGAACCTATAACAACAACTTCAGTTTCTATTATATTTTTATTCATATTATAATCCATTAATTTTTTAATAATTAAATTTTTAAACAATTATAAATATTATAATATAAATTTAATTTTATTTATTTTATAATAATAAAAATCTAATATCAGATAAACATTCTTTTATATATGTAATAAATTTAGCACCATAAACTCCATCAATTACTCTATGATCATAAGATAAAGATAAAGGTAACATAATACGTGGAATAAATTTATCTTTATTCCATATAGGTTTTATTACTGATCTAGATATACCTAAAATAGCAACTTCAGGAAAATTAATAATAGGGGTAAAAATATTTCCACCTATAGCACCTAAATTAGATATAGTAAAACATCCTCCTGTAATATCTTTTTTTGTGATTTTCATATTACGGGCTTTTTTTGATAATAATAATAATTCTTTAGATATATTAATTATATTTTTATCTTTTATATTAAATATTATTGGAACCAATAATCCTTTTTCAGTATTTACTGCTATACCAATATTAACATATTTTTTTATTATTAGTTTTTTTTTATCTTTAGTTATTGAACTATTAAAATTAGGATATTTTAATAATGCTTCAGAAACAACTTTTATAATAAATGATAATAAAGTAATTTTTATATTATTTTTTTTTTTTATATAAATTAAGTTTTGTTTTTTTCTAAAATTTTCTGTTTCTGTTATATCTGCTTCTTCAAATTGAGTAACATGTGGAATGTTTAACCAATTTTGATGTAAATTATTTCCAGAAATTTGTTTTATTTTATTTATTCTAATAATTTCAAATTTACCAAATTCATTAAAATTATTATTATTTTTATCTATATCTATATTTTTTACAATTTTATCTTTATTAATATATTTTAATAAATCTTCTTTAATAATTCTACCTTTTCTTCCACTACCTTTTATATCTTTTATAGGAATTTCATGTTCTCTTATAATTTTTCTAATTATAGGTGAAGCATGTATATAATTATACATTTTTTTTTTATTTATATCTTTTGATAATATTTTATTATTTTCATTATTTTTTAATTTTATTTCATTTTTTTTAAGAGTTATTATTAAAGAATTAGATTTAATTTTATCTCCAATATTTACTAATATTTTTTCAATTATTCCAGATGATGGTGATGGTATTTCCATTGAAACTTTATCACCTTCTACGACAATTAATGATTGATCTTTTTTAATTATATCTCCATTTTTAACCAATATATTAGTAATTTCAACTTCATCTAAACCTATGTCTGGCAATTTAATATTTTGAGTCATTTTTTTCCTTATTTTTTTTTATTTTATAATCTAGGATTAATTTTATTTATATCTATCTTAAATTTTTTAATAGCATCTATTACTATATTTTTATCAATAACATTAATTTCATATAATGCATATAAAGCTGTTACTGTTATATAGTTATAATCTATTTCAAAATATTTTCTTAAATTTTTACGACTATCAGAAAGACCAAAACCATCAGTACCTAATACATAATATGATTTTGATGGAATATATTTTCTTACCTGTTCTGCAAATAACTTAATATAATCAGTTGCTGCTACAGATGGTGAATCATTCATAACTTTAGTTATAAAAGGTATTTTAGGTTCTTTATTAGGATGTAAAATATTCCATCTATCACAATCTTGTCCATTACGAGCTAATTCATTAAAAGAAGTAACACTATAAATATCAACACTTATATTATAATATTTATATAAAATGTTAGCAGCTTTTTGTACCTGTATTAATATAGATCCAGATCCTAATAATTGTACTTTTTTGTAACTAGCTTTTATTGTTTTTATTTTATAAATTCCTTTACATATACCATCTAAACAATTTTTTGGAATTTCTGGCATTTTATAATTTTCATTCAATGTAGTAATATAATAATAAATATTTTCTTGTTTAGGGCCATACATTCTATTTAATCCATCATTAATAATTACAGCTAATTCATAAGCATAAGTAGGATTATAAGAAATACAATTAGGTATAGTTAAAGCATTTATATGACTATGTCCATCTTCATGTTGTAAACCTTCTCCATTTAAAGTTGTTCTTCCTGATGTAGCTCCAATTAAAAAACCTCTAGCTTGTTGGTCCCCAGATGCCCAACATAAATCACCAATACGTTGAAAACCAAACATAGAATAAAATATATAAAATGGTATCATAGGTAAATTATTTGTACTATATGAAGTAGCTGCAGCTAACCATGAAGAAAAAGCTCCTAATTCATTAATTCCTTCTTGAAGAATTTGACCGTTTACATTTTCTTTATAAAATATTATTTGTTCACAATCTTGAGATGTATATTTTTGACCATTTGAATTATATATTCCAATTTGTCTAAATAATCCTTCCATACCAAATGTTCTTGCCTCATCTGCTATTATAGGTACAATTTTATTTTTAATATTTTCATTTTTTAACAATATATTTAGTATTCTTACAAAAGATATTGTAGTAGATATTTTTTTGTTTTGTTTTTTTAAAATATCATTAAAATCTTTTAAATTAGGTAATTTTATTTTTTTATCAAAATTTATTCTTCTATAAGGAACATAACCATTCATTTTTTTTCTTTGTTTATGTAAATAATTATATTCTTTAGAATTTTTATCAAATTTTATATAAGGAAGATTTATTAAATCATCATCACTAATAGATATATTTAAATTATTACGTATATATTTTAATGAATTAATATCTATTTTTTTTATTTGGTGGGCAATATTTTTACCTTCAGCTATATTGCCCATTCCGTATCCTTTAGTGGTATGAATTAATATTACAACAGGTTTTTTTTTAACACTTTTTGCCTTTTTGAAGGCTGCATATATTTTTTTTGGATCATGCCCTCCTTTATTCAAGGACAGTATTTCCACATCTGATAAATTCTTAACTAAATATTCCGTTTCTTTATATTTACTAAAAAAATTTTTTCTCATGTAATCGCCACTTCTAGAAGTAAATGTTTGATAATCTCCATCTAATGTTTCATTCATTAATTTTACTAACTTATTATTTTTGTCTTTTTTTAATAATAAATCCCATTTATCACCCCATATAACTTTAATTACTTCCCAACCATAACCTAAAAATATATCTTCTAATTCATTAATTATTTTACCGTTTCCATAAACTGGACCATCTAATCTTTGTAAATTACAATTTATTACAAATATTAAATTATCTAATTTTTCACGAGATGCAATATTTAATAAACCCTTAGATTCTGGTTCATCCATTTCTCCATCACCTAAAAAAGCATAAACTGTTTGTTTAGAAGTATCTTTTATTTTTCTATTATTTAAATATTTTAAAAATTTTGCTTGATATATGGCATTTACAGCCCCTAAACCCATAGATACAGTAGGAAATTGCCAAAAATTAGGCATTAACTTAGGATGAGGGTAAGATGATAAACCAGGTAAAAAAGCTTCTTGTCTAAAATTATTAATTTGTTCTAATGTTAATCTTCCTTCTAAATATGCTCTAGAATAAATTCCAGGAGATATATGACCTTGAAAAAAAATTAAATCACCTCCATCAAATTTATTAGATGCTAAAAAAAAATGGTTAAAACAAACTTCATAAATATTAGCAGAAGATTGAAAAGAAGATATATGTCCACCCAAGTCCAAATTTTTATTTGAAGCTCTTAAAACCATAATTATAGCATTCCATCTTACTGCTGAACAAATACTATTTTCTATATCAATATCTCCAGGGTATTTAGGTTCTTCATTATAATGAATAGTATTAATATAATTTCTATCATTAATAATTTTTATATCTTCTTTTAATTTTATTTCTCCTAAAAGTTTTAAAATTAAAAATTTACATCTATCTATTCCGTCTTTTTCTAGTACTGATTTTAATGAATCTAACCATTCTTTAGTTTCTATATAATCTATATCATCTAATAACATATTATTTTCCTTTATAAGTTTTTATTAAAAAAAAAATTATATTAATTTGTAAATGTTATATATAATTGATACAGAAAAATTAAAAATAGTCAAGTTATTTATTTTTTTCTAAAAAAAATATTTTTAATATTATTAATAAAATATGATAAATTATATTTTGAATATAATCTTGATTTAAATAAACTATTATTTAAATATATTTTTTTATTTTTTATTAAAATATTTTCATTTAATATTTTAGTTTGAATAATATTAAGATTACTTAAAATTTTATATTTTAAAGATTCTATCATATTAATAAATAATTTATATGATTCAATTTTATATTCTTGAATAGGATTTTGTTGATTATAAAATTTTAAATTAACACTTTTTTTTAAAATTTGTAAGTTAATTAGATGATTTTTCCAAAATAAATCTATGTTTTTTAAAATAATATTTTTTTCTATATTATTCATAATATTATTATCAATTTTATTACTTCTATATAAATATAATTTTATAGATTCTTGTATTATTATTTTTTTAATAAATAATTTATTTTTTTTTATTTTTTTTAAATTACCTAAAATAGGTATTTTTAAATTAAAATCAGAATATAAAATATTACATAATTTATCTATTTCAAATGATTTAAAAAATAAACTATTTATTATATATTTATCAACAATTTTAGATAAAATTTCTTCAAATAAATTTTTAACTAAAAAATCTATATTATTAATATTTAATATTTTATTTCTTTGATAATATATTATATTACGTTGAATATTAATTATATTATCATACTTAAATAAATTTTTTCTAATATTAAAATTATTTGATTCTATTTTATTTTGAGCATTTAATATAATTTTATTAATAAAATTATGTTCTATAGGTTTTCCATATTTTATATTAATTTTTTTTAAAATATTAATAATATTTTTAGATATAAAAATATTTATTAATTGATCTTCCAATGAAACATAAAAACGTGAAGATCCTGGATCACCTTGTCTTCCTGATCTACCTCTTAATTGATTATCAATACGTTTAGATTCATAATGACTAACACCAATTACATGTAAACCTCCAGATAATAAAACTATTTTATTATTTTTTTTCCATTTATTTTTTATTTTAATTATTTCTTCATTATATAAAATATTTGATTTTATTATTTTATTTTTTAGATTACCGCCTAATACAATATCTGTTCCTCTTCCTGCCATATTAGTTGATATTGTAACACAACAAGGTTTTCCGGCTTTTGATATTATATGAGCTTCTTTAGAATGAAATTTAGCATTTAAAACTTGATGTTTAATTTTTTCTTTATTTAATATTTTTGAAATTAATTCTGATTCTTCTATTGATATAGTACCAACTAAAATAGGTTGCATTTTTTTTATTCTTTTTTTAATATCTAAGACAATAGAATTATATTTTTCTTCTTTAGTAATATATAGTAAATCTGGTAAATCTTTACGTATTATAGGAAAATGTGTAGGTATTAAAAATGTTTCTAAATTATAAATAGAATAAAATTCCTCAGATTCGGTTATTGCAGTTCCTGTCATACCTGAAATTTTTTTATATAAACAAAAATAATTTTGAATAGTAATTGAATTAAATATTTCATTTTCACTATTAACTTTTAAATTTTCTTTAGATTCTATTGCTTGATGTAAACCATCTGACCATTTTTTTCCATACATTAATCTACCAGTATTTTTATCTATAATAATTATTTTTTTTTTTTTTACAATATAATCTATATTCTTTTTAAATAATAAATGAGATTTTAATGAAAGCACAATATGGTTTATAAATAAAATGTGTGTTCTTAAATATAATTTATTTTTTTTAATAATTTTATTTTTAATTAAAATTTTTTCTATAGCTATTAAACCATATTTTTTTAAATATAATTGACCTTCATTTTTATTTAAATAATAACATTTACTATTATTTTTTAATAATTTAACTATTTTGTTTATTTCAGAATATATTTTTAATTTTTTATTTTCAATACTAGATATAATTAATGGATTTTTACCATTATCTATTAAAACAGAATCAACTTCATCAATTAATACATAATTTAATTTACGTTGTACTTTTTTTTTTAAATTAAATAACATATTATCTCGTAAATAATCAAAACAAAATTCACTACTAGTACCATATGTTACATCATATTTATATACTTTTGTTTTTTCTTGATAATCCATTCCTTTTAAATTAATACCAATTTTAATATCTAAAAAATCAAATAAAGGTTTATTATTTTTTAAATCACGTTTTGCTAAATATTCATTAGTTGTTATTACATGAACACCTTTTTTTAATAAAGAATTCAAATAAATTGGTAATATAGAAATTAAAGTTTTTCCTTCCCCCGTACATATTTCTGCTATATTACCTTTATGTAATATTATACCACCAATCAATTGAACATCAAAATAATTTATATTAAATACTCTTTTACAAGCTTCTTTAACTAAAGCAAATGATTCTGGTATTAATTTATTTAAATTAATTTTTTGATTTAACATAATACGAAATTTTTTAGTTTTTTTTTTTAATTCTTTATCAGATAATTTTGAAAAATATTTTCCTAAATTATTAATATTAACTACAATTTTTTTTAATTTATTTATTACAATAGTATTTCTACTATAAAAAAATTTTATAAATAGTTTTTTAAACATATTAAATAATATCTCTATATTAATTAAAATAAATATATTTTATATATTTATTTTAATTTATAAAATAAATTAATTAATTTTTTTAGCAACACGAAGTATTGCGCTTCTAGATTTAATATTATTTGTTATTTCATTATATGATGGAATAATTTTTTTAAAAATTTTAAACTTTATAATACTTTTTTTTTTAATTTGTTCTTCACTAATTGGTAATCCTTTAGGTATATTTATTTTTGAACTATATTTATTCATAAATCTTTTAACTATTCTATCTTCTAAAGAATTAAAACTAATTACAGATAAACGTCCGTTTAAAGATAACAAGGATAATGATAATTTTAATATTTTTTTAATATTTTTTAACTCGTCATTTATAAATATTCTTAATGCTTGAAAACTTTTAGTAGCATAATGTTTAAAATTGTTTTTATTTGGTATTGATTTATATAATATTTTTAATAAATCAAAAGTTTTTTTAATTTTTTTTTTTTTTCTATAAACACCAATTTCTTTTGCTATACGATAACAAAATTTTTCTTCACCATATTTTTTTAATATTAAAGATAATTTATTAATATTAATTTTATTTAATATTTTATATAAAGGAATTCCAATAGTGTTATCCATTCTCATATCTAACAATCCATTTTTCATAAAAGAAAAACCTCTTTTATAATCATTTAATTGTAATGTAGAAACACCTAAATCCAATAAAATACCATTTATTTTACCAAATATATTATATTTTTCAATATATTTTTCAACATTCGCAAAAGATCCATGTATAACTTTTATTCTATTATCTTTTATAAGAGAAGCAATTTTAATAGAATTATAATCACAGTCTATTGCATATAGTTTACCATTAATTCCTAATTTTGATAATATTAATTTAGAATGACCTCCTTGACCAAAAGTACAATCTATATAAAATCCATTACTTTTAATATCTAAAGATTTAATAGTTTCATTTAATAAAACTGGTATATGTTTATTTAATGTCATTTTTTTTCTTATTAATAATTATAATTTAATTATATTTAAGGAGTTAAATATGTTTATTACTAAATATTTAATATCAACTTTAAAAGAAATTCCTTCCCATACATATACTGTTAGCCATAAATTAATGATTAAAGCTGGTTTAATACGTCAATTAGCGTCAGGGTTATACACATGGCTTCCTACAGGATTACTTGTATTAAAAAAAATAAAAAATATTATACATGAAGAAATGAATAAAATAGGAGCGCTAGAAATTTTAATACCTATAATGCAACCTTCTGATATATGGAAAAAAAGCGGTAGATTAAATAATTATGGTGATGAATTAATAAAATTTAAAGATAGAAATAATAGATCTTTTATATTAAGTCCTACAAATGAAGAAACAATTACTCATTTAATTAAAAATGAAATTAAATCTTATAAATCATTACCAATACATTTATATCAAATCCAAACAAAATTTAGAGATGAAATAAGACCTAAATCAGGAACTATAAGATTAAGAGAATTTATTATGAAAGATAGTTATTCTTTTCATAATAATTATAAATCTTTAAAAAGTACATATTATTTAATGCATAAAACTTATAAAAAAATATTTAATTTTATTGGTTTGAAATTTACTAAAACTAAAGCAAGCACAGGAAATATAGGTGGTAATATATCTCATGAATTTCAAGCTTTTTCAAAAAATGGTGATAATAAAATTGTTATAACAAAACCTTCAAATTATGTTTCTAGTATTGAATTAACTGATTCTATAAGAAATATAAATAAATATAGTTTACCTTTTACAAATATTTCATATATATATACTAATAATATTAAAAATATTAATGAATTATCTTATAAAATTAATGTATCAATTAAAAAAATAATAAAAATTTTTATTGTTAAAGGTTCTAAAAAAAAAAAACCTTTAATAGCAATATTAATAAGAAGTGATCATAGTTTAAATATAATAAAAACAGAAAAAATTAATAGTATATTTTCACCATTATATATTTTAAATGATGAAGAAATATATAATTATTTAGGTGTTAAATCAATATTTTTAGGACCCTTAGGATTAAAAATACCTATTATAGCAGATTTTACTCTTTTAAAAATTAATGACTTTATATCTGGTTCTAATATTAAAAATAAATTTTTAATAGGCATTAATTGGAAAAGAGATTTACCTTTACCTATTTTTAAAAATATTAGAAATGTAGTTGAAGGAGATATACATTTGGATAATAAAGAAATTATTTATATAAAAAATAGTATAGAAATAGGACATATATTTATGTTAGGCAATAAATATTCTAAAATAATGAAAAGTAATTTTCAAAATAAATTAGGAAAAAAAGAAAATTTAATTATGGGTTGTTACGGTATAGGTGTTACACGTATAATATCTGCTATTATCGAACAAAACTATGACAAAGATGGAATTATATGGCCAATTTCTATATCACCATTTAAAATTGCTATAATACCTATAAATATGCATAATTATTCTAAAGTAAAAAAAATATCAAAATTATTATATATTTTATTAAAAAAATATAAATTAGAAGTTATATTTGATGATAGAAAAGAAAGTCCTATGGTTATGATAAAAGATATTAAATTGATAGGTATACCTTATATTATAATAATAAATAATTATAATATAAAAAAAAAAAAAATTGAATATATAAATAGAATTAGTAATGAAAAAAAAATAATTTATATTAAAGATATTTTAAATTTTTTTTTAAATATATAAATATTTTAAATTATAATATAAATATTATTTTTATATTTTTTTATTATATGTTTATTAATAATAAATTTTGGATTAGTATTTAAATTAGGGTTAATTATTTCTTTATAAATACTTTTAATTATTTTATATGATGGAATAAAATTAGTATTATTTTGAATCCATTTTTTTAATAAATAAAAAGAATATTTTTTATTTTTTTTTTTTAAATTATAAATATTTAACATATTTTTTTTTAAAGATATTCTATTAAAATCATTAGCAGATAATCTATTTAATAGATTTTCTTGATCATTACATAATTTTGCGCTTTTATTAACATTTTTAGTAAAAAAAGGCCATTTTTTATTTATTAATGGTAATATTTTATTTCTCAAAAAATTTCTGTCAAAATTATTATTTAAATTACTAGAATCATCTATCCAAGTTAAATCATTTTTTTTAGATAATATTTTAATTTTTTTTTTAGTATAATTTAATAAAGGTCTTATTATTTTTGTATTAAAAAAGTTTCTTTTAAATCTTATAGAAGATAAACCTTGTGGACCACTACCACGTTTTAATGATAATATAAAGGTTTCACATTGATCATCCATATGATGTGCTGTTAATAAAATTTCATTTGGTAATATATGTTTTTTTATAGCTTTATATCTTAATTTTCTAGCATTATTTTCAATATTACTATTAATATCAATTATATTTATTTTTTCAATTATTAAAGGTATTCTCCAAATATCACATTGTTCTTTACAATGATAAATCCAAATATCAGAATTACTATGTAATTTATGATTTATATAAATTGCTCTAATATTAATATTATAATATTTTCTTAAATTTGCAAATTTATAAAGTAAAAAAGTAGAATCTATACCACCACTATATGCAATTAAAAAATTTTTATTATTATAAATCATATTTTTTTAATTATTTTTATAATATTTTGTGTTTATTAATATAATTTAAAAATTTTTATTATATTTAATATTTAATTATATTTGTTTTTTTAAATTTTTTATCAATAAAATATTAATTATTTTTTTTTTGATATAAAATTAAATTTAATTTTATTTAATCCAAACAATAAACGTATTTTTTTAATAAAATTAAAATCAAACTTAATATAAATAAAATTATTATTTAATAATTTTACAATTTTTTTATTTTTTTTATAAAATAAATTAACTTTTATTAATCCATATGAACATAAATTTAATAATTTATATATTTTTTTAATAAAAATATTGTTAATATGATATTTCATAAAATATAAATTTAAAGAAAACAATTTATATTTTTTTAAACTATTAATATTAATTAAATTATATGCTATTATTTTATTTCTATTTTTAAATATATCATGTTGTATAATTCCTTTAACAATTATAATATTGTTTTTTAATAAAATATCATTATATTTATTAACTAAATTTGAAAATAATATTATTTCTATTTGATTATTGTTATCATTTAATACACATATACAAATTTTTTTTTTTTTTTTAGTATTAATAAATTTTAAAAATAATATCATACCTATTACCATAACTTTTTCTTTAATATACCTATAATTTAATATTTCTTTTAAAGAATAACCTATATATTTTTTTATTATATATTTATATTTATTAATTGGATGATCAGTTATATAAAAACCTAAAGATTCTTTTTCTTTTTTTAATTTTATATCATTATCCCAATATTTAATATTTTTAACATTATTTTTTAAAATTTTATTTATTTTAATAATATTATTATTATCTTTTTGAAATAACTGAATTTGACCAATATTTTTATTATAACGATAATTTTCTGCATGTTTAATTGTACTAGGTAATAAATTAATTAATAATTCTCTTTTAAGATTAAATAAATCTAAGGACCCAGATTTAATAATTTTTTCCATCATTTTAGTATGCATTTTTTTTATATTTGATTTTAAACATAAATCATATAAATTTATAAATTTACCAAATTTAATTCTTGATGAAATAATTTTAATAATTAATTTTTTTTGTATTCCTTTAATTGCCCCCATTCCATAAATAATATTTCCTTTATTATTTATACTAAATTTATATATACTATAATTTATATTTGGAGGTATTATTTTTAAGTTCATATTACGACATTCATATATTAATTTAACTACCTTATTAATATTATCTATATCTGAATTTATCACTGATAACATAAATTCTGAAGGATAATAAGTTTTTAACCACATGGTTTGATAAGATAATAATGCATAAGCTGTAGAATGAGATTTATTAAATCCATATTCTGCAAAATTTGATATTAAATTAAATATTTTAATTGCTATATTTTTATTTATACCTTTTTTTATAGCTCTAAATTGAAAAATATCTCTTTGTTTTTTCATTTCAGATTTATTTTTTTTACTCATAGCTCTACATAAAATATCAGCATCCCCTAAATTATAATCAGCTATTTTTTTTGCAACTTCCATTACTTGTTCTTGATATAAAATAATACCATAGGTAGGTTTTAATATTTTTTTTAAACCAATATAATGACATTTTATATCAGGGTAATAAATATTTTCTTTTCCATGTTTTCTATTTATAAAATTATTAACCATTCCTGATTTTAAAGGACCTGGTCTGAATAAAGATATTAAAGCTATAATATCTTCAAAACAATCTGGTTTTAATTTAAAAATTAATTCTTTCATACCATAAGATTCTAATTGAAAAATTGAAGTTGTATTTGCTTCTTTTAATTTTAAAAAAACCTTTTTATCACATAATGATATTTTGTTTATATTAAAATTTTTTTTATTATTATTATTAATAATATTTATTGTAGAATTTATAACTGTTAATGTACGTAATCCTAAAAAATCAAATTTTATTAAACCTATCTTTTCAATATCATACTTATCAAATTGAGTTATTAAATTATTTCCATTATGATCACAATATAAAGGTACAAAATCAGTAATTTTTCTTGGAGATATAACTAATCCTCCAGCATGTTTTCCAATATTACGTGTTAAACCTTCTAATTTAATGGCTATATTTATTAAAATTCTAGCATTATTATCATATTTATATATTTTTGATAATTGTGGTGATTTTTTAAACGCTTGTTTTAAACTTATTCCTTGATTTGTGGGTACTAATTTAGCTATTTTATCAACAAATTTATATGGATTTCCTAATACTCTACCTACATCTCTAATTACTGATTTAGCTGTCATAGTACCAAAAGTGATAATTTGAGCTACTTTATACCTACCATATAATTTTATAACATGTTCTATAACTTTGTCTCTTTGATTCATACAAAAATCAATATCAAAATCTGGCATAGAAATTCTTTCTAAATTTAAAAATCTTTCAAAAAGTAAATTAAATTCAATTGGATCTAAATCAGTTATATTTAATGAATAAGCAACTAGTGATCCAGCTCCAGAACCTCTTCCAGGACCTACTGGAATTTTATTTTTTTTAGCCCATTTTATAAATTCCATAACAATTAAAAAATATCCAGAAAATCCAGATTTATTAATAATATTTAATTCTTTTAATAGTCTTTTCTTATATTTTTTAATTTTTTTTCTTTTGTTTCTTATTAAAATTTTTTTATTTGATAATCTATTTTCTAAACCATTTTTAGATTTCATAATTAATACATTTTTTTCATTTAATTTTGTAACAGGAAATTTAGGTAAGAAACACTTATTTAAATCTAATATTACATTACAGCGTTTAGAAATTTCTAAAGTATTTTGTATTGCAGAAGGTATATCAGAAAATATTGAACACATTTCTTCTGAACTACGCATATATTGCTGTTCGCTATATTTTTTAGGATAATAATTATTTAAATTATATTTATTATAAATAGCAACCCTTACTTCATGTATATAAAAATCTGATTTATTTAAAAAACAAACTTCATTAGTAGCAACTAAAGGTAGTTTTTTATTAAAAGATAATTTTAATACCGAATCTATATATATATCTTCATTATCACGCCCGGTTCGCATTATTTCTAAATAAAATTTGTTATCAAAATATTTTTTATAAAAATCTGTAAAATATTCTAAAGAAACATTGTTATTTGTTAATATACTTTGTCCAATATCACCATGACAACCACCTGATAATATAATAAGACCTTTATTATATTTAATTAAATGTTTAAAATTTATTTTTGGTCCATCATTTATATTATATCCATTTTGATAAGCTAATGATGTAATATTAATTAAATTTTTATAACCAATAATATTCATTGCTAAAATTGTAATTTTAGAGTTTTTTATTCCTAATAAATTCCATTGCATCTTAAAATCTACACCTATAATAGGTTTTATACCATAAAAATGAGATTTATTATAAAACTTTATTACTCCATACATGTTAGTGAAATCTGTAATTGCAATAGATTTCATTTTCATATATTTAGCTTTTTTAACTAAAGAATCTACTTTACTTAAACCATCTTTTAAAGAAAAATCACTATGTATTCTTAGATGAATAAAATTAGATGAATTCATAATAACTATAATATCATCCTTAATTTATAAAAATTTATAAATAATATATAATTTTATTTAAATTTATTAAAATTTAAATAAAATTATATAATTTAAATTATAATATTTTATATTAAATTAAAATTTCATTAATTCTTCTTCTTTTTTTTTTAAAATATCATTAATTTTTTTAATATATTGATTAGTAAATTTTTGTATTTCATCTAATAAATAATATTCTTCATCTTTTGTAATTTTATCATTTTTAACTAAATTTTTAATAAATATTTTTTTATATTTTCTATGATTACGTATTGATATTCTTGATTTTTCTGCATTATTTTTAGCAATTTTAATAAAATGATTTCTTCTCTCTTTTGTCAATTGTGGTATTGGTATAATTATATTATTACCATCATCAATAGGATTAAATCCTAAATTTGATTCTATAATAGATTTTTTAATGTTATTTTTTGATAATTGATCAAAAATACTAATATTTAAAGTATGAGAATTTTTAACTGTAATATGACTTAATGTTTTTAATGGAACCAAATTATTATGATAATTTACCATAATACCATCTAATATTTCAATAGAAGCTCTTCCAGTTTGTAATTTCATAATACTTTTTTTAAAAGAATTAAAACTATTTTCCATTTCAATATGAGTTTTTTTAATTTCTTTTTTTATCATTTTATTTACCTTAATATTATAAATAAAATATTAAAAATTTTAAATTTTTAAATAATAATAAAATATTTATTATGATTCACCTAATTCAAAACGAATAAAATTTTTAATTAAAATATTATATTCATTTAAAACTTTTTTAACTTTTTTAGAAGTTTCAAATATAAAATTTTGTTCTGATAAAACAATACTATCTATAAATTTTTTAATTTTACCTTTAATTATTCTCTCAAAAAAAATTTTATCTTTTTTATTTTTAATTAAAATTTCTAATTGTATTTTTTTTTCTTTTTCTATAATATCTAATGGTACATCTTTTACATTTATATATCTTGGATTACTTGCTGCTATATGCATTGCTATACTTTTCAATATTTTTTTTGGAGCATTATATGAAGAAATTAGTACACCAATTTTTTTGTCATGTAAATAATAATCCATACAACTATCTTTTAATACACCTAATCTATTAATTTTAATATTTTCTCCAAAGGTATAAACTAATTTTTCTATATCATTTTTAAATATGTTTTTTAAAATATTAATATCATAAATATTTTTTTTAATAATAGTATTTATTACTTTTTCACAAAATTTTATAAAAATAATATTTTTAGATACAAAATCAGTTTCACAATTTATTTCAATAATTACTTCTAATTTTCTGTTTGATTTAATTAATATAATTCCATTTACAGCTTTGTTTTTTAATTTTTTGTGTATATTAATTTTACCTTCTTTTCTCATAATATTAATTGCTTCTTCTATATCACCCTTAGATTTAATTAAAGCTTTTTTACAATCTACAATTCCAACATTAGTTTTATTTCTTAATTCTTTTATTAATTTTATATATTTATTCATTTTATTTTCTTATATTATATTAAAAAATTATTTTTATTTTTTTTTTTTATTAATAACTTCAGAAATTAAATTTAAATATAAATTTATTGATTTAATTGCATCATCATTACCAGGGATTATAAAATCCACACCATCTGGATTTGAGTTAGTATCTACAATTGCAAATACTGGTATATTTAAATTATTAGCTTCTTTAACCGCAATACGTTCATATAAAACATCAATTATAAATACAGCATCTGGTAATCTTCCCATATTTTTAATCCCCCCTAAACTATTTTCTAATTTATTTAGCTCTTTATAACGCATTAATGCTTCTTTTTTTGTTAGTTTATTAAATGTTCCATCATTAGATTGTATTTCTAATTCTTTTAATAATTTAATAGATTTATTCACAGTTACCCAATTAGTTAACATACCACCTAACCATCTATAGTTTACAAAAAACTGATTACAATTTATAGCAGTTTTTTTTATTATATTTCTAATAGATTTTTTTGTACCTATAAATAATATTTTACATTTATTTAATGATAATTTATAAATTTCTATTAAAGCAATATTTAACATTTTTATAGTAGTTTCTAAATTTATAATATGTATTTTATTTTTAACTCCAAAAATAAATGGTTTCATTTTAGGATTCCAATATTTAGTTTGATGACCATAATGAACACCAGCATTTAACATATCTTTAATTAAAATTTTTACCATAATTAATTATCCTTTATTAATAATTTTAAAAATATTTTTATTATTTTATAAAAAAAAATAATATAATAATAAATAAATATAATAATATTATTATATAAATATTAAAAACTTAAAACAATAAAATGAAAATAACAATAAATAATAATAAAGATATAAAAAAAATGAAATTTATTTGTAAAAAAGCTTCTGAAACATTAGAAATGATTAGTTTATATATTAAACCTGGTATAACAACTGAAAAAATAGATACACTATGTCATGATTTTATTATAAACTATCAAGATTCTTCTTCAGCATGTTTAGGTTATCAAAGTTTTCCAAAATCAATATGTACATCTATTAATGATGTAGTATGTCATGGTATCCCTAATAATAAAACTTTAAAAGAAGGGGATATAATTAATATAGATGTTACTTTACATAAAGATGGTTTTTATGGAGATACATCTAAAATGTTTTTAGTAGGTAATAAACATAATAATAAAATAAAAATATTATGTAAAGAAACATTAAGAAGTTTGTATATAGCTATTAAATTAGTTAAACCTGGTATTAGATTAGGTATATTAGGAAAAAATATACAAAAACATGCTGAAAAGAAAGGTTTATCTATAGTAAGAAATTATTGTGGTCACGGTATAGGTAAGAATTTTCATGAAGATCCTATGGTTTTACATTACGATTATTATGATAATGGAATTATATTAAAAAAAGGAATGATTTTTACCATAGAACCAATGTTAAATATAGGAAAATTTGATACTTATTTAGATCATGATGGTTGGACTGTAAGAACTATGGATAAAAAATTATCAGCTCAATATGAACATACTATTTTAGTAACAGAAAGTGGTTATGAAATATTAACTTTAAGAAATAATGAAAATATTAATTACGTTAAAATATAATAATATTTATAATAAATTTTAATTATTATAAATATTAAAAAAATAATATAATAATGGAAATTATGGAAAATTTAAAAAAAACTATAAATCAAGCTTTTGATAATCGTAAAAATATTGATTTTAGTAATGTCAATAAAGAATTATATAATAATATTAATAAAATTATAAATATGCTTGATAAAGGTATTTTAAGAGTTGCAGAAAAAATAAACAATTTATGGATATCATATGAATGGATTAAAAAAGCAATATTATTATATTTTTTAATAAAAAAAAACAAATTAATTAAAGGATCTGAAAATAATTATTATGATAAAGTTCCTTTAAAATTTAATAATTATGAAGAAAATCAATTTTTAAAAGATAATATAAGAGTAGTACCACCAGCAACAGTTAGAAAAGGATCATTTATATCTTCTAATGTAATATTAATGCCTTCTTATATTAATATTGGTGCTTATATTGGTGAAGGTACTATGATTGATACATGGGCTACTGTAGGTTCATGTGCTCAAATTGGTAAAAATGTACACTTATCTGGAGGTGTTGGTATAGGAGGTGTTTTAGAACCCTTACAATCAAAACCAACTATTATTGAAGATAACTGTTTTATAGGAGCTCGTTCAGAAATAGTAGAAGGTGTAATTGTAGAATCTGGTTCTGTAATATCAATGGGGGTTTATATTGGACAAAGTACAAAAATATATGATAGAGAAAAAGATATTATATATAATGGAAGAGTTCCTTCAGGATCAGTAGTTGTTCCTGGTAATTTATTAAATAAAAATAATAAATATGGTTTATATTGTGCTGTTATAGTTAAAAAAGTAGATCAAAAAACTTTAAGTAAAATAGGTATAAATGAATTATTACGTAATATATAATTAAAAAAAAATAAATTATTTACTTTGGAGGAGGAGAGATTCGAACTCTCGGATAGTTTCCCATCGGCGGTTTTCAAGACCGCTGCCTTAAACCACTCGGCCACCCCTCCATAATATTAAATACTTTAATTAATATAACTTATTTTTTTTATTATATCAACATTTTTATAAAAAAAATATATTTTTTTAAATATATAATATTATTTTAATAATTAATTTAATAAATTTTTAAAAAAATCTTATTAAATATTTTATTAATACATGATTATATTTTTTTATTATATTAATATTTAAGGATGATTATAAATGAATGAAATATCAATAAAAAATATATTTGATGAAAAAATTAAAATAAATACTATTATTAAAATTAAAGGTTGGATAAAATCTAAAAGAGATTCAAAATTAGGATTATCTTTTTTATCAATATATGATGGATCTCATATTAATTTTGCTCAAGTTATTGTTAAAAAAAAAATTTATAATTATGAAAAAATATTAAAATTAACAACAGGATGTTCTTTAGAAATAGAGGGTAAATTAATATATTCTTTGGGAAAAAAACAAAAATATGAAATAGAGGCTAAAATTATAAAAATAATAGGATTAGTTTATAAAAAAGAATCTTATCCTATATCTTTAAAAAATCATAGTAATAATTTTTTAAGAAATATGGCACATTTAAGACCAAGAACTAATTTAATAAGTGCTATTATGAGAATTCGTAATTCTTTATCATATGAAATTCATAACTTTTTATATAAAAATGGTTATTGTTTAATTTCTACACCATTAATAACAACTTTAAATACAGAAGGTTCTGGAGAAGTATTTAATATTATTACCGAAAGTAAAAATAAAAACAATGATAAAAAATATCAAAGTAATTTTTTTAAAAAAAAAGCCTTTTTAACTGTTTCTGGACAATTACATTTAGAATCTTATGCATGTGCTTTATCTAAAGTATATACATTTGGTCCTACTTTTAGAGCTGAAAATTCTAATACTAGAAGACATTTATGTGAATTTTGGATGTTAGAAATAGAAAAAGCTTTTTCAAATTTAGAAGATATTAATATTATAGCTGAAGTTTTATTAAAATATTTGTTTAAAAAAATAATAAAAAAATGTAATAACGATTTAATTTTTTTATCAAATAATAATGATAATATTATTGAAAGATTAAAAAAAAATATTAAATCTAAATTTATTCAAATAGATTATAATGAAGCTATAAAAATTTTATATAAATATAATAAAATTTTCGATAAAAAAATATATTGGGGTTCAGAAATTTATAAAGAACATGAAATTTATTTAACAAATAAATATTTTAATTCTCCAATAATTATTAAAAACTATCCTCAAAATATAAAAGCTTTTTATATGAGATTAAATAATGATAATAAAACTGTTGCCGCTATGGATATAATATTTCCAAATGTAGGTGAAGTTATAGGAGGTTCTCAAAGAGAAGAAAGATTAAAAATATTAGATTTAAATTTAAAAAAAATGAATTTAAAAAAATCTGATTATTGGTGGTATAGAGATTTAAGAAAATATGGAACGGTTCCTCACTCTGGTTTTGGTTTAGGATTTGAAAGATTAATTTCTTATATAACTGGAGTTAAAAATATAAAAGATTTAATTCCTTTTCCAAGAACCCCTAAAAATGCTAATTTTTAAAATATATAAAATACTTATTATTTTTTTTTTTTAATTATAGATGTTTTAATAGTTTGTTTTTTATGATCAATTCCTAATAATTTTAATTTTAAACTATTTTTATAATAAATATTTTCTTTATAATAATCTTTATCTAAAATTTCAGAACTTTCTATATGAGTTTTTACATTTTTTTCTAATTCTAAAATAATACCATTATTATCTATTCTTATAATTTTGCCTTCTATTGTACTATTAATTTCACGAGAAGACATATAATCACTTACTGGATTGTATTCAATTTGTTTAATTCCTAAAGATATTCTTTCTTTTTTTATATCTATATTTAATAATATAACTGATATTTTATCTCCTTTTTTATATTTACTTAAAATTTTTGAGTTATAAGGTTTCCATGAAATATCAGATATATGTATTAAACCATCTAATTGATTTTCTAATGATACAAATATACCAAAAGAAGTTATTGATTTAATATATCCTTCAATTTTATCTCCTAAATTATAAATTTTAGAAAATTGATACCAAGGATTACTTATACATTGTTTAATACCTAATGATATTCTTTTACGAGGTTTATCTATACTTAATACAATAACTTCTACTTTATCATTTAATTTTAATATTTTTGATATATTTACATTTTTATTAACCCAATCTATTTCAGAAGTATGTACTAAACCTTCTATACCTTCTTTAATTTCTACAAAACACCCATATTCTGTTATATTAGTAACTTTTCCTAAAATTTTAGTTTTTTTTGGATATATATTTTTAATACGTTTCCAAGGATCATCTGTTAATTGTTTTAACCCTAAAGACATTTTTGAATTAATTCTATCAAATTTTAATACTTTAAGTTTAACATATTCTCCAGGATTTAAAATATCATTAGGGTGTTGAATTCTTTTCCAAGAAATATCAGTTATATGTAATAATCCATCTATACCACCTAAATCTATAAAGGCCCCATATTCAGTTATATTTTTAATAATACCTATTATTTCTTTTCCTTCTATAACATCTTTTAATGCTTTATTTTTTTTTAAATATTTTTTATCTATAGTATTTTTTCTTGAAACAACAATATTATTTCTTATTTTATCTATTTTAACAACTTTTATTGATATATACATACCTTCTAAAAATAAAGGATCTTTAATAGATTTCATATCAATTAAAGACCCTGGTAAAAATGCTTGTATTCCATTAATATTTATATTAAAACCACCTTTTACTTTACTACTAATTATTCCTTTTATATGTTTGTCTTGTCTTTTAGATTCTTCTAAAAATAACCAAGAACTAAATTTTTTTGCTTTTTCTCTAGAAAGTATGGTTATTCCATAACCATCTTCAATTACATCTAATACAACATCAATTATTTCTCCAATTTTAACTTCAATATCACCATTAATATTTTTAAATTCATCTATAGGTATATAAGATTCTGATTTTAATCCTGTATCAACTATAACATTATTTTTATTAATATTAAATATTTTTCCTTTTATAACAGAACCAATATATATTTTTTTTTTTTTTGTATTCTCATAAAACAATTCAGCAAAATAATTATCTTTTTTTATCATTATTTTTATATTTAATTATTAATTTATATTATGTATTTATTTTATTATAATATAAATTATTTATTTTTTTTATTAATAATTTTTAATTATTTCTAAAGATTTTAATTTTTCATATACATTTTTCATAATTATATCAAATAATTCTTTAACACTCATATCAGTACTATCTATTTTAATAGAATCTAAAGCTGGTTCTAAGTGTGAAACTTCTCTTTCTAAATCTCTTTTATCTCTTTTTTTTAAATCTGATAATACTTGTTTAAAATTAATATCAGGATTTTTTTTTTTTAATTGTAATAAACGACAATAAGTTCTTTTATACATATCTGAATATAAAAAAAATTTAACAACTGCATTTGGAAAAACTACAGTCCCCATATCACGACCATCTGCTACTAATCCTGGTAACTTACAAAATTTATGTTGTTTTCTTACTAAATGTCTTCTTACAACATAAAATGAAGATATATAAGATGCTGAACTACCTATATTTAATTCTTGTAATATATCAGATACATCTACTCCATGTAATTTTGTTCGTATTGAATTATGTTTATTAGAATAGACAAATTCTACATTTAAATTAGCTATAATAAATTTAATATAATTTAAATTATAAAATTTATTATTTTCATTTAAAAAAAAAGCTAATAATCTATATAATGCTCCAGAGTTTAATACATTCCATTTTAATTCTAAAGCAATTTTTTGACACATAACACTTTTACCAGTACTACTAGGACCATCAATAACTATTATAGGTATATCTTCATCAATAAAAATATCATTATCCTTAAAATTTTAAAATTATATATATTTTAAAATTTATATGTTATAGTTTATAAATAAAAACTACTAATTTTAGAAAATTCTATAAAATAATTAGGAAAAGTCTTATTTACACATTTAGGGTTTTTAATTATTATTTGTTTAAATAAAGATATTAAAGAAAAACACATTGCAATTCTATGATCATTATATGTATCTATAATAGCTGATTTTATTATATTATTTGGTTTTATATATAAATAATTACTACCTTCTTTTATTTTTGCACCTATTTTATTTAATTCTTTAGACATAGCATATAATCTATCAGTTTCTTTAACTCTCCAATTGTATATATTAAGAATATTTGTTATTCCTTTTGAGAATAATCCTAAAATAGCAAGTGTCATAGCTGCATCAGGCATATCATTCATATCTAAACTAATACCTCTTAATATATTTTTTTTACAGTAAATGAAATTATTATTATTATAAATCAATGTACCAATTTTTTTTAAAACATTTATAAATTTAGAATCTCCTTGTATACTTTTTTCTACATTTATTCCATATAATGAAATTGATTTTCCTTTAATAGCCGAAGCTGCTAAAAAATAAGATGCTGAAGAAGCATCTCCTTCAATTAAATATTTTTTAGGAGCAATATATTTTTGATTACCTTTAATAAAAAAATAATTATTTTTTATTTTTACTGAAATACCAAATATTTTCATTAATTTTAATGTCATATCAATATATGGTTTTGAAACAAGTTTATTTTTTATAAAGATAATAGTATTATTCTTTGCTAATGGTGATATTATTAATAAAGAAGTTAAAAATTGACTAGAAATATTACCATTAATATTAATATTACCACCAATAAAACCACCTCTAATATGTAAAGGAGGATATTTTATTTTTTCTAAATATTTAATATTTGCTCCACCTTGAATTAAAGCATCTATTAAATGTCCTATTGGTCTATTTTTCATTCTATCTTCACCAGTTAATATTATATCATTTAAACCCAAACAAAATGCTGCTGTTAAAGATCTCATAGCTGTACCAGCATTTCCTAAAAAAATATTCATTTTGATATTATTAAAAATTGAATCACCTTTACTTATAATTTTATAATTATTTGTATTATTTTTTCTTTTAAATTTAACTCCTAAAATTTTAAGAGTATTTATCATATATTGAGTATCATCGCTTTTTAATATATTTTTTAAATAAGTTTTACCATTAGACATTGCAGATAATAATAATACTCTATTAGATATACTTTTAGAACCAGGTAAATATATAAAACCGTTAATTTTTTTTATTTGATTGATTTTTAAAATTTTATTCATATATTCCTTATTATAAATATAATTTATCCATAACGACATTCAAAATATTTCATAAAATCAGCTAAATATTGAACACTTTTTAATGACATAGCATTATATATAGAAGATCTTACACCACCTATTATATAATGTCCTTTTAAAAATACTAAATTAGCTTTATAAGCTTCTTTTATAAATAATTTATCTAATTTTTTATCATATAATTTAAAAGTAATATTAATTATAGAACGATTATTAGATTTTATATTATTAATATAAAAATCATTAGAATCAATAATATTATAAATTATTTTTGATTTTTTCTTATTAATTTTATATATTTTTTTTATTCCACCATTATATTTTAACCATTCAAATACTAAGCTTGATAAATACCAGGAAAAAACCGGAGGAGTATTAAACATAGATTTATTAGAAGATAATATTTTATAATTTAATGTAGATGGTATATCATTGTTTACATTTTCTACAATTTTTTCATTAACTATTACTAAAGTTATTCCTGAAGGACCTACGTTTTTTTGTGCACTAGCATAAATAACATCATATTTTTTTATATTAATTGGATAAGATAAAATATTAGAAGAAAAATCAGCTACTATTATTTTTTTTTTAAAGTTAGGTTCTTCATTTATAGATATTCCTTCAATAGTTTCATTTGGGCAATAATGAATATAATTAGAATTATTTTTTATTTTCCATTTTTTCATTGGTAATATTGAAGTTTTATTATTTATTAAATATTTTACTGGTATTATGTTAGGAGTACAAAATTTTTTAGCTTCTTGTATGGCACTATTTGACCAATAACCTCCATCAATATAATCAGCATATTTTTTTTCTTTTTTTATAATATTTAAAGGAACAGCAGCAAATTGAGTACGTGCCCCTCCTTGACAAAATAAAACTTTATAATTTTTAGGTATTTTTAATAATTCTCTTAAGTTTTCTTCTGCTTTTTCTACAATTTTAATAAATTCTTTACTACGATGACTTATTTCTAATATTGAAATTCCATATTTTTTACCATAATTTAATTCTTTTATAGCTTTTTTTATAACACTATTAGGTAAAATTGCTGGACCTGCGCTAAAATTATGTACATTATTCATTAAAAATACCAAAAATATATTATTATAATATTTAATAATATTAATAATTTTTATTAAATATTTTTTATTATATAAAATAATAAATCTAAAAATATTTATATATATTTAAGATCATTCATATAATTAATTAAAACTTTAGGTATAACTATTTTACCATCGGATTGTTGATAATTCTCTAAAATAGACATTAATGTTCTTCCAATTGCTAATCCAGAACCATTTAAAGTATGTAATAATTCTATTTTTTTTGTTTTTTTATTTCTATATCTTGTCTTCATTCTTCTTGATTGAAAATCTGACATATTAGAACAAGAAGATACTTCTAAATATTTATCTTTTGATGGTAACCAAACTTCTAAATCATAAGATTTATATGAACTAAAACCAGTATCTCCAGTACATAATAGAACTTTTTTATATGGTAATTTTAACATTTTTAAAATGTTTTCAGCATGTTTAGTTATTTTTTCTAGAGTTAACATCGATTTTTCTGGTTTAACTATTTGTACTATTTCTACTTTATCAAATTGATGCATTCTGGTTATACCATAATTATTTTTTCCATATGAATTAGATTCTAATCTAAAACAAGGTGTATGTGAAACCATTTTAATTGGTAATTTTTCCTCTTCTATAATATTATTACTAAATATATTTGTCAAAGGAACTTCAGAAGTAGGTATTAAATAATATTTATTTTTATCATTATTATCAAAATTTTTAATATGAAATAAATCATTATTAAATTTTGGTAATTGTCCAGTACCATATAAACTTTTATTATTTACTAAATAAGGAACATTTATTTCTAAATATCCATACTTTTCAATATGAGTATCGATCATAAATTGTCCTAATGATCTATGTAAACGAGCTATATTACCCTTTAAAACAACAAATCTAGAACCTGTTATTTTAGTAGCAGATTTAAAATCTATACCATTTGTTTTTTTACTTAATTTTAAATGATCTAAAATAACAAAGTTTTTTTTACTTTTTTTACCCCAATATAATATTTCTTTATTATTTTTACTATCTTTACCATATGGTATATCATTGCTAATAATATTAGGAATATTTGATATAAAATTAATAATATTTTTTTTTATTTTTCTAAGTTTTTTTTTTTTTATTTTTATTTTATTATTTGTTTTTAAATTTTTTCTAAATATATTACTTATATTTTTTTTTTTATTTTTAATATTAATTATATATTTGGAACTTTTATTATGTTTTGATAATAGTTTTTCTGTTTCTGTCTGAATAATTTTTCTTTTTTTATCTAAATATAAAAATTTTGAAATTTTAAAATAAAAATTTTTTTTTATTAAATTTTTTATGGTATATATTAAATTATTACGTAACAAATTTATGTTAATCATTATATTACTCTCCAATAATTTTTTATTTTTTTAATATTTTAATCAAAATAATATTTTTATTTTATATAATAATTATATAATGATTAATTTAAAACTTAAAAAAAATGATAAAAACTAAATTAATTATTTTAGGATCTGGACCTGCTGGTTATACAGCATCTATATATGCATCAAGAGCTAATTTATATCCAATACTTATTACTGGTTTAGAAAAAGGAGGACAATTAACTCAAACTGAAAATATTGAAAATTGGCCAGGTGATTACAATAATATTAAAGGAACTGATTTAATGAATCGTATGCATATACATGCAAAAAAATTTAATACAAATATTATATATGATCATATATATAAAGTTGATTTAAAAAATTATCCTTTTAAATTAATAGGTGATTATAACGAGTATTTTACAGATGTATTAATAATAGCCACAGGATCGTCTGCTAAATATTTAGGGATAAAATCAGAAAATAAATTTAAAGGAAAAGGTTTATCTACATGTGCATCTTGTGATGGATATTTTTATCGTAATAAAATAGTAGCAGTTATAGGTGGTGGTAATAAAGCTATAGAAGAAACATTATATTTATCTAATATAGTAAAAAAAATTCATCTTATACATAGAAATAATATATTTAAAGCAGAAAAAATAATTTTAAATCAATTAAAAAATAAAATTTTTAGTGGAAAAGTAATTTTACATACAAATTATTTATTAAAAGATATTATAGGTGATGATAAAAAAATTAAGAGTATAAATATTGTTAATAATAACAATATTGATAATATAAAAAAAATAAATTTATCAGGTATTTTTGTTTCTATAGGTAGTATACCTAATACTAGTTTATTTAAAAAACAATTAAAATTAAACGATAATGGTTATATTAATATTAAAAAAAATAATATTTATAATACACAAACTAGTATACCAGGAGTTTTTGCATCTGGGGATGTTGTAGACAATAATTATTGTCAAGCAATTACAGCTGCTGGAAGTGGATGTATGTCTGCTATAGATGCAATTAGGTATATAAATAATATGAAAAGGAAATAAAAATATTATTTTTTTATTTATAAAATATGTCTAAAAAAAATATAGAAATGCAAGGAGTTGTAATAGAAACTTTACCTAATACTATGTTTAAAGTAAAACTTGAAAATGGTAATGTAATATTAGCTCATATTTCTGGAAAAATAAGAAAAAATTATATACGTATTTTAACTGGAGATAAAGTTACTGTAGAAATTAATTTATATGATATAGATAAAGGACGTATAATTTTTCGTAGTAGATAAAATTTTTATAATTTTTTTTTAAATATTATAATATAATATTAAAATTTTTATTAATAATTATTTATAATAAAATTATTTTAATATAAAAATTACAGAGAAATATTATGAAAGATAAGTACGTTATAACTTGGTATATGATACAAATTCATACTCGTCAATTATCTTATAGATTATTACCATCATCTCAATGGAAAGGGGTTTTAGCTATTAATCGTGGTGGTTTAATTTTATCTTCAATGATTGCTAGAGAGTTGAATATATTATATATAGATACTATTTGTATTTCTAATGATAAAATTAATAATCATATTAGTAAAATGAAAATAATAAAAAAATCTGAAGTTAAAGGTGACAATTTTATATTAGTAGATGATTTAGTTAGTACTGGACAAACAGCTAAACTTGTTAGATCTTTATACCCCAAATCTAAATTTGTAACAATATTTGCTAAACCCAAAGGAAAAAAATATGTAGATGATTATGTAATAGACGTTCCTCAAAATGTATGGATAGAACAACCTTGGGATACTGGAATTTCTTTTATACCTCCTATTAGTGATAATTAAAATTTATAATTATAATATAAATTATACTATAAACTTTACGGTGCGGACGGGACTCGAACCCGCGACCCTCGGCGTGACAAGCCGATATTCTAACCAACTGAACTACCGCACCATGAAATATATATTTATATAATTTATATATATATTTATATAAAGTCAATATTTTTATTTATTAATTTTTTTTTTTATTAATTTCATATATTTTCTATGTTCTATTAATTCTTTTTTATTAGCATATATTATTTTTAAATTATTTATTATATTTTTTTTTTTTACTTTTTTTTTTTTATTAAAAAAAAAATTTAATGATGTTTGTCCACTAGTCATATGTAAATATATTTTAGATAATATTAAAGCATCATTTAAAGCTCCATGTTTATTTCTTTTGATTTTAATTTTATAACGCTTAGAAAGAGCATCTAAGTTATTTTTTTTTCCAGGAAATAATTTACGTGCTATACTTAAAGTATCTATAATATTACATAAATCAGATATTTTTTTTTTTTTATTAAATAATAAATATAATTCATTTTCTAAAAACTTAATATCAAAAATAGCATTATGAATTATTAATTCTGAATTTAAAATATATTCTAAAAATAAACTATAAATATCTTTAAAATATGGTTTATTTTTTAAAAATTTATTTGATATTCCATGTATTTTAAATGCTTCTAAATCTATTGATCTTTCTGGATTTAAATATGTATGAAAATTATTACCTGTTATTTTACGATCAATAATTTCTACTGCACCAATTTCAATAATTTTATGTCCTTGATATAATTTACCATTTTTATTAATACCGGTAGTTTCAGTATCTAAAACAATTTGACGCATTTGATTCCTATGAATAAATATTTTTTATTTATATATATATTTAAAATTTATTATTATATTTTTTAATTTTTTTAGCTCTTTCTCTTAATATTTTTCTAGGATCTTGTAATAAATTTCTATATATTTCTATACGATCACCATTTTTTAATATATAATTTAAATTTATTATTTTTCCATATATTCCTATATTGTTTTTTATTTTTACTTTTGGTATTATTTTAAATATATCATAGTTTTTTAAAATGTAATTTAAACTTTTTCCATTTTCAACTTTAATATCAATAACATATTGTTTTTTTGGTAAAGCATATACTATTTTAATAAATATATAATACATTGATTAATCTTATTATTTATATAAAATTTATAATTAATATATTTTTTTATTATTTAAATTTTATTTTAAAATATATAATATATGAAAAATTATAAAAATAAAATTAATAATATATTATGTAATAATAATATTAGTTACAATTTTTTTATAGAATATTATTTTAATGCTGGAATAGTTCTTAAAGGTTGGGAAATAAAATCTGTTAGATCAAAAAATATTAGTTTAAATAATAGTTATATTTTTATAAAAAATTATGAAGTTTTCTTAAAAGGTTTAAATATACAACCTATATCTTATTGTAATATTAAATTTAATAATAAAAAAAAATTTAAACTTTTATTAAATAAATATGAAATAGAAAAGATATATAATTATATTGTTATTAAAGGTTATACTGCTGTTTTAGTATCTATTTTTATAAAAAATCATTTATGTAAAGTTAAGATAGGAATAGCAAAAGGTAAAAAAAAATATGATAAAAGAAATAGCTTAAAATTAAATCAATGGAAAATTAATAAATTAAATTATTTAAAAAAAAAAAATAAATATAAATAATTATTATTATAAGGGGGCTGTTTTGGATTTGACGAAATTTGTAAAACTTAAGGTGCATGTCGAGGAAGGTTTGCCTCGTTAAAAAACCTAAAAAAAATAAATGAAGAAAAATATAATTATTCTTTAGCAGCTTAATTTTTTTTTTGATTTTTATTCTCTTATAAAATCAATAAATAATATAATAAGAGATCGTAGTTTATTAATTTCCTAATGATAAATTATTAAATTTTATAGGATATCTTTTTTATTAACGTGTTATATTCCGTTATAATTAAGAAAAAAAAATAAAGATTAACTAAACATGTAGTACCTAAGTGTAATAAATTTCGGACGCGGGTTCGAATCCCGCCAGCTCCATTTATTAAATTAAAAATTTATAATTTTAAATAATTATGAATTTAATTTTAAATGATTTATATCTATTTAAAAAAAATAATAAATATTTTAGTTTTTAATTTAAATTATTATTAAATAATTTTATATTTTTTTTAATTTAAAATGTCTCTTAGGGGATTTGAACCCCTGTTACCGCCGTGAAAGGGCGATGTCCTAGACCTCTAGACGAAAGAGACTTTTTATTTATAAGATTTATTTAATAAAATATTTTATAAAATAATATTAATATATAATTTATTATATATTATTAATTATTATAGTCAACATTATATTAAAAAAAATATAATTATATATTATTTTAATTATTTTTTCTTAAAAAATTAATTATTTTATACATATCATTTGGTAATTTAGATATAAATGTAATATAATTTTTTCCATTTGGATTTTTTAATTTTAATATAGTAGAATGTAAAGCTGGTCTATAAAAATTTATTATTTCTTTTTTATTATTTTTATTTTTTTTTTTATTTTTTTTTTTTATATTATTATATAATTTATCACCTAATAAAGGGTAATTACAACTAGACATATGTATACGTATTTGATGAGTTCGTCCAGTTTTTAAATTTATTCTTATATAAGTATAGTTTTTAAATTTTTCCAATATTTTATATTCTGTGATAGATTTTTTACCATTTATATTAATTGACATACGATTTTTAATTATTTTATCTCTTGAAATAGGTTTTTTAATAATATTATTTTTTTTTATATTTCCTATCACAATTGCATCATATTTTTTAATTATTCTTTTTAATTTCATTTCTTTTTTTAAAAAAAACATAGAAACCATATTTTTAGCAATTACCATTAAACCTGTAGTATCTTTATCTAATCTATGTATTATGCCAGCTTTTTCTAAAGAAGCATTATTAGGATAATAGTATAAAATAGCATTAAATATTGTTTTATTTTTATTACCAAACCCAGGATGAACTATTAAGCTTTTTTTTTTATCTATTATTATAATATCTTTATTTTCATATAAGATTTTTAATTTTATATTTTCAGGTAATAAATATTTATAATTATTATAAAAAAAATTTTAATTATATCATAACTATTAACATTAGTATTAGGTTTTGTAATAGTATTATTATTTATTTTTATTTTTTTATTATTAATTAAAAATTTTATATGTGATCTAGAATATTTAAATAATATTTTTGATAATATATAATCTAGTCTATTTTTAAATTTTATAAAAGGAACTTTTATTTTTATATATTTTTTTTTCATATTATTTTAAAATTTTAAAATTATAAATATTATTAATATAATTAGTTATAAATTTTTAATAATAATTTAATTTAATTAATTTAAATTACAATTATATTTTATTAATATAATGTAAATTACAATAAAATAATTAAATTATATAGGATAAAAAAATGAAATTTTATTTTTTAAATAAGTTATATATTAAAATAAAGAATAAATTTATTAAAAAAAATAATGTTGTGAATTTATGTTTAAATAGATATAAAAGAAAATATAAAAGAGTAGATACAAAAAATACGATAATAAGAACTTATAGAAAAAAAATAATATCAAAAATTTTTTTATTAGGTCCAAAAGAATCTTATTCATATATAGTTGGCTCAAATTATATTAAAAATTATTATAAAAATAGTATAATTAAATTATGTTCTACATTTAAAGAAATTATAAAAAAAACTGAAAATGAAAAAGAAAGTTTTGCAATACTTCCTATAGAAAATACTAATTCAGGATCTATATATGAAGTATATGATTTATTAATAAATTCTAAATTGTATATATTAAAAGAATTTAATATGAAAATAAATCATTGTCTTTTATCTAAAAAAAGAACTAATATTAATAAAATAAAATTTTTATATAGTCATTATCAACCATTTAAACAATGTAATGAATTTATAAAAAAATTTAAAAAAGTAAAAATTGTAAATACTAATAGTACTTCTGAAGCTATGAAAACAATATCTAAAATTAAATCACCAATTGTTGCTGCCATAGGAAGTTTAAGTGGATCTAAATTTTATGATTTATTAGTAGTTAAAAAAAACATTAATAATAAAAATAATATTACAAAATTTATATTATTATCAAATACATATAATAAAAATGAAGTAGATAATGCTAGAATTTTAATTTTTATGATAAATTTTAAAAGTAAAAAATATAGAGTTATAAATATTATATTTATAATTAATAAATATAAAATTAAAATAGATAAATTAGAAAATAGAATATTTTACAATAATAAATCACAAGAAGTATTATATGTAAATATTAAAAATAATTTTAATTTTACTATATTAAAAAAAATGTTAGACGAAATAAAAAAAGAATCTAATTATATAAGATTTATGGGATATTTTATTTAAAATATTCTTTTATTTCTTCAATTTTTTTTAAAAATAATTCTTTATTATTTTTTATTAAATCAATAATTTTAGTTATTTTTTCTAAGTAATCTTCAATAAATATTTTTTTATTTTCTTTATTAGATAAAATATTATCTATATATAAATCAAGATTATTTTTAAAAAATAAACTTATATCTTTTAAATTAAAATCATCATAAGGTATTGGTAAAAAGTTTAGTGAACTACTTAATTTTTTATTTTTAACTAAATCTAATCCGTATATAAAATAAAAAAAAAACTTTAAAAAATCAATAAACATTATATCTTTATTATTTTTTATATTAGTTATTTTTTTTAATATTACTCCCCAAATTTTTATTTGATTTAAAAACCATTTATAACTTTCCATATTACGACCATTATAATAAAATATAGTTTCTTTAGTAATATGGTAAGCATTAGAATTAAATTTAGGTTGTAATAATAAAACAGGTCCCTTATGTATATAAAGAATAAGTTTTAAGCGTTCATATGAAATTATATTTAAATTAACTAAAATACATTTTTTTGGTAAGTTTATAATAAATAACATAATTTCTTTTAAAGTTTTATTAGAAACACTAATAATAACCATATCTATTTTAAATTTAATATTGTTTATTTTATCAATTTCTTTAGAATTAAAAAAATAAACTTTATAATTTGATAATTTAAGCATTTTTTTAAATAAAATTCCAGTACAATTATTATCATTAATAATAACTATAGATTTAATATTTTTATTAACTTTTTTAAAACCATGTGAATATTCTCTTAAATAAGATTCATACATAATTCTTTTCATTAAATCTTCAATTAATCCTTTCGGTAATTTTAATTCTTCAGCTATTAATCTACGTGAATTTAAAAGAGATAATTCTCTTTCAGGAATATATATTGGTATTCCACATTTACTTTTAATTTTTCCTACTTTAGATACTAAGATTAATCTTTTATGTACTAAGTTTATAATAGATTCATCTACAATATCTATTTTATTACGAAAAAATAAAATTTCAGATAATATAAGATCCATTTTTTTTCCTTTTTTTTATAATTAATTAATTAAAGATTTATAAAGATTACATAATAAATTTTCAGTAATATTCCAATTAATACAAGAATCTGTCACAGAAACCCCATATTTATTATTAATATCTTTATTTAATATTTGTTGACCCGAATTAATATTACTTTCTATCATTAAACCTATAATAGATTTATTTTTACATCTAATCTGTTTAATAATGTTTTTTGCAACTTCAGGTTGTAGAAGAAAATTTTTATTTGAATTACCATGACTACAATCTATCATTAAAGAGGGTTTTACTTTTGATTTTAACATTTGTCTTTCACATTTTATTATTTCATAATTATAGTAATTAGGTAATCTACCACCACGCAATATTATGTGAGCATCAGGATTTCCTTTAGTTTGTAATATACAAACCTGTCCTAATTGATTTATTCCAACAAATCTATGTGGCATTTTAGCAGCATATATTGCATTTATTGCAGTATCTAAACTTCCATCAGTACCATTTTTAAAACCTACAGGCATTGATAAACCAGAAGCTATTTCTCTATGTGTTTGTGACTCTGTAGTTCGAGCACCAATTGCAGACCAACTAAATAAATCACCTATATATTGAGGACTATTAGGATCTAATGCTTCAGTTGCTAAAGGTATATTTAATTTTAATAAATTTATTAATAATTTACGTGCAATATATAAACCAGAACCCATATTTAAAGAATTATCCATATAAGGGTCATTTATTAAACCTTTCCATCCAACTGTAGTCCTAGGTTTTTCAAAATATACTCTCATAACAATATATAATTTATCTATTAACAATTCTGAAATTGACTTTAATCTATAAGCATAATCTAAAGTTGATTCAATATCATGTACAGAACATGGACCACATATTAATAATAATCTTTTATCTTTTCTTTGTACAATATTAGAAATAATTTTTCTTGATTTTCTAACTTGATTTTCTAAAGTTTTATTTAATGGAAATTTACTTTTTAATTCTTTAGGATTAATTAAAATTTGTTCATTTAAAATATAAATATCATTTATTTTATCTTTTTTCATGATTTTTAACCTGTTATTATAAAATTAAACTAAAAATAAAAAAAATAAAATAAAATTAAATATATATAACTAAATTATTTTTTTATTATAATATTTTTTTAATAAATTTATATATAAAAAATATATTTATATTTTTAATATAAATTTTTTTTTTTTACATTTAAATTTTTTTTAATTCTATTTCTTAAATAATATAATTTTGATTTTTTAAATAAATTACATTTTTTTATAATAATTTTACTAATAATAGGTGAATAAGTTGGAAAAACTCTTTCTACACCTTCATTATAAGAAATTCTTCTTAAAGTAAATGTAGAGTTTAATCCTTTATTTTTTTTTGAAATTACTACTCCTTCAAAAGATTGTAATCTAATATTTTCATTTTCTTCAATTTTAATTTGAACTTCTAAAATATATCCAACAGAAAAATATGGTATATATCTATTAATTTTAGATTTTTCAAATTTTATTAAAAATTTTTTTTTCATATATACCTATAAATATTTATTAATATTTAATATAATTTTTTTTTGTTGTAAACTTATATAAAAAATATTTTTATCTATAAATGAAATATATAATATTTTTTTTTTTTTATTTAATAAAATTATATTTATAAAATTTTTATAATTTTCAAAAATATTTATTATTTTTCCCAAATAAAATAATTTTAAATTATAAACCTTAAAATGTATTATATTATAATAATAAAATTCGTTTTTAAATGTTTTTTTAAATTGTATATTATGTATAATAATTTTATTATTAATTAAAAAAGATAAATTTTTAATATTATCAATGTTATTTATTTTAACTAAAAATTTTTTATTTTTATAATTCCAATTATTAATATATAAAAATATTACTTTATTATATAAACTAACGTACCACGGTATATAATTAAAAATTTTTTTTTTAATTTCAGTAAATGTTAATAAAATTAAATATTTTTTAATGCCATAAAATTTTCTTAATTTACCTATTATAGTATAGTTTTTTATTAACAAATTTATCTTGGTAAATTATAATATAATACTTTTATTTTATCTTTATATATTTTTAATAAATAACATAAACGTTTAGATATTTTTGCTCCATTTTTAATCCAATATTTTAAACGTGATATGTTAATATTTAAATTTTCTATATTATCATTACTTAACGGATAAAAAAAACCTATTTTTTCTATAAAACGACCATAACAAGAAAATCTTCTATCTGATACTACTATTTTATAAAAAGGTATTTTTTTATTTCCACCACGAACTAGTCTTATAACTACCATAAAATTTCCTTATTTAAAAAAAATATAATAACTTTAAAAAAAATTTTTTATATTTTCTGGTAATATATTTTTTAGATTTTTAATAATTTGTTTTATATTAGCACCTTTAATTTTTTTCATTATATTTTTCATATAATAAAATTGATTTATTACATTTTTAACATCTTTTTTTTTAACACCTGATCCTAAAGAAATACGATTTATTCTAGAAATATTAATAATATGAGGATATTCTTTTTCCATTTTAGTCATAGAATTAATAACATTTTCTATAATAATTAATTTTTTTTCATCAAAATTAAATTTTTTATCTAAAAAAGGAAATTTTTCTAAAATACTATTTATCCCACCCATTTTATTTATTTGTTTTATTTGTTCTAAAAAATCATTTAAATTAAAATCAATACCTTTATTAATTTTATATAAAATTTTATTTGTATCTTTTAATTTAATTTTATCTTTAACTTCTTCTATAAGAGATTCAATATCCCCCATACCTAAAATTCTAGAAACTATTCTATCTGGATGAAATTTTTCAATATCATTACTATGTTCTCCAATTCCTAAAAATTTAATTGGTTTTTTAATAATATCACATATTGATAAAGCAGAACCTCCTTTAGTATCACTGTCAACTTTAGTTAAAAATATACCAGTAATTTTTAAAAATTTTTTAAATATTTTAGATATATTAACTGAATTTTGTCCTGTCATAGAATCAAAAACTAATAATGTTTCAATAGGTTTAACTAAATCATAAATTTTTTTTATTTCAGTTTTAATATTTTCATTAGAATATGATATTCCAGGAGTATCTATAATTAAAACATCATAATCTTTATTTTTTATATTTCTTAAAATTAATTTAATTATATCAATTGGTTTTTGTTTTTTATTTGATTTAAAAAAATCAATATTATTTATTATAGATAATTTATATAATTGTTTTATACCTGCAGGTCTATAAACATCTACTGATGTTAATAAAACCTTTTTATTATATTTTTTTTTTATTAATTTTCCTAATTTTATTGTAGTAATAGTTTTTCCTACCCCTTGTAAACCAACTAATAAAATTATAGAAATTTTTTTATCAGATAAATTAATTTCAATATTTTTGTAGCTTAAAATATTAATTAATTCTTTTTTTATAATATTTATTAAAATTTTTCCTAAATTTTGATTAATATTATTTATATAATGTTTAAAATCTTTTTTAATTTTTATAATAAACTTATCTATAACTTTAACAGATACATCAGATTCTAATAAAATATTTTTTAATTTATCTAAAATTGAAGATATTAGATCTTTATTAATTATTTTATAATTTTTAATAATATTAACTATTTTAATTAAACTTTTAGACAATTTACCAAACATTTTTTTATACCTTTTTTTTTAATAAAAAAAAAATTAATAAATATTATTTTTTTTGATGCATCCGGAAGGATTCGAACCTTCGACCGCTCGGTTCGTAGCCGAGTACTCTATCCACTGAGCTACGGATGCTTTGTGATGAGAGAGGGATTCGAACCCTCGATACGGTATTCCATATACTTTCTTAGCAGGAAAGCGCCTTAAACCACTCGGCCATCTCATCTATTTATTTAAAATATTTAGTTTTTTTTTTTATAATATAAATTTTATTTATTACTATAAATAAAAAAAAATATTTTTTTTATTTATGTTAACATTATATATTAATATTTTAAATTTATCAATTAAAATAAGTTATTTAAAATATTTTTTAATTAATAATAACTATTTTTTATCTAATAATTTTTTTAAAATTATATTTTCTATTTTATTTAATTTTAAATTTATTTTTTTTAAAAATATACCATTCTTACATATTAAAATATTATCTTTAAAAATATTTTTTTTATACTTTTTATAAAAATTATTTATTATAAATTCGTAATTTATTTTATCTTTAATAAAATCATCAATATATATTTTTAAAAATAAATTAGATTTATTATTAAAAATTAATACTATAATTTTATAATTTAATATTTTTTTAATATAATCTATTACTTTTTTAGAAAATTTATAATCAACATTAATTTTACTAATTATAATTTTATAGTTATTTATAGTTTTAGATTTATGTTTTATTAAATTTATTTCATTTTTAATTTTTTCTTTTTGTAACTCTTTAATTATTTTTTTATATTTTTTATTATTTTTTATTATAAAATCTATTTTTTTATTTACTTCATTAATATTAATTTTTAGTTTTTCTGATATTTTTTTTATTTCATTCTTTTTTTCAATCATATATTTTAAAGCATATTTTCCAGTAATAGCTTTTATACGATATATATTTTTAGATTTTTTATTTTTAGACATTATTATAAACATACAAATTTCTTTTGTGTTTTTTATATGTGTTCCACAACATAATTCTTTAGAAATATTACCTATATTTACTAGTCTTATATTTTTATCATATTTATAATTATTAATAAATATTTTTTTGTTTTTTATAATATCAATTTTTTTATAACTATTAATAATAAAAAAATTTTTTTTAATATAATAATTAAATAATTTTTCTATATTAATTATATCTTCATCTGATATTTTTTTTTTATATTTAAAATCAAAATTAAAATAATTATTTTTTATTAAAGACCCTTCTTGAGTAATATTTTTATTTAGATTTTTTTTTAAAGATTTATATAATAAATGAGTAGATGAATGATTAATACAAATATCGTTTCTTCTTTTTATATCAATATTAGTTATACAATTATCATTTATAATAATTTTACCAAATTTTATTATACCAATATGTCCTATAGATTTTTTATATTTTTGTGTATCTTGTACTTCAAAAAAAAAATTTTTATTTTTTATATATCCTATATCTCCTATTTGTCCACCTGATTCTGCATAAAATGGTGTCTTATCTAAAAAAATTACACATTTTTCTCCAAAATAAGCTTTTTTTTTTGAAATATTATTTATTATAATATATTTAATTTTAGATATACATCTATTTATATTATATCCATTAAATAAACTATTAGGAATTTTATAATTAATATTATTTTTTATTTTAAATTTGTCATTTTTAGATCTTTTTTTTTGTTTTAACATTTCTTTTTTATATTCATTATAATCAATTGATATTTTATAATTATTACATATTTCTGAAGTTAAATCTAAAGGAAAGCCAAAAGTATCATATAAATTAAAAACAGTTTTACCATCTAATATATTATTATTAACTTTTTTTAATTTTTCATTTAAAATTTTTAACCCATTACCTAATGTTTTTATAAAATTATTTTCTTCTTTTTTAATAACTTCTGTTATATATTTTTCTTTTTTTTTTAAATAAGGATATAATAATTTCATAATATTAATAGTTGGTTTAACTAACTTATATAAAAAAGAATTATAATATTTTATTATATAACCTTGTTGCATTCCACGACGTATTATACGTCTTAAAACATATCCTCTACCTTCATTAGAAGGTAAAACACCATCATAAATTAAAAATATGCATGATCTTATATGATCTGAAATTATATATAAAAATTTATCATTTAATAATAAATTATTAAATAATTTTTTAATTTCATTTATTATTAAATTAAAAATATCTATATTATAACTAGATTTAACATTTTGTAAAATAGATGTAATACGTTCTAAACCCATACCTGTATCAACCGAAGGTTTATTTAATTTTAGTAAACTACCATCGATCAATTTATTAAATTGCATAAAAACAATATTCCATATTTCAACATAATTATTATTTAAATATTTATCATTTGTTAACAAATGATATTTTATTTTATCATTATTAAAATTATAAAATATTTCAGTACAAGGCCCACATGGACCTGTACTATCCATTTGCCAAAAATTAGAAGAAATATTTATTTTTTTTTTATCATTATAAATTTTTAAAATATTATTATTAGAAATTCCAACATCTTTTAACCAAATTTTATAAGATTCAATATCTTTATAATATACAGTAATTATAAATTTATCAGGATTTAAATTAAAAAAATTATTACCTGTTAATAATTCCCATGCATAAATTATAGCTTGTTTTTTAAAATAATCTCCAAAACTAAAATTTCCCAACATTTCAAAAAATGTATTATGATATTTATTAAACCCTATATTATTTAAATCATTATGTTTACCACCAACTCTAAGACATCTTTGTGATGTTACTACCTTATTAAAATTAATATCTTTAAAATTACCTAAAAAAATATTTTTAAATTGATTCATACCTGCATTAGTAAATAATAATGTAGAATCATTATATGGTATTAAAGAACTACTTTTAACAAATTTATGATTTTTATTAATAAAAAAATTTATAAACATTTTTCTAACTTCATGTATAGCTTTTTGCATTAATTTTCCAATTTTAATTCTAGTATTTTTATATAAATTATATAATGTAAAAAAAATAATATTAATAAATTTTATTTTTTTTATTTTTTTTTAAAATCACTTATCAATAATAGTTTTTTAATTTTATTTTTTAAATTATTTGTTATATTGGGATTTTTTTTTAAGTATCTATAAACACTCTTTTTACCTTGACCAATTTTATTTTTATTATAACTATACCATGTTCCTGATCTTATTATAATATTATTTTGAACTCCTAATCTTAATATTTCATCATATGTATTAATACCTTTACCATATATTATTTGAAACTCAGCTTGTTTAAAAGGAGATGAAACTTTGTTTTTTACAACTTTAACTCTAGTTTCATTTCCTATTATATTATCATTTTCTTTTATAACACCTATTTTTCTAATATCTAATCTAATAGAAGCATAAAACTTTAGTGCATTACCGCCAGTTGTAATTTCTGGATTACCAAAAGTAATACCAATTTTTATTCTAATTTGATTTATTAAAATTAATAATGTATTAGATTTTTTTAAATTAACTGATAGTTTTCTCATAGCTTGACCCATCATTCTTGCTGTTAAACCTACATGTGAATCTCCTATATTACCTTCTATTTCTATTTTGGGTGTTAGTGCAGCAACAGAATCTATAATAATTACACCTATATTACCAGATTTAGATAATTTATTACAAATTTCTAATGCCTGTTCACCATTATCTGGTTGTGAACATAATAGATTATCAATATCAACTCCTAATTTTTTAGCATATAAAGGATCTAAAGCATGTTCTGCATCGATAAAAGCACAAATTTTATTTTCTTTTTGAGCAGAAGCAATAATTTGTAAAGTTAATGTAGTTTTACCAGATGACTCTGGTCCAAAAATTTCAACAATTCTTCCAATAGGCAAACCTCCAATACCTAGAGCAATATCTAATGATAAAGATCCAGTAGATATTGTCTCTATATTCATAGAATAATTTTCCCCTAAACGCATAATAGAACCTTTTCCAAATTCTTTTTCAATTTGATCTATAGTTATTTGTAAAGATTTATTTTTTTTTGATTCTTTCAAAATTTTTTCCTATTTTTTTTTTAAAAAAAATATGTTTTTTAGTTTTATATTAAAATTTATAATAATTTTATTAAATAATAAATTAAGAAAAATAATTAAAAATAAATTTAATGCTCTTAAATAAATATGAAGGTAAATTATAAACTAATAAGTAAGAAAAAAAATAAAATAAAAAATATTTAATATAATTGTTTAGTTTTTTCATTGTTTTTTTAATTGCTTGTTAAGCAACTCCTCTATTCGAATTAATCTATTATATTTAGCTATTCTTTCAGAACGACTCATAGAACCGCTTTTAATTTGATTAGCAGAAACTCCTACTGCTAAATCTGCAATAGTAGTGTCTTCTGTTTCTCCAGAACGATGAGATATAATAATTTTATATCCTGAATTTTTTGCTAAGTTAATAGTATTTAAAGTTTCAGTTAAAGAACCTATTTGATTTAATTTTATTAATATTGAATTGGCTATTTTTTCTTTAATACCTTTACGTAATATTTTACTATTAGTCACAAAAAGATCATCACCAACTAACTGTATATGTTTACCCATTTTTTTTGTTTGATATTTAAAACCTTTCCAATCATTTTCATCTTGACCGTCTTCTATAGAAGATATATGATATTTTTTAGATAATTTTTCTAGATAATTTGTAAATTCTTTAGAATTGAAAGATTTTTTTTCTCCTTTTAATTCATACTTTTTAGTTTTGTTATTAAAAAATTCAGAAGCAGCACAATCTATAGCAAGTACAATATCTTTACCAATTATATAACCAGATTTTTCTATAGAAATCTTTATACATTTTAATACATCTTTATTAGATTTTAAGTTAGGAGCATATCCACCTTCATCACCAACATTAGTACTCATATTTTTTTTTTTTAATATAATAGCAAGATTATGAAATACTTCTGATCCCATTTTAATAGCTTCTTTAATACTTTTAATATTTATTGGTTGAATCATAAACTCTTGAATATCAATATTATTATCTGCATGTATTCCACCATTTATTATATTTATCATTGGTAATGGTATAGATAAGTTTTTATCATTATTATTTAATTCTGCTATATGTTCATAAAGTTCAATTTTTTTAGATTTTGCTGCAGCTTTAGCATTTGCTAAAGAAACTGCTAAAATTGAATTAGCCCCTAATTTAGATTTATTATTTGTATTATCTAAATTTATTAAAATATTATCTATTAATTTTTGATCTTTTGAATCTTTATTTTTTATAGATTCATTAATTATAGTATTAATATAATTAACTGCTTTTAATACACCTTGACCTAAAAATCTTTTTAAATCATTATCTCTTAATTCTAATGCTTCTCTAGAACCAGTAGAAGCTCCTGATGGTGAAGATGCTATACCTATAGAACCATCATACAAATGTATTTCTGCTTCTACGGTAGGTTTTCCTCTAGAATCAATAATTTCTCTACCAATAACTTTTTTGATTTTAGACATAATTAATCCTAATAAATATTTTTTTTATTTAGTATACAATTTTAATATATTTTATAAAATAATATTTTTGATAATATAACAATGTTTATATAATTTTTTTTAATTACAAAATAAATTAATTTTATTTTAAATATTAATGTTAATAACAAATATTAATTTTGCGGGGATTGGATTTGAACCAATGACCTTCGGGTTATGAGCCCGACGAGCTACCACACTGCTCCACCCCGCTATTATAATAATTATATATAATTATATAATAATATTTGATTAAAGTCAATTATTCATTAACTAATTTTATCATATATTTATTTAATTAACATAATATTAAATTAAATATTATTTAAATTTATAAAATTTTTATTATATCTATATATTTTATATTATTAATTAAATTAAATAATGCATTTTTAAGTTCAAATGAATCCATAGATTTACCTTTTTGTAACAAATATCCTATTGCACTTTTATGAAAATCACTTTTATTGTTTTTGTTTTTTTTTTTTATAATAGGTGCAATACCTATACTACAATGCCATATAGATCTAGTTAAAGATACATATAAAATTCTTAAATCTTCTGATAATATTTTTTTTTTTATTATGTTTTTTTTTTTTTTATCATTTTCATAATTTTCTTTTTTTAAATTATAAAAATTAGATATAAATGGTAACCATACAAATGGATATTGTAGTCCTTTAGATTTATGTACTGTAATTATTTTAACATTATTTTCTTCTTTTATATATTTTAATTTATCATAAATTAAATTTTTTGATGATGATTCAATTTTATTGTATAACCAAAATAATAGTTTATTTTTATTTTTTAAATAAATAAATTTTTTATTTAATATTTTTATTAATTTTAAAAAGTTATTAAACCTATTATAACCATCATGTAATTTAATAATATTATTATATATTTTATATTTTTTTATTAATAAATTTATAAATGATATTATACCATAATCGTTCCATATTAAAAGATAATTATTAAATTCATAATATAATTTTAAAAATATATTATCATTTTTATTAATTAGATGTATTTCATAAAAATTTTTATTTAAAATTTTTGTAGATAATGCATTTAATAAAAATTCTTTTTTATTAGGATTAATAACAGCCTGTAAGATATATAATAATTCTCTAGATTCTGAATTATTAAATATACTGTTATTATTACTAACATAATTATTATAAGAAATATTATATTGATCTAAAAAATTTTGAATAACATAAGATTCATGATAATTTTTAACTATAATAGTTATATCTGATTTTTTTATTTTCTTTAGTTTTTTATTATTTTTTAACAAAAAGGTTTTATATTTTTTATTATATAATATATTATAAATATTTAATGCACATTGATTTGCCATTATTTTTTCATAATTATCAATTTTAATATTTTCTTTTGAATATAACCATATTTTTAAACCTGAATATATTTTTTTATTTTGTATTAGTATTTTTTTTTTATTATTATTACATGTTTTAATTAATGTAAATGTTATTTTTTTTGATAAAAATGGTTTTTTTAATATAGAAAATATGAAATTAATACTTTTAATCATATGATATGATGATCTCCAGTTAGTATTCATATAATAATTATTTTTAATTTTATTACGTATACTAAAATAATTATCTATATTAACTCCACGAAAAGAATATATGGATTGTTTAGGATCACCTATCAATATTAAAGAACCTTTATTTTTTTTTAAATATATATAATCAAATATTTTATATTGTTTATAATCAGTATCATGAAACTCATCAATTATTGCAATTGGATATTTTTTATAAATTCTTTTATAAAAATTATTATTTTTTTTTATATTAAAATAAGTTTTATTAATTATATCATCAAAATCTAAAATTTTTTTATTTTTATTAAATATATAATATATATATTTAATAATATTAAAAAAAATTTTTTTTTTAGATAAAAAAATATAATTTATAAAAATATCAATATCTTTAAAAAAATTATTACTTATATTATTTTTAGTTAAAGCTCTATAACTATTTTTTAAATATATTAGTTCTTTTGGATAATTTATATCTTTAGTTTTTTTTTTAGACCATAAATTAATTTTATTTATTTTTTTTTTATTAAATTTAAAATCTAAAAATATATTTTTAGATTTATTTATCCAATTATTTTTAAAAATATTAATTATGTTTAAAATTTTGTAATAAATTTTAGTAAAATTTAATTTTTTATATGAATTATCATTACTTTTATATAATTTTATTAATTGTAATTTATTTAATAATAATATAGTTAATTTTTCAGGAGATTTCCATTTTTTTATTATAATTTTAGCAAGATTAATTGGAATGTTATTAATATGATTAAACCAAAAGTTTTCAGTTATTTTTTTTAAAAAATTATATTTTTTTTTAATAATATCTTTTTCTAAACTTTTATTTGATATTATCATATTTTTTTTTAATATATAATAACAAAAACCATGTATTGTATATATTGACGCTTTATCTATTTTTAATTCTGCTAAATATAATATTTTTATAGATTTTTTAAAATTAACAATATTTTTTATTAAAATACCTAAAGTAGGGTGATTTATATTTTTTGAAATACAAGAAATTCTTAATTCATAAATCATTTTTTTAATTCTTTTTTTTATATCTTGTTTTGCAAATTCTGTAAAAGTAACAATTAATATTTTTTCTATTTCTAAGGGTTTATTTTTATGATATAATCCTAATATAAGCCTTAAAAAAAACAAAATTATAGTAAAAGTTTTTCCTGTTCCTGCTGATGATTCAATTAAAAAACTTTTTTTAAAAGAAACATTTATAGGATTTAAAAATTTTCTTTTTATCATTATATTATTTTTTTTATATTATTTATTTTTTTTATTTTTAATATGATTACATAAAAATGGTAGAATCCATTTAATAGAATTTTTACAAATATTATTAATACAATTTTTATCTAAATGATCTATAATCCTATTTATATATGGATCATGTTGTTCACCTTTATGCTTACCATAACCTTTAAAAGTATAAATCATTTTTTGTTTGGCTTTTAATAATATTTCTTCATTTAATATATTTTTGTTATAATAATTATTATATACTATTTTTAACCATTCTCCTCCAGATTTAGGTAATAATAATAAAGGAGATTTCATTCCTTTTAAATAACCCCCTATATAATATAATAAATATTTTTTTGCTAAATTAGGTGAAATTGGAGTAAAAGTCCAATTACTATTACCTAATCCTAAAATACAACTATTTTTATTACCACCAATTAAACAATATATTAAATGTTCTATCCAAAAAATTAATCCATCTGAAAAATTTAAATAATTATTTTTCCATTTTCTTAAACCATTATCAGTTATATTATTTAAATATCCTTTAATAATAAAATTTTTTTTTTTAAAAAAAATATTAATATATTTTTTTTTTATTTTAGGAAATAATTTTATTTTTCTAAATAAATTTTTAATTTTAAATTCATAGTTTTTGTACATAATTTTACCTAAAACCCCAAATGGTATTAATCCTAACAATTGTTGTTTTTTTAAAAAGTTATTTTTTTTTTTATTTAAATAATAATACATTATTTTATAATAAATTTTATTTTTAATTTTATAATTAGAATTTTTTTTTTCATTATAAATATCTATATTTTTATTAATTAAACTGAAATTTACATTTAATCTTATTTTAAAAAAACTTTTTATGGGGTGATACCAAAAATTTTTAAATTCTTCTAAAAATATATTATTTTTTATATAATTAGTTTTTTTTTTAAATTTTTTTATATCAATGTAATTATTATAATTTTCAAATTCTATTTTTTTTTTAATAAAATTATTATTATATTTATATTTTATATATTTTTTATTATATGTAACATCTATTGTTTTATAAAAATTAAAAAATTTTTTTAATAAAATTTTTCTTATTTTTTTTATTTTTAAAACTGAATCATTTGAATTACAATATATATTAGTAATATAATCAAATAAATTTTTTATAACTATAGGTTTATCTATCATTTTATTATTTTTTAAAAAATCTAATGTATAACTTATATATAATTTATAATTTGCAGAAATTAATATTTCTAAAAATATATATTTATTATAATTGTATTTATCTAAAATTTTTATTTTTTTATTATATTTTTCTAAACTTAATTTAAATTTATTATTTTTTTTATAAAAACTATTATCTAAGCCTATTAAACATACTATCTTAAATGGTATAGATATCATATTTTCAATATTACAAAAATTAATACTTCCAAATATTATTTTTTGTTTCAATAATATTTTTTTTTTAATATTTTTTTTTATTTTTTTTTGAATTATTTTTATTGATATTTTATTATCGTTAAATAATAATATTTCATTAAAAAATTTTTCGTATTTTTTTTTAATATATTTTAAAGAATTTTTTATATTATTTTTTTTAGTTAAAAAAAATTGTTTTATAAAATTAATAAACGTTTTTTTATATTTATATTTTTTTAAAAAAATTTTATTCCATTTATTTAAACAGTTTATAAATTTAATTATATTTTTAATAAAAAAAAAATAACAATTATCTAAAATATTATTATTAATTTTTTCATAAAAAATAATTTTATTTTTTTTTTTAATTATTATCAAAAATACATATTCTATTTTATTTTTAGATAAAATTATTTTTTTTATTGAATAAAAAAAATCAATTTTATTTATTATAATATTTTTATATTTATTTTTTAATTTTAAAATAATATTTTTAAAAAAAATCATATATTTATTGTTTATTTTAAAACGTTCAGATATTTCATTAATATTTAATAAATAAATTATATCTTCAAAATAATAATTATTATTTAAAATTTTTATTAATTTATCAATTATATTTAATAAATTCATTATATTACTGAATTTATGACCGATTATACTAAAAGGTAAATTAAATTTATCTTTATTAAATTTATTAAATGTAGATTTTATATAATGATAATATAAATTTATATCTTTACTTAAAATTATAATATCATGATATTCTAATGATTTATTATTTTTAAATATTTTATATAAATAATCATATAAAACTTCTATTTCTTTTTGTTTACTATCACAAATATTAATTTTTATAGAATCATCTTTTAATTTTAATATTTTTTTAAAATTATTTTTATAATTACATTTAAAAAAATTTTTATTATTTAATTCTAAAATATTTTTTTGTATTTTATTTAATATATTATTTTTATTTTTACTTAAAAAAAAATTATTTTCTATGGATTCTATTGAAATTAAACAATTTAATTGTTTTCTTTTTAATTTACCCCATAAATCTAATAAATAATTACCATATTTGTAGTTTTTAAAATTTAATGATATAATGTTACCTAATGAATAATTTTTATAATTTTTTAATATATTGCCCCAATATAAATAACACGGATTTAAAAAAAAAATATGTATTTCAAAATATTTTTTTATATTATTAATTATGTTTAAATGATAAATTGATAAATTATTAGTATTAAAAATAATAATTTTTTTTGGTAAAATATTATTTTTAATATAATATATTAAATTATTTTTTTTTAATAAAATTTTTAAAATATAATATAAATTATTTTTAAAATTTAATATATTTTTCCATAAATAAATTTTCCATATTTTATTTTCTTCTGAAAAATTTAATATATATTTATTATTTTTATTATTATCTATTAAAATCGACTTATACAATAAATATTTAAAAAAAATATTACAAATAATAATTGAAAATTTTAATATAGATATTTTAATTTTTTTTTTAAATTTTTTTTTTATTATTTTTTTTATTATTTTATAATTTTTATTAATTGATAAAATTTTATTTATTTTATTATAAAATAAATTTTTACATTTTTTTTTTTTTTTTTTTTTTAATAAAAAATAATTTAACATTAAACTAAATAAATCATTATGCAACATAAAATACATATTACTATAAAAATTATTTTTTTTTAATATAAATTTTTTTATTAATCTTAAAAAATTAATATGTGGAAATGAAAATAAAATAACATTATTATTTAAACAATTATTTTTTAAAATTAAATATAAATTTTCTTTTAATACATTTATATTATTTGAGTTATGAATGTAAATCATATAAATTTTAAAATAAGATAATAATAAATTTAAATATTATTTTTTTTATAATATTAATTTAAAATATTTTTTAATTTAATTCCTATATTTAATAAATTATTTACCATATGTACGCCAGATAAATTTAATTTTTTGATTTTACTTTTTGCATTACCTTGACCTTGGGTAATAATTGCACCTGCATGACCCATTCTTTTTTCTTTAGGAGAAGTTAATCCAGAAATATATCCTATTATTGGTTTACTATAATTTTCTTTAATAAAATTAGCAACTATTTCTTCTTGATATCCCCCTATTTCTCCAATAATTACTATAGCTTTTGTATCTTTATCTTTATTAAATAATTTAATAATATCTATAAAATTTAAACCTATTATTGAATCACCTCCTATACCAATACAGGTAGATTGTCCAAAACCAGAATTAGTTATTTGTTGAACAGCTTCATATGTTAAAGTACCTGATCTAGAAATAACTCCTATATTTCCAGGTTTATGAATATATTCTGGCATTATTCCTATCATGGATTTACCAGGAGATATTATTCCAGGACAATTAGGTCCAATTAAATTAATTGATTTATTTTTTAATTTATTTTTAATAATAATCATATCAGCTATTGGAATTCCTTCAGTTATAACTATTATTAATTTTACACCTGCTTCAATAGATTCTAAAATACTTTTTTTACAAAATTTTGCTGGTACGTATATTACAGATGCTTCTGCTTTTGTATATTTTATTGCTTGTTTAACAGTATCAAAAACTGGTAAACCTAAATGAAAAGTATTTCCTTTTCCTGGAGTAACACCTCCAACTATTTTAGTTCCATATTTTAATGCTCTTTTTGAATGAAAAGTACCTTGATATCCTGTAAATCCTTGACATATAACTTTAGTATTTTGATCTATTAAGATAGACATTATATTTTCTCTTATTTTTAGATAAAAATACTGCAAATTTAACAGCATTTTTAAAACTTGAAATTGTTATAATTTTTAATTTACTTTTTAACAATTTATATATTCCAATTTTTGATTTATTTCCTGATAATCTTACTATAATTGGTGTATTAGTTTTAATTTTTCTTAAAACATAAATAATACTTTTTGCTATAATATCACAACGTATAATACCACCAAAAATATTAATAAAAATAATATCAACATTTTTATCTGATAATATTATATTAAATGATTTTATAATACTATTAATATCTGTAGAACCACCAATATCTAAAAAATTAGCTGGTTTACCACCATATAATTTTAATAAATCCATAGTACTCATTGCTAAACCAGCCCCGTTAACCATACATCCAATATTACCATTTAAAGAAACATAATTAAAAAAAGAAAAACATTTTTCTAATATAATATCATTATTATTTTGACTATAATCATAAATATTTTTTAATAAACTTTGACGAAAAATAGCATTGTCATCTGAAACTAATTTAGCATCTAAACAAACTAAATTTCCAAGTTTATCTATAACTAATGGATTAATTTCTATTAAAGTTAAATCAAATTTAATAAATATTTTGTATAATTTTAATAAAATTTCATTAAATTTTTTAATTTGTTCATTATTAAATTTTAATTCGGATGATATTTTTTTAATTTGATGACATTGTGGTCCTATTAATGGATTAATTTTAATTTTTTTTAATAAATATGGATATTTTTTTATAATTTTTTCTATTTCAATACCACCATAACTTGATATCATAAAAATTATACAACTTTCAAAGTTATCTATTAATATGCTTAAATATAATTCTTTTGAAATATTTATATATTCTTCTAATAAAATATTTTTTATTATTTGTGATTCATTATTATTTTGATTTGTTTTTATTTTTTTATTAAACCAATATTTTGAAAATAATTTAATGTCTTTATAATTTTTTACAATTTTAATTCCACCATTTTTACTTCTACTACCACTATGAACTTGACATTTAGCAATCATTGGGTTTTTAAATTTTTTTTTAGAAAATTTTTTTTTAATTTCTGAATATTTATTAAATAAATATCCTTTAGGTATTGGTAATTTATATTTATTAAATATCTCCTTTGCTTGATATTCATGAAATTTCATTTTTTAAAATATCCTTATTAATTTATAAAAAAAATATATTTAAACAATTTATATTGGATTATATATATTTATAAAATTTACTATTAAATTATATCTTTTTTTTAACCAATAACCTAAATATTTTATACCACTTTTTTCTGTATTATAATGACCAGCTGCAAAAAAATGTATTTTATTTTCTTTTGCAATATAAATAGTATCTTCTGATGATTCTCCTGTTATAAAAGCATCTATTCCAAAATTTATTGCTTTTTTAATTAAATATTGACCTTTTCCAGTACACCATGCTATATTATCAATATAATATGGTGCATTATTATTATAATATAAAGGTTTTTTTTTTAATTTATTTATAATTTTTTTTTTAAAATTATAACCAGATATATTTTTTTTTAATTTTCCCCAAAATAACAAAGGAGAAATTAAACCATATATTTTAATAGATAAACATTCAGCTAATTTAACATTATTACCTATAAAGGGATTAATATCTAATGGTATATGCCAGCTATAAAGGTTAATATTATTTTTTAAAAGTAATTTTAAATAATCATTATTAATTTCATTATTTTTTTTGTTATTCCAAAAAATACCATGATGAACTATAATAGCATCAGCTTTTTTTTTAATTGCAATATTAATAATTAATTTACATATTGATACAGCGGTGATAATTTTATATATTTTTTTTTTACCTTTTATTTGTAATCCATTAAAAGCACAATCTTTATAAATTTTATTATTTAATTTTTTATTTATTATTTGTTCCAATAAAATATTGTGCATATTATAACCTATAAATTTTTTTTATTTAAAATAATTATTAAATTATTTAAAAAAAAAATATTTTTTATTTTTAAATTTTAATATAAAAAAGAGATGATAAAATGAATATTAAAAAAATAGGAATTTTTTTTGGTAGCGATACAGGAAATACAGAAAATATTTCAAAAATATTAAAAAATAAAATAGGTAAAAATATAGTTAAAATATATGATATTGCAGATTCTACTAAAGAAGATATTGAAAAATTTGATAATCTTATATTTGGTATATCGACTTGGTATTATGGAGAACCGCAATGTGATTGGATTGATTTTTTACCTACATTAAAAAAAATAAATTTTAAAAATAAAAAAGTTGCAATATTCGGTTGTGGAGATCAAGAAAACTATTCTGAATATTTTTGTGATGCTATGAAATATTTATATAAAGTAGTAGTTTCAAATAATGGTAAAATAATAGGTTATGTTTCAAATATAGGTTACAATTTTAAATCATCAAAAAGTTGTATAAATAATACTTTTATTGGATTACCTATTGATGAAGATAATCAACAAGAATTAACAAACAAAAGAATTGAAGCTTGGATTAAAAATATATATAAAAATTTTAATTATTATAATTAAAATAATTATTTATTATTAAAATTATTTTTATTTTTTTTAATAATATCATTTTTTAATTATAATTTTTTTAATAAATTATAATTAAAAAAATGATATAATATAAATTTAATAAATTATTTTTTTATAATTATATTATAAAAAAATTTTAGTTTTTATTATTCTTTTATCCAATGAGTATGAAAATATCCTTTTTTATCGTTTCTAATATATCTATGAGAACCAAAACAATCTCTTTGAGCTTGTACTAAATTAGTTGATAATTCTTTTGAAGTATAACTATCAAAAAATGTAAGAGCAGCATTAAAAGCAGGAATAGAAATACTATTATCTATTGCACATAAAACTGTTTTTCTTAAGAAAGAAATATTTGAATCTATAGTATCTTTAAAATAATCTGAAAACATTAAATTAGATAATTTTTCATCTTTAAGAAATTCTTGTTCTATGTTTTTTAAACATCTTGATTTTATAATACAACCTGAAAACCATATTTTAGCAATTTTACCTAATTTTAAATTCCAATTATATTTTAATGAAGCTAATCTTAATTGATTGAACCCTTGTATGTATGAAATCAATGTGCTTAAATATAATGATTTTCTTATATGTTCTACAGTAATATTATAATTTGATATTTTTTGTTTTTTTATAAATATTTTAGATAATAGTTTTCTTTCTTTTTTAAAACAAGAGATATATCTTTCAAATAAAGAAGCTGCTGCAATATAAAAAGGTTCTCCTAAATCTAAAGAATTTTTTACTGACCATTTACCAGTACCTTTACTATCAGCTACGTCAGAAATTGAATTTATTAAATAATCTTTATTATTTTTATTTTTCTTTTTTATTATTTGTTTTGTAATTTCTATTAAATAACTATTTAACTCATGTTTATTCCATTCACTAAACAAATTAGATATTTTTTTATTATCATATTTAAAAAAATATTTTAACATAAAATATGATTCTGCAATTAATTGCATATTACCATATTCAATACCATTATGTATCATTTTAATATAATGACCAGATCCATTTGGTCCTAAATAACAAATACATGAAAAATTTTCTTCAGACAAAGCAGATATTTTTTTAAAAATATGTTTTGTAATTTTATATGCGATTAAAGAACCTCCAGGCATAATTGATGGTCCATTTAAAGCTCCATATTCTCCACCAGATATTCCAGCCCCAATAAATTTAATATGTTTTTTAAATAAGAAATTACTTATTTCCATAGTATCTTTATAAAAAGAATTACCCCCATCTATTATAACATCATGAGGTTTTAAATATTTTGATATTTTTTTTATAGTATCTTTTGTTGCTTTACCTGATTTAATCATTAATAATATTGTTTTAGGTGGCGTTAATGAATTAATAAATTTTTTTATATTATTAAATGGAATTATATTTTTATTATTAATATCAACAATTTCTTTAATTTTTTTCTCAGAACGATTATAAACTGATACTTTATAACTATTATTAGCTATATTTAAAGCTAAATTTTTACCCATTACTGCCATACCTATGATACCAAAATTTTGTTTTTTTTTCATAAAAATTACCTATATTTTTTTTAATAATTTATTAATTTATTTTGATAATAAATTAATTTATTAAAAATAAATTTTAAAATATATTAATATTTAAAATGGAAATTATGAATAATAAAAAGTTGTTTAATATTAAATTTACTAAATCAGCATATAAAAAAGTTAAAAATTTATTATTAAAAGATAAAAATAAAAAATTAAAATTTAGAGTTTATATACAGGGTGGGGGTTGTAGTGGTTTTAAATATGGTTTTATTTTAGACAATAATTTAAATGAATATGATTTTATTATAAATAAGAAAAACATAATTGTTACCATTGATAAAATTAGTTTACAATATTTGTTAGGAAGCACAATTGATTATGTAGAAAATTTAGAAGGATCTAAATTTATTGTTCGTAATCCAAATGCTAAACATAATTGTAGTTGTGGATTATCTTTTAATATTTAATAATATTTAAATTATGATAAATAAAAAAAATTTTTATATATATATATTGTAAAAAAAATATTTATAATTTCAGGTATATTAAATGGTATATTATTAATATTTTTTTTAAAAAATTTATCTGAATTATTACCTGCTATATCTGATATAGATTTTATTATAACACAAGGTATATTAAATAAATAACATACATGTGAAATAGAAGCTGATTCCATATCTATTGCTATTGCATTAGGAAAAAGTTTTTTAATGTTATTAATAAATATATTGCTATTAATAAAATAATCCCCACTTATTATTAAACCTTTTTTATAGTTTATTTTTATTTTATTCATACATATTTCAAAACATTTTATTAATTTAATATTTAAATTAAGATAATTTGATTTATTTAATTTATATTTTTTACAATTATCAATTAAATTAATATTTGTATCATAATAAGCTGTATTTTTAGATAAAATAATATCATTAATATTTATTTTTTTAGATATACTACCAGCATATCCTATGTTAATAATTATATTAATTTTATATTTTTTTATTAATAATGAAGTACTTATAGCAGAATTTACTTTTCCAATATTAGTTTGTAATAAAAAAACTTTTATTTTATCCCAATTTCCAATATATATTTTAAAGTTTAAAAATCTTTTAAATTTTATATTTTTAATATATTTACAAAATTTGTAAACCTCTATATTCATAGCACCTATTATTCCGATTTTAATCATTTTTTTTTTCTTTTAGTTAAAATTATTATAAAAAAATAAAATATAATTTAAATTAAATATTAATAAAATATTAAAATATTTATATATATATTATATTAAACCAGAATGACCTATTCCTTTATTTCCTCTTTTACTTAATTTAAATTTTTTTACTAAATTAAATTTTACTTTAATTAATGGTAAAAAAATAATCTGAGCAATTCTATATCCAGGTTTAATCTCAAATATGTTATTACTTCTATTTAAAACCGATATCATTATTTCTCCTTGGTAATCAGAATCTATAATACCAATAGTATTACCTAATATTATTCCATTATTATGTCCTAAACCTGATCTTGGAGTAATTATAGCAAATATATTTGGATCTTTAATATATATTGCTAAACCTGTAGATACCAACTTAACTTTATTTGGTTTAATTTTTTTTTTTTTATCAATACAAGCTATTAAATCAATTCCAGATGAACCCTTAGTTATATAATTTGGTATAGGAAATATACTACCTATTTTTGAATCTATAATTTTAATATCAATATTATTTATTTTCAATTTAAAAAAATCACCTTAATTTTTTTTTAAAATATATTTTTTTTAGTTTATAAAAATTAAAAAACGAGGATTACTATATGTCTAGAATATGTTTTATTACTGGAAAAAAACCTTTATTTGGTAATAATAGATCTCATGCTATGAATTCAACTAAAAGGCGTTTTTTGCCAAATATACATACACATAAATTTTGGATATCAAAAAAAAAAAAATTTATGAAATTTAAAATTTCAATTAAAGGTATGCGCATAATTGATAAAAAAGGTATTGAAATATTAAATAAAAAAAACAAAGGTAATTATGGTAAAAAAAAATAAAATAAATATTAAATTAATATCATCTTCAGGAACAAAACATTTTTATACTACAACTAAAAATAAAAAAAGTAAAAAAATGAAATTAAAGAAATATGATCCTTTAATTAGAAAACATGTAATTTATAAAGAATATAAAATTAAATAAATTAAAAAAAATATGCCAGAATTACCTGAAATAGAAACTATATGCAAAGATATAAGAAAATTATTATTAAATAAAATAATAATATATTCTATTGTTAGATGTAAAAAGCTTAGAAAGAAAGTTTCTAAAGAAATTATAAACATAAAAAAAAATAAAATTATAAATATAAAAAGAATTGCTAAATATATTATTATAAAAATAGAATTAGGTTATATTATTATACATTTAGGTATGTCTGGAAGTTTATTTATATGTTCAAAGAATACAAAAATAAATAAACATGATCATGTAGATTTAATAATAAATAATAATAAAATTTTACGTTATAACGATCCTAGAAGATTTGGATTATATTTATGGAGTAATAATTTATATAATGAAAAAATATTTTTAAATTTAGGAATAGAACCACTTAGTAAAAAGTTTAATTTATATTATTTATTTTATTATACTAGAAAAAAAAAAATAAAAATTAAAGATTTCATAATGGATAATAAGTTTGTTGTTGGAATAGGTAATATATATGCAAATGAAGTTTTATTTAATGCTTGTATATTACCATATAGATTATCAATGAATATAAGTTTATATGAATGTAATAAATTAATAAATAGTATTAAATATATAATAAAAAAAGCTATTAAATATAATGGCACTACAATAAAAAACTTTATAAGAATTAATAAAAAAAAAGGTAATTTTAAAAAATTTTTAAAAATATATGGAAAAAAAAAAAAAAAATGTAAAAAATGTAATTTTTTAATAAAAAAAATAATACAAAGGGGGAGATCTACTTTTTTTTGTAATAATTGTCAAAAATAAAAAAAATTATAATTAATGTTTAATTATAATAATATATTTTAAAAATAATTATAATATAATTTTAAATATTATAAAAAAATAATCATTTAAATAAAAAAAAATATATGAATAATATAATAAAAAAAATTGGTATATTAACTAGTGGGGGGGATTCCCCTGGTATGAATACTGCAATAAGAAGTATAGTATTATCAGCTGTTAAATTAAAAATTAAGGTAATGGGGGTTTTTGATGGTTATTTAGGATTATATGAAAATAGAATGATTGAATTAAATTTTAATAGTGTTTTAAATATAATAAATAGAGGGGGTACATTTTTAGGTTCAGCTAGATTTCCGGAATTTAATAAAAAAAAAATTAGATTAAAAGCAATTCAAAATTTAATATCTTCTAATATAGATGCATTAATAATAATAGGAGGTGATGGTTCTTGCATGGGAGCTAAGTGTTTACATGATATGGGGGTTAATTGTATATGTTTACCTGGAACTATAGATAATGATATAAATGGAACAGATTATACTATTGGTTATTTTACTGCTTTAGAAAGTATAGTTCAATCTATTGATAGATTAAGAGATACCTCATCTTCTCATCAAAGAATTTCTATTGTTGAAATTATGGGTCGTAATTGTGGAAACTTAACTGTAGCTGCGGCTATAGCTGGAGGATGTAAATTTATAATTTTACCTGAAGTAACTTATAGTTTTTCTAAATTAGTTAATGAAATAAAATATGAAATGAAATGTGGAATAAAACATGCAATTATAGCTGTTACTGAAAATATATGTAATATAAAAAAATTATCTAAATATATAGAAATAACTACAAAAAAAGAAACAAGGTCTACTATATTGGGTCATATTCAACGTGGAGGTGTACCTGTTGCATATGATAGGATTTTAGCTTCTCGTATGGGTTCTTATGCAATAGAGTTATTATTAAATGGATATTCTGGTAAGTTTATTGGTATTAAAAATGATAAATTAATATTTAATGATTTAGATTATACATTTAAAAAAAAAGAAAAATCATTTAAAAAAAAATGGATGAGCAATATAAAAAAAATATTATAGATTTTTAATTAATATAGTAAACTAAACAATTTTTTTAATAATACCTATAAAACTGTTTATTTTTAAAGACGAATTACCTATTAATAATCCATTAATATCTGGTTGTAAATAAAAAGATTTAGCATTATTTTCGTTAACTGAACCACCGTATTGAATTATTATATTTTTTGCAATTGATTTACTATAATTATAAATATAAGATCTTATAAAATTATTTATATTTTGTACATATTCAGGAGTTGCTGATTTACCAGTTCCAATTGCCCAAATTGGTTCATAAGCAATTACAGTGTTTTTTAATGCATTAATACCTAATTTTTTTATAATTATTTCAATTTGATTAATGCATACTTTTTTTGTTAAATTATTTTTTTTTTCTTTGTAATTTTCTCCTATACATATAACAGGTATAAGATTATTTTTTTTTAATAAAATAAATTTTTTTAAAACTGTAAAATTATTTTCATAATAATTAAATCTTCTTTCTGAATGTCCAATAATAACATATTTAACACCAATATCTTTTAACATTTCAACAGAAATATCTCCAGTAAAAGGTCCATTAATGTTAATATCTACATTTTGTGCTCCTAAATAAATATTACTATTTAAAGTTAAATAATTTAACATATCTAAATATAATAAAGGTGGTGCGATAACAATATCACAATTCTTAGGAATTTTTTTTTTTTTAAAATTATTTATAAAATTAATTAAAAATTTTTTATTACCATTTAATTTCCAATTACCAATAACTAAAAATTTTCTCATTTAGGTCCTTAATTATAGTATTTTATTTCCAATAGTTTTCAGTTGTAATATTACCTGGAGAACTACGTAAATTTTTTTTCATATTACGGTCTTTTTTTAACAATTCTTGGGTTTCTATAATCATTTCAGGGTTTCCACATATCATAACATGACTGTTTTTATCTATTATAATATTAGCTTTTTTTTCTATTATACCATTAGATATCAGTTTTGGAATTCTACCTGAAATTGATATATTACTTTTCTCTCTGCTTGATATTAATATTACTTTTAATTTATTATTATATTTTTTTTTTAAATTATTAATTAATATTAAATAATTTAAATCTTTTATAAATCTTACAGCATGAACTAATATAATATTTTTAAAAAATTCTAAACCTTTTTTATATTGTAAAATAGATAAATAAGGTCCAATTGCCGTACCTGTTGAAAACATCCATAAATTTTCACATTTAGGTATTTCTTTTATTGTAAAAAAACCAAAAGATTCTTTAGTAATCATAACAAAATCATTTTTTTTTAAATTATATAATTCATTACTTAAACTTCCTGAATCAATTCTAATAATATAAAATTCTAAATTTTTATTAATTGGTGAATTTACATAAGAATAGGCACGTCTAATATTATTTTTAGATTTTAATGTTGTTAAACGTACAAACTGGCCTGCAATAAAATTATTTACATTAGCTCTTAAAATTAAACTAAATAAATTATTATTCCATATATTAATTTTTTTTACTTTAGCATTAATCCATTGCATATTATTTCCTATAGCTTTAAAAAATAAAAATTTTAAATATAATTTTATTATATTATTTAATTATATAATAATATTATTTTAATAAAAAATATTTTTTATAATAATTAAAATATTTTAATAATTTTATTTTTTTTTAGTAATATAATTAATTTATTTTAATATAATTATTTTTATTTAATTAATATAATATTATTAATTTATATAATATTATTTTTATTATTTAACATGTAATAAAAATATTTATTTAATAATTTATTTTTTTTTAAATCAAATTTTAATTATAATAATTTTTATTATATATATAATAACTCTTTTATTGTTATTAAAATAACAATAATTATAAAATAATGAAAAAAAAAATACATCCAAAATATAAAGATATCATAGTTAAATGTTCTTGTGGAAATAATATTTATATAAAATCAACTATATGTAATAATATAAATATAGATATATGTTCTAAATGTCATCCATTTTATACTGGAAAACAAAGAATTATTGATACTGGTGGAAGAGTAGATAAATTTAATAAACGTTTTATTGGAATGATAAAAATAAAATAATTTATATTAATTAATAATTATAATTATAATAAATATAATTGTCATTTATATTTAATATTTTAAGATATAATATAAAGAGACTTTTTAAATGTATAAAAAAATTAATAAAGTGATTTTAGCATATTCTGGGGGGTTAGATACTTCTGCAATTATACCATGGTTAAGAGATAATTATAAATGTAAAGTAGTTGCCTTAGTTGTTGATATAGGACAAAATTATAAAGATTTAAAAAATATAAAAAATAAAGCATTATCATCTGGAGCTATTTCTTGTTATATTTTAGATTTAAAAGAGAATTTTATAAAAAATTACATTTATCCACTATTACATAATAAAGCTGTTTATGAAAATAATTATTTATTAGGAACTGCTATTGCTAGACCCTTAATAGCAAAAGCTCAAATAGATTTAGCTTTAAAATTAAATGCAGATGCTGTTTCTCATGGAGCTACTGGAAAAGGTAATGATCAAATTAGATTTGAGTATACATATGCATCATTAGCTCCTCAGTTAAATGTTATAGCACCATGGCGTGAATGGAGCTTTACATCTAGAGAAGAAATAATAAAATATTTAAAAAAAAAAAAAATAAAAACTACTGCTAGTTTAAAAAAAATATATAGCCAAGATGAAAATATTTGGCATATTTCTACAGAAGGTGGTAATTTAGAAAAAATTTCTAGTCCTTCTAATAAAAATTGTTGGTCTTGGACATTAGATATTAAAGATACGATTAATATACCAGATATTATATCTTTACAAATTAAAAATGGTTATATTATTTCAATTAATAACAATATATTAAATCCTATTCAATGTTTATTAAAATTAAATGAAATTGGTAAAAAACATGGAATAGGTAGAATTGATATAATAGAAAATAGAATTATAGGTATGAAATCAAGAGGATGTTATGAAACTCCTGGAGGAACAATTATAATTAAAGTTTTAGATGCTATTGAACAATTAGTATTTGATAAAGAAACAATAAAATGGAGATCTATAATTGGTATAGAAATGTCACATTTAATATATGAAGGAAAATGGTTTACTCCTATGAGAAAATCATTGGAATATGCTAATAAACCATTAATAAAATTATTAACTGGTGAAGTAAAAATAAAATTATATAAAGGAAATATAACTATTTTACAAAGAAAATCACCTTATAGTTTATATTCTCAAAAAACTGTAACTTTTAATAAAGATAAAGATTATAAACATAGCCATGCAGCTGGATTTATTCGTTTATTTTCACTTTCATCTAGAATACGTTCATTAAAATATAATAATAAAAATTTAATAAAAGAGGTATAAATGTCACTTTGGGGGGGTCGTTTTATTAAAGATAATAACGTAGAATTCAAAAAATTTAATGACTCTTTAAAAATTGATTATAAGTTAGTTGAAGAAGATATTAAAGTATCTATATCATGGTCTTATATGTTATATACTATTAATGTTATTAATTTTAAAGAATACAATATTATATTTAAAAATTTAAATTTAATATTAAATAAAGTAAAAAATAATAAAAGTTTAATTTTAAAAAGTAATGAAGAAGATATACATAGTTGGGTTGAAAAACAATTAGTAATGAATATAGGATATTTAGGAAAAAAATTAAATACTGGTAAAAGTCGTAATGAACAAATAACAACTGATTTAAAATTATGGTGTAAAAAAAAAATAAAAGAAATGATAATAATCATTAAAAAGCTTCAAATTTCTTTTTTAAATTTAGCTTATAATAACAAAAATGTTATTTTTCCTGGATATACTCATTTGCAAAGGGCTCAACCCATAACTTTTGCTCATTGGTGTTTTTCTTATGTAGAAATGATTAATAGAGATATAAATAGATTAAAAAAAATATTAAAAAGATTAGATTACAACCCTATGGGATCTGGGGCTCTTTCTGGAATTACTTATAAAATTGATAGAGATTTAATTGCTTTTATTTTAGGTTTTTCTAAATCTACTAATAATAGTTTAGATGCTGTATCTGATAGAGATTATGTTATAGATATAATTAATAGTGCATCAATAGGAATGATACATTTATCAAGACTTGCAGAAGATTTAATTTTTTTTAATACAAATGAAGTTGGTTATATATCATTATCAGATAGATTTACGTCAGGATCTTCTTTAATGCCACAAAAAAAAAATCCAGATATATTAGAATTAATAAGGGGTAAATGTGGAAGAGTTCAGGGATCTTTAAATAATATTTTGTTTATTTTAAAAGGGCTTCCTTTATCTTATAATAAAGATATGCAAGAAGATAAAAAATGTTTATTTGATGCTATTAAAACTTGGAAAGATTGTATAAATATAACTAATATAATACTAAAAAATATTAAATTGAATTATAAAAAATGTAAAAAATCAATATTTTATGGATATTTAAATGCTACGGAATTAGCTGATTATTTAGTAAATAAAGGTATAGCATTTCGTGAAGCTCATGATATAACTGGAAAAATAGTATTAGAAGCTATTAAAAAAAATATTTCATTAGAAAAATTAAAATTATACGAAATGAAAAAATTTAATAATATTATAAATATAGATATATATAAATATTTAGATGCTTATTCATGTTTAGATAAAAGAAATATCAAAGGTGGAGTTTCTTCAAATCAAATAAAAATATATTTAAAAAAAAAAATAAAAAAAATTTATATTAAATAAAAGTAATATATTATTTTTATTTTTTTTTAAAACAATAAATATTTATTTAATTTATAATATATTAAATAATTATTTAAAAATAAAAAAAATTTTTTAATTTAATAATACATTTATATTATTATATAATTGTATTTATATAAAAGAGAAAAAAAATGAATATAAAAATTATGTATTTATTAGCTATTTATTATAAATATAGATTAATTTTAACTACAATAATTTTATTATTAATAAGAAAAATTATTAATAAAAAGTAATTAAATTAATAATAAAAAAAATAATAATTAATATTTTTTTTATTAATATTTAATAATATAAAGTTTACATTATTAAATATATTTCAATACCCAGGGCGGGACTTGAACCCGCAAAGTCGTGAGACCGAGGGATTTTAAGTCCCTTGTGTTTACCATTTCACCACCTGGGCAAAAAAAAAATTAAATAGGCACATCTTGGAATCGAACCAAGTTAAACGGATTTGCAATCCGCTGCATAACCATTCTGCCAATGCGCCCTATAATTTAAATATTTTAATTAACTTATATATATTATTAACATAGTTTTTTTATTAAATCAACTTTTTTTTTTAAATAAAATATTGTTATTAATATATTGTAGCTTTTTTAAATTCTTTTGCTGCTTTTTTTATATTAATAATCATTTTATTTGGTTTTTTGTAATATTTTTCTATAATATTTATTATAAAAGATCCAATAATAATACCCTTTATTCCAGATTTAATTGCATTATTAATATGTTTAATACTTGAAATACCAAAACCTTGTATTACTGGTGCAGAATTATATTTTTTTAATTTAGTAACTAAATTATTAATAGGTTTTAAAGCTTGTTTTTCAATACCAGTTACTCCTGATCTTGATAATAAATAAACATAATTTATACTATTAAAAGATATTTTTTTTATCAAATTTTCATTAGAATTTGGGGGACAAATAAATATAGTAGATATGTTATTTTTAATAGCTGATTTATTAAATAATTTTGATTCTTCGATTGGTAAATCTGCTATTAATACAGAATCTATTTGTTCATATGAACAATTATAATAAAAATTATCTATACCTTTATTAAATACAATATTTGCATAAACCAATATTCCAATAGGTATTTCTTTATATTTTTTTCTTATTATATTAATTATCTCAAAACATTTATTTATATTTATATTATTTTTTAAAGATCTTAATGAAGAACTTTGAATAGTAGGTCCATCTGCTAAAGGATCAGAAAAAGGTATTCCTAATTCTAAAGCATCAGCTCCATTATTAATTAATGTTTCTATAATTTTAATAGATATATTAAAAGATGGGTCACCTAATATTACAAAAGGAATAAATGCTATTTCTTTTTTTAAATTTAATTTTTTAAATAAATTTTGATAACGTTGTATCATTAATTTTGCCTTTAATATTTATTATTAAAAACATTTAATATATCTTTATCACCTCTTCCAGAAATATTTACTATTATTATTTGTTTTTTATTAGGTTTTTTTTTTATATATTTTAATGCATATGCTAAAGCATGAGATGACTCTAATGCAGGTATAATACCTTCTGTATTACATAATAATTTAAAGGCATTTATTGCTTCTTTATCTGTAATAGAAACATAATTAACTCTACCTATTTTTTTTAACCAAGCATGTTGTGGTCCTACTGAAGGAAAATCTAAACCAGCAGAAATAGAATGAGATTTTTTTATTTGACCATAATTATCTTGTAAAATATGAGATTTCATACCAAAATAAATACCTGTTTTACCATATTGTAAAGATGAACCATGTTTTCCAGTTTTAATTCCTTTCCCAGCTGGTTCTACGCCAACTAGTTTTACATTATCATTAATAAAATCGTAAAAAATTCCAATCGCATTTGAACCACCACCTACACAAGCAAAAATCGAATTAGGTAATTTACCAGTTTTTTTTAATATTTGTTTTTTAGTTTCTATACCAATTATTTTTTGGAATTCACATACTATTGTAGGATAAGGATGAGGTCCGGCAGCAGTTCCTAAAAGATAATGAGATTTATCATAATTACTTGACCAGTCTCTTAATGCTTCATTACAAGCATCTTTTAATGTAGATGTTCCACTACATACAGGAATTACTTCAGCACCCATAAGTTTCATACGAATAACATTTTGATATTGACGTTTAATATCTTTATTTCCCATATAAACACGACATTTTAATTTTAATAATGCACATATCATTGCAGAAGCAACACCATGCTGTCCTGCCCCAGTTTCTGCTATAATCTCTTTTTTACCCATTTTTTTTGCTAATAAAGCTTGACCTAATACCTGATTTGTTTTATGAGCACCGCCATGTAATAAATCTTCTCTTTTAAGAAATAATAATGTTTTTGTATTTGAAGTTATATTTTTACATAAAGTTAAAGCTGTTGGTCTTCCTGCATAATTATAAAGTAAATCTTTTAATTGTAATTTAAAATTATTATCATTTTTTATATCTAAAAAACATTTTTCTAAATTATTAAGAGCTGGCATTAATATTTGAGGTACATAAGCACCACCAAATTCACCAAAATAAGAATTTAATAAATTCATATGTTTTATAATTTTTTTATTAAAAAATTGTTTTTTTTATTAATAAATCCTTATTTTATGAAATAAGTTTATTATTTTTTTTATATCTTTAATACCTGGTTTTTTTTCTATTCCAGAACTTAAATCTAAACCAGTACAACCTATTTTAGATGCTAAAATACAATTTTTTATATTTATACCACCGGCTAAAATTGATTTTTTTAAATTACATTTTTTTAGTAAATCCCAATTAAAGCATTTTGTATTATTATTTTTATCATTATCAAAAATATAATTATCTATATTTTTATATTTTTTTATTTTTGGTAAAATATTATTTATTGAAATTACTTTCCAAATTTTAATATTATTTGATAAATATTTTTTTAATATATTTATATATTTTTGATCTTCTTGACCATGAAGTTGTATTACTTTTAAGTTTACAGAATTTAATATATGTAATATATAAGATATAGTTTGATTTTTAAAAACACCAACAAAATCTAAAGGAATATTATTAGATATTTCTTTGGCTTTTAAAATATCAATTTTTCTTAATGATTCATTAGTAAATATTAAACCTCCATAAATTGCTCCAGATTTATAAGCAATATTTGCATCTTTTATTCTTTTTAAACCACATATTTTATTTTCACCTAAAGTTATACGACAAATAGCTTTTTCTATATTATCTTCTTTCATCAAAGAAGATCCTATTAAAAAGCCATTTACAAAACAACTTAATGACCTTATTTGTGAATAACATTTAATACCAGATTCACTAATAACAGTTATATATCTTGGAATTTTTTTAGATAAAATTTTAGTTTTATTTGTATTTATAGACATATTATTTAAATTACGATTATTTATACCTATTACTTTAGCATTTAAAAAAATAGCTCTATTTAATTCTTTTTCGTTATTTATTTCAGTTAATACCCCCATATTAAGACTATGGGCTAAATTAGATAAAATATTATATTGATGATCTTCAAGTATAGATAAAATTAATAATATAGCATCTGCACCATATAATCTAGCTAAATAAATTTGATAAATATCTATAATAAAATCTTTACATAAAATAGGATGTTTTGTGTTTCTACTAGCTAATAACATATTTTCAAAACTACCATTAAAATACTTTTCGTCAGTTAAAATAGAAATAGAAGATGCATATTTTTCATATTTATTAACAATATCAATTATATTAAAATTCTTACGCATTATACCTAAAGAAGGGGATTTTTTTTTACATTCTAATATAAATTTAGTATAATTACCTTTTAAACTTTTATAAAAATTTTTTTTAGATTTTTTTATTTTATATAAAAAACTTTTTGGGGGTTGTTTAATTTTTCTACTACAAATCCATTCATATTTATTATTTAAAATTTTTTTTAATACATTATTAAATATATTCATAATATTATTCCTTATTTATTAATGCTATCATATGTTTATATGGTTTACCGCTACGAATTATCTTTAATGCATATTGGGTTCCTTTATTAAAACTATATTTTTTAAATATTTTTAATACCATTGAAACATTTGCAGCTATTGTTTCTTCGTAAGCTAAATTACCTTTTCCTTGCAATAGTTTTATCATATTATTTTTATAATTTTTGTAATCTGAAATAATTATATCATTTTTATGAAAATAATTACACCCAAAATCTTTATAAGTTAATTTATATTTTTTAATTTTCATATTTTTAACTTCAATTATATAATTTATTCCATCTAACGATATTTCGTCTAAACCGTTTCCATGTATTATTATTGCATGTTTATAACCCATTATTATTAAATTTTTTGCAATAGGAAAAAGTAATTTTTTTTCATATACCCCTATTACAGCAAATTTAGGAAGAGCGGGGTTAACTAATGGTCCTATAATATTAAAAATAGTATTAGTTTTTAATATTTTACGAACATAAATAGAATTATTAAAACTACTATTATATTTAGGTGCAAATAAAAAACATATATTATTTTTATCTAATATTTTTTTTGACAATATAGAATTTAAATTTAAATTTATTCCAAAAGATTTTAATATATCGAATGATCCAAATTTACTAGATATACTGTAATTTCCATGTTTTATTACTTTAATTCCACATGCTGCACATACAAAACTACTTATAGTAGAAATATTAAAACTATTGCTATTATCCCCACCGGTTCCAGTTATATCAACAAAGTTATAATTAATTATAGGAAAATATTTTTTATTTTCTATAGTTATTGAAACTATTCCAGCAATTTCTTCTGAACAAATTCTTCTTATTTTAAAATATATTATTATAGATGTTAATTCGATAGGATTAATATTACCATTTATAATTTCTTTAAATATATATCTACTTTCTAAATATGATAAAAATTTATTTTTATATAATTTTTTAATTATATTATTCATCTTTATAAAATTTTAATGACCATAAAATTGAATATTCTAAAATTGAAATTCCATATGTTGTTAATATAGATTCAGGATGAAACTGAAAACCACAAATTCTATCTATATTATTACGAATTGACATTATTATATTTTTATGTTTAGAATTTATAATTAATTTATTATTTTTTTTAATAATACCAACTAAAGAATGATATCTTGCCACTCTAATTGGATTTTTAATTTTAAAAAACATATCTTTATTATCATGTAAAATTAATGATGAATGCCCATGCATTATTTTATTAGAATTTATAACTTTACCACCATAAAATTCGATAATGGCTTGATAACCTAAACATATTCCTATTATAGGAATTTTACCTTTAACATAAGAAATTAATTTTAACATACAACCAGCTTCTTTAGGCTTTCCAGGTCCTGGCGATAATATTAATATAGGATTTCTAATATTATTTAAATATTTTAATATAACTTTATATGATATAGTATTTCTATAAATTAAAACATTGTGTTTAAATTTTCTTAGTTGATCAACTATATTATAAGTAAATGAATCAATATTATCTAATAGTAATATATTAGCCATTTAAAAACCTCTATAAGCATAATTTGAAAAAGCAATAGATTTTAATACCGCTTTAGCTTTATTTCTGCTTTCTTCAGCCTCTAATTTAGGATTAGAATCTATTACAATACCTGCACCAGCCTGTACAGTTGCTATATTATTTTCTATATATGCTGATCTAATAATAATACAAGTATCTAAGTCTCCATTAGAAGTAAAATAACCTATAGAACCCCCATAACTTCCTCTGCTATATTTTTCTACTAAATTAATTAATTGCATAGCTTTAATTTTAGGAGCTCCACTTAATGTACCCATATTCATACAAGCACGATAAGCATGAAAAATATCTATATTTTTTTTAAGAACTCCTATAACACGAGATACAAGATGCATAATACATGAATATTTATCAACTTTCATAAGATCTTTTACATAACGGCTACCAGTCTTACATATTTTAGCCAGATCATTTCTAGCTAGATCAACTAACATTAAATGTTCTGCAATTTCTTTTTTATCTGTTCTCATCTCTAATTCTATTCTACTATCAAAATCATAATCTATTTTACCATTTTTTTTATAACCTCTTGGTCTAGAACCTGCAATAGGGTATATTTCAATTTTTCTATTTGATGAGTTATATTTTAGAGAACTTTCAGGAGATGAACCAAATAAAATAAAATCTTGATCTTTCATAAAAAACATGTAAGGACTTGGGTTATTTTTTTTTAAATTATCATATGCATTTAATGGAAATATACAAGGTAAATAAAATTTTCTAGATATTACTACTTGAAAAATATCTCCTTCATATATAGATTTTTTCATTTTATTTATCATATTACAATATTTTGAGTCTTTTTTACTACATTTTATTTTATTTTTACTTATAAAAAAACTATTAAGATTATAGTTTTTTTTTAATAAAAGTTTATATAATATATTTATACGTTCTTTTATTCTTATTAATTCTGTTTTATAAGGAATAAAAATACTTGCTTGTAACTTAGCAAGTTTATTTTGATGATCTAATAATAATAAAATTTCAGATAAATAAAAACAAAAATTAGGACATTTATGTTTATGTTTAACTTTAGGAAGTTTTTCTGAACAATTTATTAAATCATAAGAAAATAAACCCCCAAATAACATAGATTCACGTTCTCCTTGTGGAACACAAACAAGTTTAGTTAATATTCTTAATGCATCAAAAATAGATATTGATTTTAATCTTGAATCTTCATCTTTTTGTTGATTTGTATTTGGAAAAAACAATTTTCTACCATTTTTAATTTTTTTATTTAAAATTGTATAAGGTAGTTTTTTATCTAATAGTGATAATAAATTATTTCCATTTTTAGACAATGATATTAAAAGAGCATAATGATTATTTGCAATAATTCTTATTGCGCTATCAATAATAATTAAGCTTCTTAAATTATGTTTACTATTAATATCTGCTGATTCTAATAATAAAGTTGAAGATTTTATATTACATAATTTATTAAATATTGTTGTTGGATTTTCTTGATATGGTACATTTTTAACTATTAAGTTTAATATTTTCATATATTTATAATTTTTTTTATTTTAATTTTAAATATTATATTAATAAAAAATATTTTTTAGATTTATTTTAATTAATACTTTATTAAATATATATATATATATATATTAAATATTATATAATAAAATTATTAATTTATTTTTTTTTATTAAATTAATATATTTATTTAATAAAAATAGAAAACTATGAACAATGAAAAAATACAAAAAATACTTGCTTTAAATGGATATGGTTCACGTCGAAGTATTGAAAAATTGATTATTAATAAAAAAATTTATGTTAATAATAAATTAGTAAAAATAGGTGATACAATTAATAATTCAAAAAAAATAAAAATATTAATTAAAAAAAAAAAAAAAAAAATATTAAATAATATAAATAACAAAATAATACTAGCATATTACAAAAAAAATGGAGAAATATGTACCAGATATGATAACAAAAATAGAGTAACAATTTATGATAAACTTCCTAAAATTTATGAAGGAAAATTGATGTCAATAGGTAGATTAGATATAAATAGTAGTGGTTTAATATTATTTACTAATGATGGTGAATTATCTTACAGATTAATGCATCCTAAATACAAAATAGAAAGAGAATATATTGTAAGAGTATTTGGAGTAATAAATAACGTTTTATTAAAAAATTTATGTAAAGGAATCAAAATAAATAATATTATAAGTAAATTTAAAGAAATACATTATATAAGTGGAAAAGGTTTAAACAAATGGTTTAAAATTATTATTTTAAACGGATATAATAATGAGATAAGAAAAATGTTTAATAAAATTAATTTGAAAGTAAATTGTTTAATTAGAATACGTTACGGTTTAATTAAATTAACAAAAATTTTATTTAAATTTGGAAGAATTAAAAAATTAAGTTTTAAATATTTTAATTTATTAAGAAAAAGCGTTAAATTACCTATATTAGATAAAAATTAAAATATTTCATTATTATAAAATAATATTTTTATTAATTTTTACAAAAATTTAAGATTTAATATAATTTATTGACATTCAAAAATTATTGTATTATAATATAACTATAATAAAAATTATTTTATTTTAATAATAATTTTAAATTGCAATAACCTTCCATTATAACAGATTTTATAGTTATAACTTTTAATCCGGTCAGATCTGGGAAGAAGCAGCCGTAGCGGTTATTAACTGTTAAAATTATAGTTATATGGGAGGGAAGTTATAAAAAAAAACAAATTTATATAATTATTTTTTATGAATTAGTACATATTCATAAATAATTTTAATTTTGAGGTATTATATTAATGAACTTATGTAATTTATTATCTAATAATGAATTAAAGAAAAAAATATTAACTGAAAATAATTTTAGATTTAATATATCATTTTATAAATATTTTAAAATAAAAAATCCTCATCTTTTTAGAAACTTAGTTTATATAATATTTAATAAATATAATGTTTTAGGGAGAGTATATATATCTAAAGAAGGTATAAACTCTCAAATAAGTATTCCAAAAAAAGTTTATAACAAAGTAATATATTTAATTTTTAAATTAGATAATAATTTATATAATGTACATATAAATAAATCTATTGATAATGATAGATTATCTTTTTTTAAATTAATTGTAAAAGTTAGACCTAAAATACTAAATGATGGTATTAATGAAGATTTAGATTTTAGTAAAAATAAAGGAATATATTTGGATGTTTCTAAAGTAAATGATTTAATATTTAATAATAATTTTATTTTTGTAGATATAAGAAATAATTATGAATATGAAATTGGACATTTTATAAATGCTATACAAATAAAATCTATTAATTTTAGAAATCAAATATCTAAGTTAATAAAAAAAGTAACTCCTTTTAAAGAAAAAAAAATAGTTTTATATTGCACAGGTGGTATTAGATGTGAAAAAGCCAGTTCTTTACTTAAATATAATAATTTTAAAAACGTCTATCAAATTAAAGGAGGAATAATATCTTATATTAGATATATTAAAAAAAAAAGATTATCTAATTATTTTATAGGAAAAAACTTTGTTTTTGATAATAGAATGAGCGAAAATGTTTCTTATAGTACAATTTCTAAATGTCATCAATGTGGTTCCATAAGTTGTAATTATATTAATTGTGCAAATAATAAATGTCATATTTTATTTATACAATGTTTTTCATGTAGACTATTATTTAATAAATTTTGTTCTATTAATTGTATGAAATTATGTTTATAAATAATATTATTCATGTTATATTTTTATAATATAATAAAGATTATTAATTTATGAAAAATATTAATATTACAGAAGAATCAGTATGTCAAAGAATTGATAATTTTTTATTAAAAAAATTTAAAGACGTACCTAAAAGTAAAATATATAAAATTATAAGAAAAGGACAAGTTAAGGTTAATAAAAAAAGAGTAAATCATAAATATAAATTAAAGTTAGATGATAGATTAAATATACCTTTACTAAATAAAAAAACAAATAAAATTAAATATTTATATCCAAATACAATATTACAATTAAAAAAATCTATATTGTATGAGGATAAATATTTAATAGCAATTAATAAACCTTATGGTATACCTGTTCATAGTACTAATAAATTACAATTTGGAATTATAGAAATATTAAAAAATTTACAACCAAATAATAAATTTTTAGAATTAGTTCATCGTTTAGATAAAGATACTTCTGGAGTATTATTAATAGCAAAAAAAATGTCTATACTTCGAAATTTACATGATCAATTACGTAAAAAAAAAATGAAAAAAGAATATATAGCTTTAGTAGAAGGTCATTGGCCAAAAAAAATAAAAATTATAAATTTACCATTGTTAAAATATAAAAAAAATGGTCAATTTATAATGAAAGTTGATAGTAATGGTAAAAAGTCCGAAACTCATTTTAAAATTAAAAAAAAATATTTAAATAATACTTTATTAAGTATTAATCCTATAACTGGTAGAACTCATCAAATAAGAATACATACATTATATGTAGGACATCCTATTATGTTTGATAAAATTTATTACCAAAATAAAAAAAAATGTTCTAATAAAATATTAAATCGTATTTTTTTACATGCAAAATCATTAGTTTTTTTTCATCCATTAAAATCAAGTGAAATAAAAATAGAAGCCCCTTTAGATAAAAATTTAGAAAAATATTTAAATTATATAAATATATAATTTTTTTTAAATTATATATAATATAATTTATAAAAAAGAGATTAATATTAATATGGCAGTCCCAAAAAAAAAAATAAGTAGATCTAAAAAAAAAATAAAAAGATTAAATTATAAATTAAAACATTCTAATATATCTACAGATTCAAATTCTGGAGAACAACATTTATATCATAATATAACAAAATCTGGTTTTTATAAAGGAGTAAAATATTTTAATAGATTTAGATATAAATAATTTTAAAAAATTTTATCATAAATTAATTTAATTAAAAATATAAAAATTAAAGAAATATTTTTTTATTAAAATATATTTAATAAAAAAAAATATAGTGGAGATCTTAAAATGGTAATAGAATTAATAGAAGATAGTATTAAAAATATAATTTCTAAAAAGATAGGAATAGATAAAAAAGGAATATTAAATTCATCTTCTTTAAAATTATTAGGAGCGGATTCTTTAGAAACTATTGAAATTATTATAGAAATAGAAGAAATTTTTGATATTAATATTAATGATAAGGAATCAGAAAAAATTGATAATATTCAAGAAATAATAGATATTGTATACAAAAAATTTAAAAAAAAAAAATATAATAAATAATATATTAAATAATTTTATTTAAATGTTAAATTTTAAACAAACAATAAAAATTTTTTTTTGTTATTTTAGATAGTTTTGTTAATGTAATTTTTTTTATATCTGCAATAATTTTAGCAATATATATTAAATTATAAGGTTTATTTATATTTTTTTTTATTTTTCTTGGAGTTAAAAAAGGAGTATCTGTTTCTAATAAAATTTTATCTAAAGGTACAAATTTTATTATTTTTTTTATTTTATTTTTATTTAAATAAGTAATTATACCTGAAAAAGAAATTAAAAATCCTATATCTAATAGTTTTTTAGCATCCTGTATATTTCCTGTAAAACAATGTAATATTCCTTTACATGTTTCAGCGTTTTCTTCTTTTAAAATATTTATTGTATCATAAAAAGCATTTCTAGTATGAACTATTAAGGGTTTATTTATTTTTTTAGCTAAACGTATATGATATCTAAACAAATATTTTTGCATTATTTTAAATGGTTTTTCTTTATAGTCCAGTCCAGTTTCACCTATAGCTATTACTTTATTATGTAAGGATATTTTTTTTATTTTATTTAAATTAATTTTTTTTTTTAAATATAATGGATGAACACCACAAGAAAATAATATATTTGAAAAATTATTTAATTTTATTAACATTATTTTATAATCATCAATATTTAATGATACTGATAAAATAAATTTTATATAATTTTTATAAGATCTTTTTATTATTTTTTTTTTTTTTTCGTTTTTTGTTAAATGTAAATGACAATGTGAATCTATAAAAAACATTTTTCCTCAATAAAATTAATTATTTTTATTTATAAATTTTTGATAATTAATCAACAATTTAATTATTAATAATTTTTTATTCAAAAAATTATTATAATTTATATAATGATAACATATCATAAACTGATATGTTATATTATATATTTGTTTTAATGTAAAATAATTAGATATATCTTTTATTATATTTTTTTTATCTATATTAATTAATGAATTAAAAATATTAAATTTCCATTTTAAAGCATCTAAAAAAATACTATATAAATATAATATTTGTATATTTGAATTATATAATATTATATTTAATAAAGATAAAATATTATTTTTATAATTTATATATAATCTATTATATAAATAGTCTCTTTGATCCCAATTAATTGTTTTTAACATTTTTTTTGCTAATATTGGAGATTCATTACTTAATTTTAGTGCTATATAACATTTATATTTAGTTAATTTTGTTTTTTTTAATAACCATAAAAAAGTTTTTTTAATATTTAATGGTAATATTTCTTCTACTAAACAGCGACTAATTAATGTTTTATTTACTTTGTTATGGTTTATACTAGTAAAAAAAAACCAAGTATTAATTGGAGGTTCTTCTGTAACTTTTAATAAAGAAGAAATTACAAAATCATTTAAATTTTCTATATTTTTTATATATATAATTTTATAATTATTAATTCTATTAAAATATATTAAATCATTTATTATTTTTCTAATATTATTTACTTCTAATTGTTTTTTATTTTTTAAATTAAAAAAATAAAAATCTATATTTTTTTTATTTGAAAATAAATTACAACTTTTACATTTATTACAACTAAACAATTCATTTTTTTTTTCACATAAAATATATTTACAAATATTAAAAATTAATAAATCTGTTCCAATACCTTTATAAGTTTTTATATAAATTGATCTATAATAAATATTGTTTTTATAATATTTAATAATTTTTTCATAATATTTTTCTAACCAAGGATAATATTTCATTTTAAATTTTTTAATAACCATCTTAATAATATTATTTTTACTTCTTTTTTTACTAAATAAAGTGGTTTTTCAGTATTTATTTTTTTTATTTTTTTTTTATTTTTATTTACTATTTCTAAATAACGACTTCTAGTTTTTTTAAAAAAAGATAAAGATTTTTTTTCTATTCTATCTAATTTTCCTCTTTTTTTAGCTCTATATATACCTATTTTTGGATCTATATCTAAATATAAAGTTATATCAGGAGATATTCCTTCTAATACATAATAATTTAAATTTTTTATTATTTTTTTATTACTATCATTATAACCTTGATATGCTTGAGAAGAAATACTATATCTATCGCTAATAACCCATAAACCATTTTTTAAAGATGGTTTTATTATATATTCTAAAGATTGAGCTCTTAAAGCATAGAACATTAATAATTCAGTTTTATTACTAATGATTTCTTTTTTTCTTTCTTTTTTAATTATTTTTCTTAGTTTTTCATTTAATGGTGTACCACCTGGTTCCCTAGTTATTATTGATTTTATTCCCCAAATTTTTAACATATTCATAATATAATTACATATAGTAGTTTTACCAGAACCTTCTAAACCTTCTATAACGATAAACTTATTTTTCATATTTTTTTTCTTTTTTTTTTTATTAAATTAAAAAAAATGTTATTTTTAATATATAAAATATAACTTAAAAATTATATTTCTAATTTTTTTATATTTATTAGATACATATATTTTTAAATTAATTATTTTTTTATATAAAAAGGTATTATGAAAAGACTAATATTAATAGTAATAGATTCTTTAGGAATCGGCTATAGTCCAGATTCTATTAAATTTAACGATATTAAATCTAATACTTTAGGTAATATAATAAATACATATAATAATAATATTTTTCTTAAATATAATAATAATAATAATTTATATATTCCTAACTTATTATCTTTAGGTTTAGGAGAAACTTTAAATAAATCTAAAAAAAAATATATTAATAATATTAAAAAATCTAAAATTATTAGTTCTTTTGCATATTCAAATCCTATATCAACAGGAAAAGATACAGTATCTGGACATTGGGAAATTTCTGGAATCCCCATATTATTTAATTGGTATTATTTAAAAAAAAAAAAAAACAGTATTCCAAATTTTTTATTAGATAAAATTATTAAAAATACTAACGTTACTGGATATTTAGGTAATTGTCATTCTTCTGGAATAGATATTATTAATCGTTTTGGTATTGAACATTTGGAAACAAAAAAACCAATAATTTATACTTCTAATGATTCCGTATTACAAATTGCTTGTCATGAAAGTATTTTTGATAATAAAAATTTATATAATATATGTATAAAAATAAAAAAAATATTATATAGTTATAATTTTAAAATAAGTAGAATTATAGCAAGACCATTTAAAGGAAATAATAAATATAATTTTAAAAGAACAAATAATAGAAAAGATTTTATAATAAAACTTAAAAACAAAACAGTTATGCAAAAATTTATTAAAGAAAAAAAAGGTAAAGTTATTGCTATAGGAAAAATGACTGATATATATCCTAAAAATAGTATAACAAAAAAAATTAAATCTTTTGGTATAAATAATCTATTCAATAAAACTATAAAATATTTAAAAAAATCTTGTAATAATACAATAATATGTACTAATTTTGTAGATTTTGATTCTATATGGGGTCATCGTCGTAATACTATAGGTTATGGTTTAGGATTAGAATTATTTGATATTTATATTCCAAAACTTATAAAAAATATGAATAAAGAAGATTTATTAATAATAACTTCAGATCATGGATGTGATACTACCTGGTTTGGATATGATCATACTAGAGAAAATATACCTATATTAATTTATAAAAAAAAAATAAATAATTATTTTTTAGGTAGAAGAAGTTCATTTTCAGATATAGGACAAACTATATCAAAATATTTTAACTTATCATCTATATTATATGGTAATAGTATAATATAAAAAAAATAATAAATTTAATTTTTTTTAATAATAATTTTGTTTAATATTTATTTATATATATTATTTGATAAAAATAATATATATTTAAATAAAAAAAATTGTAAAATAAAGGTATATAAATATGTCATTAACTAAATTGGTATTAATACGTCATGGTGAAAGTGAATGGAATAAAAAAAATAGATTTACAGGATGGTATGATGTTAAACTATCTAATAATGGAATTTTAGAAGCAATAAAAGCTGGTAACTATCTAAAAAAAATAGGTTTTAAATTTGATTTAGCTTATACTTCAGTTTTAAAAAGAGCAATATTTACATTATGGTATATTTTAAAAGAACTAAATTTAGTATGGATACCTATAATTAAAAATTGGAGATTAAATGAAAGACATTATGGATCTTTACAAGGTTTAAATAAAAAGGAAACTTCTGAAAAATATGGAATTGATCAAGTAAATAAATGGAGAAGAAGTTTTAATGAAATACCTCCTAAAATAGATATTATTAATCCATTATTTACTGGTTACGATAAAAAGTATTATGGATTAAATAAAGAACAAATACCTTTATCTGAAAGTTTATCAATGACATATAAACGTGTATTACCTTATTGGAGAAATTGTATATTAAAAAATCTTAAAGATAAAAAAAAAATATTAATTGTAGCTCATGGTAATTCTTTAAGATCATTAATTAAATATTTAAATAATCTAAACGATGAAGAAATATCTAAAATAGAAGTACCTACTGGTAAACCGTTAATATATGAATTTGATAAAGATTTTGAAGTTAAAAATTGTTATTATATAAAAAATAAAAAATTTTAATACAAATAATCACTTTTTTAATATTATTATATAAATTATTAAATTATATAAATAAATAAGAATAATGATATGCCTACTATTATTATTTCTAATGGAAAAAAATCTTTTTATAAAAAAAATATCAGTATTAAAAAATCTATAAAAAATATAAGTAAAAAATTATTAGAAAAATGTATTGCAGTAAAAGTAAATAATACTTTAGTTGATATAAATGATTATATAAATAAAGATGTTTTTTTAGAAGTTATAACTAATAAAAATCATAAATGTAAATTAATTATTAGTAAATCATGTGCTTTTATTTTAGGATATGTAATAAAAAAAAAATGGCATAATGCAAAGATGTCAGATTTTAAGATTACATCAAATGGTTTTTATTATGATATAGATTTAGATCATAAAATTAATAAAAATGATTTAATTGAAATAGAAAAAGAAATGAAAAGATGTATAAATAAAAATTTTAGATTTAATAGATTTTTTATAAAAACAAAAAATATTTTTAAATTTTTAAAAAAAAATAAAGAAATATATAAAATCAATGTTTTAAATGAATATATAAAAAAAAAATATAAAATTTATTTTTATTGTTATAAAAAATATTTTGATATGTCTAATATACCTCTTGCTTTTAATACAAAATTTTGTAATAATTTTAAAATATGTAATGTTTCTAATACAAATATTAAAATTAATGAAAAAAAGTATTTATTACAAAGAATTAATGGTAAAATAGATTTTAAAAAATATGTTTTTTTTAATAATAAAAAAAAAAATAAACAATGTTATGATCATCGTGAAATTGGAAAAAAACTAGACTTATATCATACTGAAGAAGAAACTCCAGGTGTAGTTTTTTGGCATAATAATGGATTGATAATATTTAATCAAATAAAAAAGTTAATAAAAGATAAATTAAAGAAATATAATTATCAAGAAGTTCAAACTCCTATTATTATGAACACTAATTCTTGGAAAAAAACTGGACATTGGAAATATTATAAAGATTTTATATTTACTACTAAATATAAAAAAACAAAATATTGTATTAAACCTATGAATTGTCCTGGTCATATACATATATTTAAAAAAAATATTAAATCATATAAATTATTACCTTTTAAAATATCAGAATTTGGTGTTTGTCATCGTCATGAACCTTCTGGGTCTTTACATGGTTTAATGAGATTAAGAAATTTTACTCAGGATGATGCTCATATTTTTTGTAGTGAAAATCAAATACAATCAGAATTAACAGATTGTATAAAAATGTTATATGAAGTATATAAAATATTTGGTTTTAATAATATTAAAGTTAAACTATCTACTTATTCAATTAAAGAAATAAAAAATAACTATTTATGGAAAATAGCTGAGAAACATTTAATATATTCTCTTAAAAAAAATAATATAAAATTTGAATTGCAAAATGGAGAAGGGGCTTTTTATGGTCCTAAAATAGAATTTATATTATTTGATAGTTTAAATAGAGAATGGCAATGTGGTACTATACAATTAGATTTATATTTATCTAAAAGACTAAATTGTTTTTATATAAACAAAAATAACAATAAAATTATACCTATAATAATACATAGAGCAATATTAGGATCAATAGAAAGATTTATAGGAATTTTGATAGAAGAATATCAAGGTTGTTTACCTTTATGGTTAACCCCTATACAGGTAGCTATAATTAATATAAATAGTAATCAAATAAATTACGTAAAAAAAATAAATAAAAAATTTAATAAAAAAAAAATAAGAACAAAAATAGATATAAGAAATGAAAATATAGGTTTAAAAATAAGAGAATATACATTATTAAAAATACCTTACATAATAATATGCGGCGATAGAGAAATAAAAGAAAATAAAATTTCTGTTAGAAATATATATGGTAAACAATATAATAATATTGATATATTAATGTTTATAAAAAAAATAAAAAAAGAAATATCAAATTATGAAATTAAACAAAAATAATAGTATAAGTAGATTTAAAAAGGATTATTTTTATAAAATTATTAATAAAATTGAAAAAAAAATAAAAGCAAGATTAACTGGTTTAAAAGGTGAACAAATAGGATTAGTATTATTAAAAAATATTATATTTAAATCTTATAAACTAGGATTAGATTTAGTAAAAATTAGCTCTAATTCTAAACAAACAGTATATAGAATAGTAAATTATAAAAAATTTGTTTATAAAAAATGTAAATCATCAAAATTTAAAAAAAAAAAAAAAAAAATTATACAGACAAAAGAAATAAAATTTAGACCTAATACTGATAAAAGCGATTATATTATAAAATTACGTAATTTAGTTAAATTTTTAAAAAACGGTTGTAAAACAAAAATTACGTTAAAATTTCGTGGTAGAGAAATAATTCATAAACAAATTGGAATAGATATGTTAAATAATATAAAATATGATTTAAAAGAAATATCTATTTTAGAATTTTTTCCTACTAAAATAGAAGGAAGACAAATGATAATGATGTTATCTCCTAAAAAAATAATCTAAAAAATTTTATAGAATAAATTAATTAGGAATAAAATGTTAAAAATAAAAACTATTAAAAGTGCTGCTAAAAGATTTAAAAAAACTTCATCTGGTAATATTAAATATAAAAATGCTAATTTAAGACATATTTTGACTAAAAAAAATACAAAAAGAAAAAGACATTTAAGATTAAAAAAAAAATTATCTAAAAAAGATATAAATAAAATATTATTATGTATACCTTATTTTTAAAAAAATAGGATTATTTAAAAATGGTTAGAATAAAACGTGGTGTAAGAGCACATTATCGTCATAAAAAAATATTAAAAAAAACAAAAGGTTACTATGGATCTCGTTCTAGATCTTATAGAATTGCTTATCAATCATATATAAAATCAGGTCAATATGGATATCGTGATAGAAAACAAAAAAAGCGTCAATTAAGAAAATTATGGATTATGCGTATTAATGCATCAGCTAGATTAAAAGGTATTACTTATAGTAAATTTATACATGGTTTAAATAAATCTCATATTAATATAAATCGTAAAGTTTTATCTAATTTAGCTGTAATTAATAAAACAATCTTTTTTAAATTAATAGAACATATAAAAAAAAAAATTAATTAATAATTTTTTATATTAATTTTATAAAATATTATTAAAATGTAATAATTATATGAAATCAATTTTTGAAAAATTATTAAAAGAAGCAAAGTATTCAATTAGAAATTCTAAAGATTTAAAATCATTAGAAAAAATAAGAATTAAATATTTAGGTAAAAATAGCTATTTATCTAATAAAATTAATATTTTAAGTAAAACTTCAAAAGAAGAAAAATCAATATTAGGTTATAATATAAATATTACAAAAAATAAAATTATAAATATTATTTTAAAATATAAAAAAAAAATAGAAAAAAAAATTTTATATAATAAATTTATTTCAGAAAAAATTGATATATCATTACCAGGGCGTAAATTAAAAAATGGAAAAATACATCCTATTAATAGTACAATATCTCGTATTGAATTTTTTTTTCAAAATTTAGGTTTTGATATAAAAATTGGTCCTGAAATAGAAAATGTATTATATAATTTTGATTATTTAAATATTCCTAGATATCATCCTTCAAGAAAATTATCTGATACTTTTTGGTTTAATAAAAAAACTTTATTAAGAACACAAACTTCAAATGTACAAATTCATGTTTTAAAAAATAATAAACCACCTATTAAATGTATATCTTCTGGAAAAGTATATAGAAAAGATAACGATAATACACATACTCCTATGTTTCATCAAATGGAAGGTTTTATAGTTGATAAAAAAATAAATTTTTCTAATTTAAAATATACATTATATAATTTTATAATGTATTTTTTTAATGATAAAAAATTAAAGATAAGATTTAGACCATCATATTTTCCATTTACTGAACCTTCTGCGGAAATAGATATTAAACAAAAAAATAATAATTGGTTAGAAATATTAGGTTGTGGTATGATTCATCCAAATATATTAAAATTATGTAAAATTAATTCTGATATTTATTCTGGATTTGCTTTTGGTTTAGGTATAGAAAGAATAACTATGTTATATTATAATATAAATGACATTAGATTGTTTTTTGAAAATGATTTAAATTTTTTAACTCAATTTTAATAAATAATTATTATATGAAATTAAATACAAAATGGTTATATGAATTTTTAAAATATAATATTACAACAAAATTATTATGTAAACAATTGTTAATTTTAGGTATAGAAATAAATAATATTTTAAATCTAAAAAAAATATTTTCTAAAATTATTGTTGGTAAAATTGTAAATTTTAGTATTAATAAAAAAAATATATGTTCAATATTAGTAAATTTAGGAAAAAAAAAAAATATAATAGTTAATTATAAATATAATAACTATTATATTGGTTTAAAATTAGCAGTTTTAAAATATAATGATATAAATAAAAATAAAAATTATAAAATATGTTCTTTTTCAGAAATAGGTTTAAAAAAATCTGATAATAAAATAATAAAATTAGATAATAGTATTCCTATAGGAACTAATATAGGTAATTTTTTTAACGTTAATGATAATATTATAAATATTAATACTAATACAAATAGATTTGATTATTTATCAATAATTGGTATAGCAAAAGATTTATCAATTTTAAATAATTTTAGTATTAAAAGTATTAAAAAATATAATATATTAAAAGATAATAAAGATTTTATTCCTATTAAAATAAATAATAAAAAAGCTTGTCCTATTTATATTTGTGTTACTATTAAAAATATAAATAATAAAATAGATACTCCAAAATGGATGCAAAGTAAATTATATTCTTATGGTTTATCTTCAAAAGATATAATTAATAATATTATTAATTACTTAATTATAGAATTAGGTATACCACTTTATGTTTTAAATTTGGATTGTATTAATAATTATATAAATATTAGAATGTCTGAAAAAGGTGAATATTTTAATTTAAGTAAAAATAAAATAATTAAATTAAAAAAAAATACATTATTAATTAATGATAAAAATAAAATTTTATCATTAGCAGGTGTTTATGTTAATAAAATAGCTAAAGTTTCTAAAAATTCTAAAAATATTTTATTATCATGCGCTTTTTTTAATTATAAATATGTTTTAGGAAAAAAAGAAATTTATAAAATTAAAAATAATATTTGGAATAATTATTCATCAACAAATATTAATTTAAATTTATTAAAAAAATCTTTTATGAAAGCAATTTATTTTATAAAAAAATTTTCTGGAGGTAAAGTAGGTAAAGTTACTAAAAAAATATATAAAAAATTTTTACCAAATAATAAAATAAAAATTAAAGTACAAGAAATATATAATATTATTGGTATTAAAATATCTAAAAAAAAAATAATTAAAATATTAAAAAATATAGATTGTTATATTAAATTAAATAAAAATTATTGGAATATAGTTACACCTAAAAATAGATCAGATATATTAATTAAAGAAGATATAATTAAAGAAATAATTAAATTTTACGGATATAATAATATTCCGATGATTCCTATAAAAAATAGCTTATTAAAAAAAAAAAATATATGTCATATTAAAAAAAAAATAAAATGTATAAAAAATTTTCTATTAAATAAAGGTTATCAAGAAATAATAACTTACAGTTTTATAAACCCTAAATTACAAAAAATATTATTTCCTAATATCGTACCTTTAAAAATATGTAATTATATTTCTAAAGAAATGTCTATTATGAGATCTACTCTTTTAAATGGTTTAATATCAACTTTATTATATAATCAAAATCGTCAGAAAAAATCTATTAAACTATTTGAATATGGTACTTGTTTTATAAATAATAAATTTAATTTAATAGATCAAGTAAACTGTATATCTGGTTTATTAAATGGTAATATTTATGATAAAAACTGGATTATGAAACCTAGAATAGTAGATTTTTATGATATGAAAGGTGATATAGAAATTTTATTTAATATTTTAGGTAATAATAATATAAAATTTTTACCAAATAATTTACATAAATATTTACTACATCCAGGCCAGGGTTCTTTAATTTATCAAAATAGTGATGTAATAGGTTATATGGGAACATTACACCCTATATTACAAAAAAAATTAAATATAAATAATAAAACTATAATTTTTGAAATTTTATATGATAAAGTTATATTAAAAAAAAAATTTGAATATAAAAACTTTTCAAAATTTCCTTGTAACAATAGAAATATTAACATTATAATAGATAATAATATTTTATCTGAAAATATTATTTTATTTTGTAAAAAAATAACAAAAAAAATTATAAATGTAGAGTTAATAGATGTTTATCATAATAATATAGATAAAAACAAAAAAAGTATTACAATAAGCTTAACTTTGCAATCAAAAAAAAAAACTTTAGAAGATAATGAAATAAATAAAATTGTAAAAAATTGTTTAATTTTGCTTAAAAAAAAATTTAATGCATATTTAAAATATTAAAAAATAATTATTTTATATAAATAAAATAATTTTTTTAATAATTTAAAAAATTATTTTAATATTAAAATGAAAAAAAAAAATAATTTAATTGGTATTACTATTTCTAAAAAAGCTGAAAAACAAATAAAAAATTTATTGAATAATAAATTTCAAGGAATTAAAATAGATATTAAATATTCAGGATGTATGGGTTTCAAATATAAATTAAATATTATAGAAAAAATATATAAAAATTATATAGTATTTAATAACAAAAATATAAATATATATGTAAAAAAAAATAAAATACATTTAATAGATGGTATGGAAATAGATTTTGTAGAAGATGGTTTGAACAAAAAATTTTGTTTTAATAACCCTAAGGCAAAAATTACTTGTGGTTGTGGTTCTAGTTTTAATAATGTTACAATATAAATAAAAATGTAATATATTTATTAAATAATAGGTATATTTTATGATAACTAATTATACTAATAGTATTAAATATAAAAAAATAGGTTCAATAATAAAATTATTTGGTTGGGTTAATAATTTTCGTAACTTAGGTAATATAATTTTTATTAATTTACGTGATCGTGAAGGTATAATACAAGTATTATTTAATAAAAATAATAAAATTTTATTTAATAAAGCCAATGAACTTAGAAAAGAATTTTGTATTCAAATAATTGGAGTTATACATCATCGTAATAAAAAAAATATAAATTATAATATATATAATGGTAATGTTGAAATATATGCAATAAAATTAATTATTTTAAATAGATCAAAATCTTTACCTTTAAATATTAACGTTAAAAATAATGAGAAAATTAGATTAAAATATAGATATTTAGATTTAAGAAGTAAATATATGATAGAAAGAATTAAAGTTAGGTCTAAAATTAATAATTTTATTCATAATTTTATGAATTCAAATGGTTTTTTAAACATTGATACTCCAATTTTAAACAAAGAAACACCAGAAGGGGCTCGTGATTTTATAGTTCCAAGCAGAATAAATAAAGGCAAGTTTTATGCATTACCTCAGTCACCTCAACTATTTAAACAATTATTAATGATTTCAGGGTTAGATAAATATTATCAAATTGCTAAATGTTTTAGAGATGAAGATTTAAGATTTAATAGACAACCAGAATTTACTCAAATAGATATTGAATCTTCATTTAGTTGTTCTTTTCAAATTAGAAAATTTATTGAAAATATGATAAAAAAACTATTTTGGAATATAAAAAAAATTAAAATTAAAAAATTTAATGTATTAAGTTTTTATGATGCAATAAAATTTTATGGATCAGATAAACCTGATTTAAGAAATCCTCTTAAATTAATAGATATTAATCATTTATTTCATTTAGATGAAATAAAAAAAATTTATCCTGAAATTATTAAAAATAAAAATATTAGAATAACAGCAATATTAGTTTCTAAAAATAATATTTTAAATAATAATAAAATTAATTTTTATTCTAAAATACTATTGAAATATGGTTTAAAAAAACTTTTTTATATAAAATTTAAAAATTATAATAATGATATTATAAAAATATATAATTCTTGCAAATATTTATCTTTAGATAAAACTAAAAAAATCATAAAATTTTTAAATGCTAAAAAAAACGATTTAATTTTTTTTTGTATAGATAAAAAAGATATAGTTACAAAATCATTATGTTATCTACGTAATAAACTGGGAAAAGATTTAAACATAATTGATAAAAATATTATTAAACCTTTATGGATAATTAATTTTCCAATGTTTAAATTAAATAAAAAAAAAAAAATATCTCCTATGCATCATCCTTTTGTTAATCCTATTAATAATAAAATAGAAATTAAAGATTTAAAAAATAATTATAAAAATATTATTTCTGATTCTTATGATATAGTAATTAATGGTTATGAAATAGGTGGAGGTTCAGTGAGAATAAATAATTTTGAAATACAAAAAGTTATATTTAATTTAATAGGTATAAGCAAAAAAGAAATTGATAATAAATTTGGTTTTTTTTTAGAAGCTCTTAAATTTGGAACCCCACCTCATTCTGGTATTGCCTTAGGTTTAGATCGTTTGGTTATGTTATTAACTAATACTGAGAATATTCGAGATGTTATACCATTTCCAAAAACTCATAATTATAATTGTTTATTAAGTAATACCCCTAATTATATTAATAAAATATTATTAAAAGAATTAAACATATCTATAACTTAATTAATTAATTAAAGTATTATAGTTGTTTTATCTTTTATAAATAATTAAAAGTGTACATATTTTTATAAAATTAATATAATGAGTTATAATATGATAATATAAATTTGGATTAAACAATGTTTGAAAAAGATAAAATTTTTTTTAAGATTAAAAATAAAATTAAAAAGTGGTCTTTTAATAACGAAGTTTCGAAAGCATTTCCTGATATGATACAAAGATCTATACCTGGATATAATGATATCAAATGGATTATAAGTATTTTAGCTAAATATGTAGTAAAGTATAATACTAATGTTTATGATTTAGGTTGTTCAACGGGTAATACTACTTTTTTAATAGGAAAATACATACCTAAAAATATTAAATATAAAATTATTGCTATAGATAATTCATCTTATATGATAGAGAAAATAAATTATATATTTAATAAATATTATAATTATTTACCTATTAAAATATTGAAATCAGAAATACAAAATGTAATTATAAAAAATGCATCATTAGTAATTTTAAATTTTACTTTACAATTCATTGATAAAAAAGATAGACAAAAAATAATTAATAGAATATATAATGGATTAAACTATAATGGTATTTTTATTTTATCTGAAAAAATTTATATTAAAGATAAAAAAATAAATAATATTATTTCTAAAATTTACCATGAATTTAAATTTTTAAATAACTACAATAAGATAGAAATTTTTAATAAAGAAAATTTATTAAAAAAAACTATGTTATTAGATAGTATTAATATACATAAAAATAGATTAAAAAAAGCAGGATTTAAATGTTATAGTTCTTATTTTCAGTATTTAAATTTTTGTTCTATAATTGCTTTTAAATAAGTTTTTTTTTTGGGGGATATTTAAAATAATGTTTAATTTTAATTATTTTTATAAAACTATTATAAATACTCCATTACATAATTGGTTAAACACTTTACCAACACAAATTCTACAATGGTATAATAATAACATTAATAATGTTAATTTTAAAAAACTTTTTTATATTTTGAATAATATTCCTATTGTTAAACCAAAATATTTAGATTTAAAAAATAGTATAATTGTTTGTAATAATTTAAAAAAAAAAAAAAAAAATATAATAAAGAAGTTATTATTTAAGTTGTTACCTTGGAAAAAGGGGCCATTTTATTTGTATGGAATAAATATTGATTCTGAATGGCGTTCAGATTGGAAATGGAGTATTATAAAACCTTATGTTAAAAATATTAAAAAAGATTTAGTATTAGATATAGGTTGTAATAATGGATATTACATGTGGCGAATGTTAGGTATGGGGTCTAAGATCATAATAGGTATAGAAAATATTCCATTATATTTTTTTCAATTTGAAGTTATACGTAAATTAGTTGGAAATTATAATAATATACATATGATACCATTAAACTTTAATATTATAAAAAAAATTGAAGCTTTTAATATTGTATTTTCTATGGGTTTATTATATCATTTAAAATCACCATTTAATCATATAATAAAAATAAGAAAAAATTTATTGAATGGTGGTGAATTAATTTTAGAAACTTTAGTAACTTTAAAAAAAGATAACACAATAATATTACCTATAGAAAAATATTTAAATATGAAAAATATTTGGTTTATACCATCTATAATATTATTAAAAAAAATATTAATAAAATGTAAATTTGAAAATATTAGAATTATAAATTATCGCTATATTAACGTTAAAGAACAAAGAAATACTAAATGGATTTTAAATAAATCATGCTTAAATATTAAAAATAAAAATCATAATATTCCTTTAAGAGTAATAATAATGGCTACTAAATGTTAATTAAAATATTAATCTATTTTAAAAAAATTATTTATAATATATAAATGATAAAATATAAATTTTTTTTGGAATTTTTAAAATGAATAATATAAATAATAAATCTTATGATTTATTAATTTTTGGAACTAAAGGTGATTTAGCTCGTAGAAAATTATTTCCTGCATTATATAATTTAGAAAAAAATAATTATTTAAAAAATAATGATAATATTATTGGTATTGGTAGAGCTAATTGGGATAAAAAAAAATATATTAGTTTTATTTATTATTCTTTAATTAGCTTTCTAAATTCTTGTATTGATATTAATGTATTTAACAGATTAATTAAAAGAATATTATTTATTAATTTAGATATTAATAATATTCAAGATTTTATAAAGATTAAAAAATTAATTAATTGTAAAAATAAAATAATTATTAGTTATTTTGCAGTTCCATTTAAAATATTTAAAAATATATGTAAAGGTTTAACATATATTAATTTAAATCATGAAAATGTACGTATAATAGTTGAAAAACCTATTGGAAATTCATTTAACACTTCTAAAATAATAAATAAAGAAATAAATAAATATTTTAAAGAAAAACAAATATTTTATATAGACCATTATTTAGGTAAAGAAACAGTATTAAATTTATTTGTTTTAAGATTTGCTAATACATTATTTTTAAATATTTGGAATAATAATTTTATTGAAAGTATTTATATAAATATATATGAAGAAATAGGTATTGAGGGAAGATGGAATTATTTTGATAATATTGGTCAAACAAGAGATATGATACAAAATCATCTTCTACAGTTATTAAGTATTATTGCTATGTCACAACCAAATAATTTTAGTAGTAAAAATATAAAAAATGAAAAAATTAATGTATTAAAGTCTTTGAGAAAAATTGATATAAATAATATAAAACAATATACTATAAAAGGACAATATATTAATGGTGTAGTAAATGGTAAAATAGTTCCAGGTTATTTAGAAGAATTGGGGGCTAATAAAAATAGTAAAACAGAAACTTTTATATCAATATGTACATATATAGATAATCTTCAATGGTCAGGAGTTCCATTTTATTTAAATACAGGAAAAAGATTAAATAAAAAAAAATCAGAAATTATTATTTATCTAAAAAAACCATTTATTAATATATTTAATAAATATATAAAAAAAATATATAATAATAAGATAATAATAAACTTACAAAATAAAGAAAGTATAGATATTAATATAATGAATAAAGTTCCTAATTTAGAATCTGAATTTTTATTAAAAGAAGTAAATTTAAACTTTGATTATAAAAAATCATTTAATTATGATTATATATATGATTCATATGAGCGCCTTTTATTAGAAGTAATTAATAATTCTCAAAGTTTATTTGTAAATAAAAATGAAATTGAATTATCTTGGTTATGGATAGATAGTATTATAAATTCCTGGAAAAAGAGTAATCAAAAACTATATAAATATCATGCTGGTATAGAAATAAAAAATTATTAATATTAAATAATTTTGTTATATATCTATTATTAAATTAATATTTAGATTATTGATAAAATATTATTTTATTAAGTACAATATTTAAATTAAAAAAACATTTGACTATTTTATTTTATAATGATATAATTTTATTTCAATAAGTGTTATTATTACATCTATATCATTTATATTGTAATATAAATGTTTAATATTTAATAATAAATTAGTTTTTTTATTTTTTTTAAATAAGTGCAAGGAATTTTAAAATGACAAAAATTAAAGGTCAAGTTAAATGGTTTAACGAGTCTAAGGGTTTTGGATTTATTACTCCAGCTGATGGAAGTAAAGATGTTTTTGTTCACTTTTCGGCTATTCAGGGTAATGGTTTTAAGACATTATCTGAAGGGCAAAATGTTGAATTTGAAATCCAAGATGGTCAAAAGGGTCCAGCAGCTATAAATGTAGTTTCTATTTAATAATAATTAGTAGATGAATAATTTGGGAAAATAATATTATATAATAAAATATAATATAGTCTAAACTTAAAAATAATATTATGATATATTGAAAAATATATTTTATAATATTGTAGTTTAGACTATTTATAAAATATATATAATAATAATATAATTTTGATTTTTTTTAGTTATTTAATCCCTATATTAATATATTATATAATATATTAATATATTATATAATAATAATAATAAAAAAAAACGGAGTGGTATTGGAAGTATATAGTTTAATAGTTAATTTAATTATTTTAGTATTATTAGAAATGTTACTAAGTATTGATAATTTAATATTAATTTCAATTATTATAAGTAAACTTCCGTATAATAAACGGGATAAAGCAAGTAATATAGGTATTTTATTAGCTATGTTAGCTAGGTTTTTATTATTATATATTGTTTATTGGACTTCTAAATTTAATAAAATATTAAATATATTAAGTTTTAATTTTTCTATAAAAAATTTAACATTTTTATTTGGAGGATTTTTCTTATTAATAAAAACCTCTATAGAAATATATAATTTTATTAATAAAAATCATAAAAAAAAAGATAATATAAAGGAGAGAAATGATAAATATTTTTTTTATTACGTTATATCACAAGTAGTTTTTTTAGATTCATTATTTTCTATTGATTCCATTATTACTTCTATAGGGATTATTGATAATATATGGATTATTTTTTTATCAATATTAATAGTAATGATTATTATTTTCTTTTTATCTAAAAAAATAGTTATTTTTTTAAATGATAATCCTAATGTAGTTCTTTTATTTTTAAGTTTTCTTTTATTAATGGGTATAAATTTAGTATTAAGTGGTTTTAGTATTTATATACCTAAAAGTTATTTATATAGCATTATATTTTTTGCTTCTTTAGTTGAATTTTTTAATTATATACTTCGTTATAAAATTAAAAATAAAAAATATATAGAAGATAACAAAAAAATAGAAAATGATATAGAAGATAGCAAAAAAATAGAAGATAATATAAAAGAGTATGATATAAAAGAGATTAAAAGCATAGAAGATGATATAGAAAAGTATGATATAGAAGAGAACAAAATAATAAAAGATAATATAGAAGAGCATGATATGGAATATAAAAAAATAATAGAAGATAATATAGAAAATAAAAAGAAAATAGAATATAATATAGAGGAGAACAAAAAGACAGAAAAAGTTATAGAAGAAAAAAAATGTGAAGAAGTAGAAAAAAATATAGAAAAAAAATATAAAAAAATAAAAGATGATATAAAAAAAAGAAGAAAAAAAAAAAAAAGAAGATTTAGAAAAAAAAAAAAAAGAGAAAAAAAAGAAGAAAACAAAAACATAGAAGAGGTTATAGAAAGAAAAAAAGATAAAAAAATAATAATATAAAAAAGTATACTATTATTAATAATTTATTTATTATTAACTATATTTAGTTAATAATAAATAAATTTAAAAAATATTATTGATAATTAAATTAAAACTAATTAAAATTAACTATTATATTAATCAAAAATAAATAAATAATAAAATTATTAATAATTATTTATTTATAATAAATATATAAATGATAAAAAATTATTTTATTAATAAAAATTTTAATTTAACAAATAAAAAATTAATATATTTAATAGTAAAATTTTTATATAATAAAAATAAAGTAATTAAAAAAAAATAAAATTAAAATTATAGATAAAAAAAACAATGCTTTAAAGGCTAATATATGATAATTTTAATAATTAATGTTAATCACAAAAAGTGCTCAGTTTCCTTAATTATAAATGAAAAAATTAGTTATTTAGAAAATATATGTTATAAAAACGGAAATGATCACATTTTATTAATGATAAAAGAAATACTAAATAATAACAATTTAAAAATTAATCAATTAGAAGCAATATCATTTTTAAATGGTCCTGGTCATTTTACTAATATAAGAATGAATATTAGTATTGCTCAAGGATTAAGTTTTGGTATGAATATACCTTTAATAAGTATTTCTATTTTAGATATTATTGCATATAAATTATATAAAAAAAAAAAAGTAAAAAAGATATTATCAATAGTTAATAGTGATTATAATGAAATATATATAGGAAAATATCAAAATATTAAAGGATTATGGACAATATATAAAAAAAAAATATCTATTAATAAACTTTTTAATGTAAAAGATATAATTTTAAAATCATGCTTTTGGATAATTATTAGTTTAAAAGGATATTTAAATATAAAATTAAAAAATGATTTATCAAATAATATTAATTTATTTGATGAAATAAATTCAATAGATATGATTGATTTAACTATAAAATATTTTAATAAAAATAATGTATTTTTTAATAAAAATATTAATCCTATATATTTAAAAAAAAAATTTATATAAATTATTTTTGTTAAATAATTTATTACATAAAAGTTACAGTATCAATTCCTATCATATTTAATCCTATTTTTAAAGTTTTAGCTATTAATAATAATAGTTGCAAATTATTAATTTTTTTTATATTATTTTTTGAATATAGTATTGGATATTTACTATAAAAAAATGAAAATAATGATGCTAAATCATATAAGTATCTACAAATAATATGTGGCATTCCTAATTTAGAAGCTTCAATAATATTTTCTTCAAATTGTAAAATTTTTATTGCAATATTAGATTCGTTTTTATTTTTTAATATAATTTTTTTAGAAGATAAATAATTATAATTAAAATTTGTATTTTTAAAAATAGAAAAAATTCTAGTATATGCATATTGAATATAAAATGAAGTGTTTCCTTCAAAAGATAGTATTTTATTCCAATTAAAAACATAATTTGTAGTTCTATTTTTTGATAAATCTGAATATTTTATAGCACCTACTCCTAATATTGATGATAAAAAATCTAATTTATCTTTTTTTATATTAATATTTTTTTTTAATATCATATTTTTAGATTTTTTTATAGATTTTTCTATTAGATAGTTTAATTTAATATTATTACCTTCTCTTGTTTTAAAAGGTTTACCATTATTGTTTAGTATCATTCCAAAATGATGGTGTTTTAATTTTACTTTTTTATCTATATAGTTTGCTTTATGTACAATATTAAATACTTGTTTTAAATGTTGTTTTTGACGATTATCTACATAATATATAATCTCTTTTGCTTTTAGTTTTTCAAATCTATATTTTATACAAGCTATATCAATTGTACTATATAAAAATATACCATTTTTTTTTTTAATAATAATACCCATGATATTTCCATTTCTATTATTAAATTCTTTTAATTTAATTACTGTATTACCATTTATAATTTCAGCTATATTTTTTTTTTTTAAATCTATTACAATTTTTGATAAATAATTGTGATAAAAACTTTCTCCAAAAATATCATCTTTACATAAACTTACATTTAGTTTTTTATATATTTTTTGATTATAATTAATAGTGATACTTACAAATTTTTTCCATATTTTTATATATTTTTTTTTACCATTATATAATTGTAATAAACAATAATCTGAGTATTTAGAAAAATTTTTATTTGTTTTATAATTTTTATTAGATTTTTTGTAAAATTTTTCTAGGTTTTTTAAATCAATTTTTTTTATTTTTTTTTTATTTTTGAAATAATATGCTAATAGTGATCCAAATTGTTGTCCCCAATCACCTATATGATTAGCTTTAAATACTTTATATCCTAAAAATTTTAATATTTTAAAAATTGAATCTCCAATAATAGTAGATCTTAAATGCCCTACATGCATTTCTTTAGCAACGTTAGGTGAAGAATAGTCTATAATTATATTTATACTTTTTTTTTTTTTAATACCAAGTTTAGGTAAAGATAATTTTAATAATAATTGTTCAGATAACCATTTATTATTAAAATATATATTAATAAAACCAGGATTGTAAACTATAATTTTTTTAGATATATTATATAAATTAATTTTATTTGCTATTTTTATAGATAAATTTAAGGAATATGTATTTAAATTCTTAGAACAATTTAATATACCGTTAATTTGGTATTTTATTAAAAATTTATCTTTAGAAGGATGTACTATTGGTTTATAAAATTTAGGTATATTAAAAATAGACATTGCTTGTCTTGTTTTTAATGAAATTATTTTTTTTATATTCAAAAAGATACCTTTTATATATTTATTTTATAATATTTTAAATAATTATAATTTGATATTATTTTTTTTTATTTTTAATATATATAAACATATATTCATTAAAATTTTTGTAATTGATATTTTTGATAAAATTTTATAATCTGATGTTTTTTCATATTTATTTTTTCTTTTTTTTAATATTTCTATTACTTCTTGTTTTAAATTTTTTTTAGTTAAGCTAGGTCTTTGACTTAATTTTTTATCATTATTTAATCTATTCAAAATTAATTTTGAATTAGCACATAAATATATTATTTTGCCATTATTATTCATATATTTAATATTTTTATCTAATAAAATTATTCCACCACCAGTTGATATAATAATGTTTTTCTTATTATTAACTATTTTTAATACAAAATTTTCATAGTTACGAAATTTTTGCCAATTATTATTAAATATTATTTCAGATATATTTTTACAATATAATTTTGTAATATAATTATCTATATCTAAAAAAAAATAATTAATTTTTTTAGATAATTTTTTACAAATAGTAGTTTTACCTGTTCCTCTCATACCTATTAAATATAATATTATTGACATTATAATTTGCTCTCTATGTTTTTTATAAAATCATATAACTTAAAAAAAATATAATATAAAATTATTTATTATTAATTTATTAATATTAAATAATAAAATTAGGAAATATAAAATTGAAAATAGAAGAAAAAAATTTAATTGAAGAATTATTTTTTAAATTAAAAAAAATAGAAAATATGGGGATTAAAAAGGATACAATGGCAGAAAAACTAATTAATAAAAACTTTATTAAACAACCTTATGCAGCATATTATATAACACAAACTATTTTAGTACAAGAAGCGGCTATTAAAATGTTAAATAGAAAAATAAAAAAATTAAAAAATAAAATTAATAAAAATTCTTTAAGTGATAATAAAAGTATATTTTCTAAATTGTTTAATTATAATGATAAAAAAAAAAATAATATTAATAATGAAGATAACATAAATAATAATTATAATAAAAATAGTAATAGTACTTTTTTAGGTAATGCTTTACAAACTGCAGTAGGTGTTGCTGGTGGTGTTTTTATGGGAAATCTATTAACCGGATTATTTAATAAAAATAATAATAATAAATCAGAAGAAATATTAAATATTATAAATGAAGAAGAATCAGATAATGATATTAACAATATAAATAAAAATGAATATAATAATGATAATTTTATTTCAAATACGGAATTATCAGAAGATTATGATGATAATTATGATTATAATGATGATGATTACGATAATTTTTCAGAAAATGATTAATAATTTTAATATTTTATTAAAGGAGAATAAAAAATTCTCCTTTGGAATTATTTTAAATCATTATATGATTCGGATAAATAATTTTTTATACCATTATCATTAGCTACTATTCCTTTTTTTCCTTTATACCATTGAGCTGGGCAAACTTCACCATATTTTTCATGAAAATGTAAAGCATCAATTATTCTTAACATTTCATCAATATTTCTTCCTAAGGGTAAATCATTTATAATTTGATGTCTTATTATTCTATTTTTATCTATTAAAAATGAACCTCTTAATGCAATACCTAATTTAGGATGTTCTACACCATAAGATTTTTGTATTTTTCTTTTAATATCAGATACCATTGTAAATTTTATTTTACCTATTCCCCCTTGTTCAATTGGTGTATTTCTCCATGCACAATGTACAAAAATAGAATCTATTGATATTCCTATAATAATAGTTTTTTTTTTTTTAAAAATTTCATATCTGTTATTAAAGGCTATTAATTCAGAAGGACAAACAAAAGTAAAATCCATTGGCCAAAAAAATAATACTACATTTTTATTTTTAGTAAATTTTTTTAAATTAAAATTTTCTATTACTTCTCCATTACCCAATACAGCTGATGAAGTAAAATCTGGAGCTATTTGAGAAACTAAAACCATTTTATTTTCCTATTAAATTTAATAAAAATAAATTATTTTAAAAATTAATTTATTTTTTTTAATAATATTAAATAAACTTATTTTAAACTTAATAAATAAGGTATTAAATATGAAAGAAAAATTATCTTATAAAGATATATTTGCTATTAGTTTTATGAATTTTGCTTTATTTGTAGGAGCAGGAAATATAATATTTCCTCCAATGGTAGGTATACAATCTGGTATATATATATGGAATGCTGCTATAGGTTTTTTAATTACAGCAACTATATTACCTACAATATCAATAATTGCTTTAGCAAATAAAGGGGGAAGTATTAATAAATTAATATCTCCTATAGGTAAAATAATGGGCATTGCATTAATTACAATATGTTATTTATCAGTAGGTCCATTTTTTGCTATTCCTAGAACAGCAGCAGTATCTTTTGAAATAGATATTGCTCCTTTTATTGGCAATTCTAATATTTCTCTATTCATATATAGTATAATTTATTTTATAATTATTAATATTATATCTTTGTATCCTGGAAAATTATTAAATACAATAGGATATTTTTTAGCTCCTATAAAAACAATAGCTTTACTTATGTTAAGTATTTCAGTAATATTTAATATTTCAGGAAAAACTACTACTAATGCAATAGATATATATAAAAACGCAGCATTTTCTAATGGTATTATTAATGGTTATTTAACTATGGATACTTTAGGATCTTTAATGTTTGGTATTATTATAATTAATGCTATAAAATCTAAAGGGGTATATAATGTTAAACGTTTAGTTTATTATACTATTTTAACTAGTTTAATTTCTGGATTAGGTATAATTATTGTTTATTCAAGCTTATTTAAACTTGGATCTAATAGTGGTTCAATAATTAGTCAAAAATCTAATGGTATTGAAATTTTAAGTGCTTATGTTAATAACATGTTTGGTATTTTTGGAAATTATTTTCTTAGTATTTTAATTTTTATTACTTGTATTGTAACTGCAATAGGTTTAACATGTGCATGTGCAGAATTTTTTTATAAATATTTGCCTATATCTTATAAAAAAATAGTATTTATAATAAGCCTAATTTCTATTTTGATTACTAATTTAGGTTTAGATCAATTAATAAAATTTTCTATTCCTATATTAGCAGCAATATGTCCACCATGTATGGTATTAGTTACTACAAGTTTTTTATCAAATTTATTTTGTAATACAAACATTATATTTATAACAGTTATTACAAGTTTAGTTTTTAGTATTATAGATATTATTCAAAAAACTAAAATAATAAAATGTTTTTCATATAATTTACCTTTATCTCAACAAGAATTATCTTGGTTATTACCAACTATTATAGTATTTATTTTTTTAATATTATATTATTTTTATAATATTATTAAAAAATTTTTTTTTGTAAAACTTAAAAAATTTTTTTAATGAGATTTATATATGCATTTAAATAATTTTTTTTTTAAATTACCAAAGAAACTAATTCGTCAATATCCAATAAAAAATAAAAAAAAAAAATTAATGATATTAGATAGTGTTAAAAAAAAAATATATCATGGTAAATTCAATAATATTATAAATATTTTGAAAAAAAATGATTTATTAATATTAAATAATACTAGGGTAATACCAGCTAGAATTTTTGCAAAAAAAATAAGTGGTGGTAAAGTAGAAATATTAATAAATAAAATTTTAAATAGTAATACAATATTAGGTATAATAAGATCAAATAAAAAAATAAATATTAATACATTTTTGTTTATAAATAATAATATTTACGCTATTATAAAATCTAAACGTAATTTTTTATATAAAATTGAATTTAAATCTAAAATTAAAATATGGGATATAATAAATAACTTTGGTAATATACCGTTACCACCTTATATTAAAAAAAAAAGTAAAGATATATATGAGTACCAAACAATATATAGTAGTAAATATGGATCTATTGCATCACCTACTGCTGGATTACATTTTAATAAATATTTACTTGATAAAATAAAAAATAAAGGAATAAAAGTAATATTTATTACATTACATATAGGATATGGTACTTTTAATTTAGTAAAATCATCAAATATTAAAAATCATATTATACATAAAGAGTATGTAATTGTTACAAAAAATACGATAAATGAGATTATTAAATGTAAATTAAAAGGAAATCGTATAATTGCAGTAGGTACTAGTACTTTACGTGCATTAGAAAGTATAATTTTTAAATCAAAATATATTACATCATTAAATCAAAACACCGGGATATTTATATATCCTGGTTATAAATATAAAATAGTAGATGCTCTTATAACTAATTTTCATTTACCTTATTCTACTTTAATTATACTTGTTTCTTCTTTTGCTGGTTATTATAATATAATGTCGTGTTATAAAATAGCAATTAAAAAAAAATATAATTTTTTTAGTTATGGAGATGCAATGTTAATTACATATAATCCTACTGCTTTTTTAGATAAAATTAATTAATAAATTTAGAGGTATTAATTGAAATTTAAAATATATAAAAAATTTAAAAATGCTCGTTGTGGTTATATTTTTCTAAAAAATGGTATTGTTAAAACACCAGCATTTATGCCAGTAGGAACTTATGGATTTATTAAATCAATATCTTTAAATGAATTAAAAGAAATAGGTAGTGATATGATTTTAAATAATGCTTTACATATGTATTTAAATTGTGATATTAAAATGATTGAAAGTAATGGTGGTTTACATAATTTTATGAAATGGAAAAAACCTATTATAACTGATTCTGGAGGTTTTCAAATTTTTAGTTTAAAAAAAATAATTAATATTGATAATAAAAAAATTATTTTTTATAATCCTATAAATGGTAAAATAGTAAGTATGGATCCTAAAAAATCAATTTATATTCAATACATTTTAGGATCTGATATTTCTATGGTTTTTGATGAATGTATTTATTATACTTTAAATTATGATAAAGTATATAATTCTATGAAAAAATCTATTAATTGGTCTTTAATTAGTAAAGAATATTTTAATAATATAAACAATTCAAACTATTTATTTGGTATTTTACAAGGTGGAGTATTTCAAAATTTAAGAGATATTTCTATAAAAGAAAATATTAAAATAGATTTTGATGGATATGCTATAGGAGGTTTATCAGTAGGAGAACCTAAAGAAGACATGTATCGTATTATAAAAAATACATGTTTACAAATTCCTGAAAATAAACCAAGATATTTAATGGGGGTAGGAACTCCTATAGATATAATAAACAGTGTATATTTTGGTATAGATCTTTTTGATTGTGTTATACCAACTAGGAATGCTAGAAATGGATATTTATTTACTAATAATGGAATCATAAGAATTAGAAATGTTATATATAAAAACAATATAAACCCTCTTGATATTAATTGTCTTTGTTATACATGTAAAAATTATAGTTGTTCATATTTACATTATTTAGATAAACGTAAAGAAAGTTTAGGATTAAGATTAAATACTATACACAATTTATATTTTTATGAAAATTTAATGTCAAATATAAGATATGCTATTTATAAAAATAAATTTGAAAATTTTATTAAAAATTTTTATAAGAAATTTAATAATATTAATTTATAATTTTTTATTTTTTTTGCTGTATTATTATATCTTTAATATTTTTTTTTTTAATTAATGTATTATTAATTTTTAAATATAAAAAATTTTTGTTATATGAAAAATGAGCTTCTAAAATTCCTTTATTATTGAATAATTTATTAATAGATACATGAGATAATTTTCTATTTAATTGAATACAAACATTACTTTTATTTAAGGGTTCTTCTATAGTTAATATTATTAATAACCATATTATTATAAGTACAAGTGTTGCCATAAATAAATAATCTATATTAAATTTATATTTTATATATTTACTTATTATACTACCAGAAAAAGAACCTAATAATTGAAATGTACTATATAAACTCATAGCAGCACCTTTTGATAACAATGAAGATTCTCTATTAATCATAGATGGTAATACTGATTCTAATAAGTTAAAAATTATAAAAAATATTTGTACAGATAAAATTAATAACCAAAGATATTTATTAAATTTCCATAAAATTAAAAATATAAAGAATGTTAAAATTATAATATTTATTATTGCTTTTTTAATACTATTAAAAATTTCAATAATTTTAATAATTGGAATAGCTAAAAATAAAGCTATAAATATTTCTATTAAATACATTTGCCAGTGTTCATCAACATCAAATCCTGCAGATGTTAGTTTATTTGATAAATTTAAAAACATAATATTTAATAATAAATGTAAAAATAAAACACTAAAATTAATTTTTAATAATTGTAAATTATTAATAACTTTTAAAATTTTATTTCTAAAATTAAATTTAGAATATATAGGATATTCTTCAGGAACTAAATATAATAACACAAAAAAAGCAATTAAAGATAAAATAGACATAAAAAAAAATAAACTTCTTAAACCAATAATACATGCAATCATAGGACCTATTATAAGAGATGATAAGTATGTAAAAAATAAAAGAATATTTAAAGCTGCCATAGCTTTAGGTATACTTTCTTCTTGAATTAAATCTGAAATTAATAATAAAATAATAGTATTAATAGCTCCAGAACCCTGTATAATTCTACCTAATATAATAATATAAATATTATTACTACAAGAGGCGACAATACTACCTATCATAAAAATAATTAAACCTAATTTTATAACTGGTTTTCTTCCCATTATATCAGATAATATTCCATATGGAATTTGAAATAATATTTGTAATAATCCATATATAGATATTGCTATAGAAATTAAATTACTTTTATTAGAATATGTTGGTAAATACATATTCATAATTGGTAATAACATTAAAATCCCAGACATACGTAATATGAATACTGTAATTAGACTAATAATAGTTTTATTTTCATTTTTATTCATATTTTCTTATATTTTTTTTTATTATTTTTATAATTAATTTTAAAAATTATAATTACAAAAACTAGTAATACTAAATATTATTATTATTAATATAGATAAAATAAAAATTACTCTAGACCATAATTCATTTTTTAATGTTCTTAATCCCAATATTGAAACTAAAATCCATGCAAAATCTAAAATTAAAGACACTATTATACACTTAAAATCATTAAAATAATTAATTAATAAAAAAAAATGCATTATAGAAAATAATATTATATAAAAAATAATATTATATTTAGTTTTTATTATTCCTTTAATAATAACAAATATAGGAATTTTAGCTTTTTTATAATCTTTTAAATGAATAATAGAAATTGAATAAAAATGAGGTATTTGCCATAAAATAAATATTGTAAATAAAAGTAATGCTTTAAAATCAAACTTATTAGTTACAGAACAGTAACCTATAACAGGTGGAATAGCTCCAGAAATACTACCAAATAATGTACTATATATGGAATATTTTTTTAAAATTAAACTATAAATTATAATATATACTAAAAAACCTATAATAGAAATATATAAAACTAATTTGTTTATTTTATAATATAATATAGTAAAACCTATTAAACTTGTAATTATAGAAATTAAAAAAGCTGTTTTAATAGAAATTTTTTTTTTTACTAATATTCTATTATTAGTTCTTTTCATTTTACAATCTATGTTTATGTCAATTATATTATTTAATACACAACAAGAAGAAATTATAAAAATAATTGATATTATAGTTATTATTAATATTTTAAATTTAATTTGTTTTTGACTAGCTAAAAAAAAACCTGTAATTAAAGATAAAATATTTCCTAATATTATTCCTGGTTTGAATATTTTAAAAAATATTTTTATTTTTTTCATATTTTTTATCATTATATTTTATGGTTTAAATTTAACATTATATAATTTGATCCAGTTAAAATAATGGTTATTATTATTATCATAAATATTAAAGAAATTAAATTCCAATTATTTTTAATTTTTAATTTTAAATGTAAAAAGTAAAAAAAATGTATAAACGTTTGTGTTAATAAACAAATATAAATAAATATTATTTTATATATTTTAATAACATATAATAAATTTAAAACAATTAATGAAAAAAAATTTAATAAAATAGAAAATGATAAACCAATAATATAATCTTTTAACTTATTATTCATTTTATTTTTTCTTATTATTTTTTAATAATTAATTATAGTGAGTTTTGAATATATGTTATTGTAAAAATAAATATCCAAATAATATCAATAAAATGCCAAAATAAACCTAGACAAATTAATCTATTATAATTTATTTTATTAATACCATTAAGTATTAAATTGAAACTAGTATTTAATATAAATATTAAACCAATAAATATATGTAAACCATGTATTACTAATAAAGTAAATAAAACTGACATAAATCCATTTCTTTGTGGAGAAAAACCTTTAATGATTAATTTATAGAGTTCATATAATTCTAAATTTAGAAAAATAGAACCTAAAAAAAAAGTAATAAAAAGATAAATAATTATAAATAATATATTTGATTTTTTAATATAAATATTAATCATACTGTAACTAAAAGAACTTAATAAAAGTATTAAGGTTTCAATAAATACTAAATAAATATTAAAAATATTTTTAATAAAATTAATAGAAGTATTATTTAATATAACTGAATAGGTTGCAAATAAAATAGAAAAAATTATACAATCACTCATTAAATAAATCCAAAAACCTAAATTTTTATTTTTATCTAATTTTATTTTGTCTGTTTTTAATTTTAATATTTTATTTATCATACAACAATCTCATTCTAATATTTCTATATTCTTCTTTTTTTATATAATTAGTTTCAACATAATGTCCTTTATTATAAAAAAAACTATCAAAAATAATAACTAATAATATAAAAAATAAAGAAAATGTAAATAAAAACCAAATACACCATATAAAAGTAAAACCAAATATAAATCCTAAAAATGATAAAAAAAAACCTAAATTACTGTTGTCATACATATGTATTCTTTTATAAAAAATACGACTGTATTTTTTTATGCTTTTTTTTATTTTAATTCTCCAAAAATCATCTTTTTCATATATAATTGGTATTATTGCAAAATTATAGCATGGAGGTGGAGAAGATATGGACCACTCTAAAGTTCTTCCATCCCATGGATCTCCAGTATTATCAATATTATATTTTTTTCTTTTTACAGATATAAACATTTGTATTATTTGGAATATAATACCTATAGCTATAATAAAAGTACCAACAGCTGCAATTAATAATGGTATATGAAATTTATAATTAATATCTTGACTAATACGTCTTGTCATTCCCATAAGACCAAGTATGTAAAGTGGCATAAATGCTATAAAAAATCCTATAATCCAAAACCAAAAAGCACATTTTCCTAAATTATCGTTTAATATAAATCCAAATGCCTTAGGAAACCAGTAAGTAAATCCAGCAAAACAACCAAATACTACTCCTCCTATAATAACAGTATGAAAATGAGCAACAAGAAATAAACTATTATGTAATAAAAAATCAACACTAGGATTTGCTAATAGTACTCCTGCCATTCCACCAATAGAAAATGTTATTAAAAATCCTATAGTCCATAATATAATAGAATTAATTTTTATTTTTCCTTTATACATTGTAAATAACCAATTAAAAATCTTTACACCAGTAGGAATTGCAATTATCATAGTCATTATACCAAAAAAAGAGTTAACATTAGCTCCTGCTCCCATAGTAAAAAAATGATGTAACCATACAACAAAAGATAAAATAGTTATAGCTACTGTAGCCCATACTAAAGAATTATAACCAAATAAATATTTTTTAGAAAAAGTTGCTACTACTTCAGAAAATATACCAAATATAGGTAATATTAAAATATAAACTTCAGGATGACCCCATATCCATATAAGATTAACATACATCATTATATTTCCACCCATATCATTAGTAAAAAAATGAAAATATAAATATCTATCTAAAGTTAACATTATTAAGGTTGTTGTTAAAACTGGAAATGATGCAATTATTAAAATATTTGAACATAAAGAGGTCCATATAAAAACTGGCATTTTGAACATACTCATATTGTATGCTCTCATTTTTATTATTGTAACAAAAAAATTTATACCAGTTAAGGTAGTACCTATTCCAGATAATTGTAAACTCCATATCCAATAATCTACACCAACACCATTATTATATAATAAATTTGATAAGGGGGGGTAAGCCAACCATCCGGTTTGAGCAAACTCACCTATTGCTAAAGAGAAATTTAATAACATTGCTCCTGAAAAAGTTAACCAAAAACTTAAATTATTTAAAATAGGAAAAGATACATCTCTAGCCCCTATTTGTAATGGAATAATAAAATTCATAAATCCGATAATAAGAGGCATGGCAACAAAAAATATCATAATAACGCCATGTGCAGTAAAAATTTGATCATAATGATGAGGTGGAAAAATACTGATATGATTTTTTCCTGAAGATAAAGCTTGTTGACTACGCATCATCATAGCATCAATAAATCCTCTTATTAACATAATTAGTGCTAATAAAATATACATTATTCCTATTTTTTTATGGTCTACTGAAGTAAACCAATTATACCATAAGTATTGCCATTTATCATGATACGTAATGGTAAAAAATATTATAAAAATTAAAATAGACATTAAAAAACAAGTTATCATTATGATAGGTTCATTAAATGGAATAGCATCTAATGTAAGCCTTCCTAATAACATTTTTATCTCTTTAGAATTATTATTATTTTTTTTTAAATGTATTAATAATTATTCACTAACAAATATTATTTTTTTATCTTCATGAAATGATTTAATTAAGTTATTAAATAATCCTGATTCACATCCATTAAAATATTCTACTTGATGTTTTACACTAGGTATGGATACTTGCATTAAATTTACTGCATCTAAATAATTTGGTGAATGTTTAACTTTTCTTAACCATTTATTGAAAAAATAAATATTTTTACACGAAATAACTTTAAATTTCATATTAGAAAAACCAGAACCACTATAATTAGAAGAAATACCTGTATATATGCCTGATTTATTAGATATTAAATATAATTGAGTTTTCATTCCAGCCATAGCATATACTTGGCTTCCTAGTTTTGGTATAAAAAAAGAATTCATAACAGAATTGGAGGTAATTATAAAATGAATAGGTACATTTGTTGGTATAGCAATTTCATTAATAGTAGCTATATTTTGTTTTGGATATAAAAATATCCATTTCCAATCTAAAGCTATTACTTCAATATCCATAGTTTTTTTTTTTGAATTAATAGATATACTAGGATCTAATTTATGTGTAGAATTCCATAAAATTATGCTTAAAAATATAACAATAATTATTGGTATAAACCAAGTTATACTTTCGATATAATTTGAATGGTTCCAATTAGGTTCATAATTATTTTTATTATAATTTTTTTCATTATATTTATAAGCAAATATTATTGACATTAATATTACTGGAATAACTATAATTAACATAATTGAAAAAGAAATCATAATTAATTTTGATTGTTCTATTGCTATTTGACCTGTAGGATTTAATGTATAACATTTTGTATTAAAATTTATTAAAAAAATAATTACTAATAATAATATGCAGTTTTTAAATTTTAATATTTTCATTAATTACCTTTTAATATAATTATAATTAATATAATTAATATTATTAAAAAAAATAAATTAATAATATATAATATATGGTTTAATTAGCATTAAAAAAAATTATTTAAAAAAAAACAAAATAATAAATTATTATAAAAAATTATTATAATATTTTTTTTAAAAATATTTTAATTCAAAAAAAAATAAGGAAATAATTGTGAATAATAAATGTATAAATATAATACCTATGGTAGTAGATAAAACTTCTAAAGGTGAAAATTCATATGATATATATTCTCGTTTATTAAAAGATAGGGTTATTTTTTTATCAGGTCCTATATTAGATGATATAGCTAATACAATAGTAGCACAAATGTTATTTTTAGAGGCAGAAGATTCTAGAAAAGATATATTTTTATATATTAATTCCCCAGGAGGAGTAATAACATCAGGAATGTGTATTTATGATACAATGCAATTTATTAAACCAGAAATTAATACTATATGTATAGGACAAGCTTGTTCTATGGGAGCTTTTTTGTTAGCATCTGGAGCTAAAAATAAAAGATTTTGTTTACCTAGTTCTCGTATTATGATTCATCAACCATTAGGTAATTATTCGGGTCAAGCTTCTGATATTGAAATTCATACAAAAGAAATTATTAAAATTAAAAATTATTTAAACAATTTAATGGCAAAACATACTGGTCAAGATTTAAAAAAAATTGAAAAAGATACAGAAAGAGATCATTTTTTTTCAGCTGAGGAAGCTGTTAAATATGGTATAATAGATAAAATATTAAAAAAAAGAAAATCTTAAATATATTAAATAAAAAAAATAATAATGGAGTAATATGAAATATATACCTAAACCTCATCAAATTAAAAAATATTTAGATAAACATATAATTGGTCAAAATTTGGCGAAAAAAACTTTAGCAGTAGCAGTTTATAATCATTATAAAAGATTGTTTATATATCAAAAAAGTAATATAAAATTAGAAAAAAGTAATATTCTAATAATAGGTCCTACAGGTAGTGGTAAAACTTTATTAGCTAAAACTTTATCTAAATTTTTAAATGTTCCATTTGTTCTTACTGATGCAACATCATTAACTGAAGCTGGATATGTTGGAGAAGATGTAGAAAATATAATTCATAAATTATTACAAGAATGTAATTATGATATTGAAAAAGCACAACATGGAATAGTTTATATAGATGAAATAGATAAAATTGCTAGAAAGGCAGATAATGTTTCAATAACTCGTGATGTATCTGGTGAAGGAGTTCAGCAATCTTTATTAAAATTAATAGAAGGAACTATATCTGCTATACCACCTAAAGGTGGTAGAAAACATCCTCAACAAGAATTTTTATATGTAAATACAAATGAAATATTATTTATTTGTGGAGGTGCTTTTAATAATATAGAAGAAATAGTAAAAAAAAGAATTAGAAGAAAAAATTATATAGGTTTTAATGCTAAAATGTACGATAAAGATTATTTAAATAGTAATATATTACAGAATATACAAACCGAAGATTTAATAGAATTTGGTTTAATTCCTGAATTTATAGGAAGACTTCCTGTAATTACTAATTTAAATAGTTTAAGTGTTATGGATTTTATTAGTATTTTACATAACACTAAAAATTCTTTAATTAAACAATATGAAATGTTATTTGAAGTTGAAAATATTAAATTAAAATTTAAAACAGAGGCTGTTTACGAAATATCAAAAAAAGCTATGAAACTTAATTTAGGAGCTAGAGGTTTAAAATCTATTTTAGAAAAAATTTTAATTAATACTATGTATAAAACACCTTTTAGAAATGATATTTATAAAATAATTATTAATAAATTTGTTATTTTAAATAATGAATTACCTGAAATTATAAAAAAATAAAAAAAAAAAAATAAATTTGCCCAACTTAATAAAATCTTATCAATTATTTTATATAATTATAAAATATGGTTCAAATTATATTTATTATTATTAAAATTAAAAATTAAGAAAAATTAAAAATTATTTTATTTAAATAATTAATTTAAAATATAAAAAAAATGAATAAAAAAAATAACTTACGTGTATATGCTTGGATAGATGAAAAAAATTGCATAGGATGTAATAAATGTACAAATAATTGTCCTACTAAAGCAATTGTTGGATCTAGAGGATTTTTACATACAATTATAAATAAAGATTGTATAGGATGTACATTATGTATGTCACAATGTCCTACTAAATGTATTAATATGTATAAAATAAATTAAATCCAATAAATTAAACAATAATTTTTTTTACCTCTGCAAATTATACTAAATTTTTTAAAAATTATATTTTTTTTTTTAAATTTGAAATAAATATTAGATTCTGTTTTACCATTTATTTTAATAGCATTTGATATAATCATATTTTTTGCTTTATTATAAGAAGAAGCTAAATTAGAAAGCAATAAAATTTTTTGAATATAATTAATATCTTTAAATTTTATTTTTAAAGTAGGAATACCATCTTGTTTTAATTGATAAAAATCTAATTTGGTAATTTCAGATATTTTATTATTAAACAGACTTTTTGTAATTCGTTTTGCGGAAATTAAACCTAATTTACCATGAATTAAATAAGTTAATTGATCAGCTAAAATATTTTGTGCAATAGGTTTTTTTTTAATATAATCATTTTTTTTAATTTTATATATTTTTGATATACTTATAAATGTAAATAATTTTAAAAAATTATAAACATCTGAATCTTTGGTGTTTATCCAAAACTGATAAAATTTATAAGGACTAGTTTTTTTGCTATTTAACCAAACAGTATTATTTTCAGTTTTACCAAATTTTATTCCATTAGATTGAATTAATAAAGGTAATGTTAATCCAAATACTTTATTTTTTGTTTTTTTTTTTATTAAATTAATACCTGAGATAATATTTCCCCATTGATCTGAACCACCAATTTGTAATATTACATTATATTTTTCATATAAATATAAAAAATCATAACTTTGTAATAGAATATATGAAAATTCTGTAAAAGATATACTTTTATTAGTATTTTTAATTCTATTTTTAATTATTTCTTTATTAATCATTTGATTAATAAAGAAATATTTTCCAATATTTTTTAAAAAATCAATAATTTTTATATCATTAAACCATTTATAATTATTGTAAATAATAATATTATTTTTTTTTTTTTTAATAAAAATTTTATTTATTTGAAATATAATTTTTTTAATATATTTTTTTATTTTTATTTTATTTTTTAAATTTCTTTCATTTTTTTTAAAACTGGGATCACCAATAAGACCTGTTGCTCCACCTATCAATATTATAGGAATATGTCCAAAATTTTGAAATCTTTTTATTGATATTAATAATAATAAATGTCCAATATGTAAACTATCTGATGTTGGATCAAAACCACAATAAAAATTAATATAATTATTTTTTAATATTTTTTTTAAGATATTTTCATTTGTAATCTGAAATAATAAACTACGCATTTTAAGAATTTTAATAATATTTATGTAATTCATAAAATTCCTATATATATTATTTAACAATTTAAATAAATTAAATAATAAAAAATAAAATTATAATAATAAATTAATTTTTAAATTAATTTATTTATTTATTATAAAAAAAAATAGGTATATTTGAAAATAAAAAATAATAAATATTTATCATATCGTTTTAAAGAATTTTATCCTATTGTTATAGATGTAGAAACATCTGGTTTAAATTCTAATTATAATTCTTTATTAGAAATTTCTTTAATAACTTTTAAAATTAATAATTATGGTTGGTTAGAAAAAGATCAAATAATTCATTTTAATATAAAACCATTTATAAATTCTAAAGTTAATAATAAATCTATTTATTATAATAAAATTAATTTTAATAGCCCCCTTAGGGGGGCTATAAGTGAATATAATGTTTTAAATAAATCTTTAAATTTAATTTTAAAAAAAATGAAAAAAAATTTATGTAGTAGATGTATTATAATTGCACATAATGTTATTTTTGATTATAGTTTTATTATGGCATCTATAGAAAGATCAGGATTAATAATTAATCCTTTTCACCCATTTACTACTTTTGATACATCAACAATAAGTAGTTTTGTAACAGGTCAAAATATTTTATCTCAAGTATGTATTAAAACAGGATTATATTTTAATATTAAAAAATCACATTCTGCATTATATGATTCTTTTTTAACATCATCTTTATTTTGTAAATTAATAAATAAATTTAAATTTAAAAAAAAATAAATAATATTTAAAATATTATTTACTTTTAATAATTTTTTTTAATTTTCCATTATTAAACATTTTAATTATAATATCACAACCACCTATAAATTTACCATTTATAAATATTTGAGGAAAAGTTGGCCAGTTTGAATATTGAGGTAATTTAGATCTAATTTTATCATTTTCTAATATATTTATATAACTAAAATTATTAGTATAATATGAAATAGCTTTTACAGCTCTTGAAGAAAATCCACATTTTGGTTCATTTGGTGTACCTTTCATATATATTATTATATTATTAGATAAAATTTGATTTTTAATTTTTTCTATAGTTTTCATATTACCTCTTATATTAAAATAAAAAAAAATAATTAAATTATTATAATTTTTTTTAAATAATTTATAAAATATTTATTAATTAATATATTTAAAAAAAAATAAGGATTTTTTTTAAATGAACATTTATTTAAAAGAAATAAAAAAAATATTAAAATTAGCTATACCTGTTATTTTTGCACAATTATCACAAACAGCAATAGGTATAACAAATACAGTTATGTCTAGTAATGTTAATGTATCTGATACAGCAGCCATTGCTATTGGTTCATCAATATGGGTTCCAATTGTTTTATTTGGACATGGTTTATTATTACCTATTACACCTATAATTTCTAAATTATATGGATCTAAGAATTTTAAAAATATTAATTATTATATATCACAAGCTTATTGGTTTGCTACTATTATTTCTATTATTATGATTTTAATAATATTAAATTCTCATTATATTATAAATTTTATGCATAATATTAATCCTATATTAGAAAATAGATCAATGCAATATTTAAAAATATTAGTATTTGGAGTACCAGGTTATTTATATTTTCAAGTTATTAGAAATCAATTTGAAGGCATATCTAAAACAACTCCTAATATGATAATAGGTTTTTTAGGTTTTTTATTTAATATACCTATTAATTATATTTTTATTCATGGTTATTTTTATATGCCAAAATTAGGTGGTATAGGTTGTGGAGTAGCCACAGTATCTATATATTGGTTAATGTTTATTTTTTTAAAAATATGGATGTTTATACATTATAAAAAAAATAATATTAAGAATAATATAATATTTTTTCCAAATATAAATATTATTTATAAACTAATTAAAAAAGGAATGCCCATAGCTGTATCATTATTTTTTGAAGTAACTTTATTTGCTTTAGTTGCTTTATTTATATCTCCTATTGGATCAATAGAAGTAACTGGTCATCAAATTGCTTTAAATTTTAGTTCTTTAATATTTGTATTACCATTATCTATAAGTACTAGTGTTACTATCAGAATTGGTTTTCACTTAGGAAGAAAATCTAATAAATTAGCAAAAGTATCAGCCATATCTGCTCAAATAATAGGAATATTAACAACAATTTTAATCATACCATTAACTATTATATTTAGATATAAAATAGCATCACTTTATAATAGTAATTTAATTGTTATAAATTTAGCATCAGAATTAATGTTAATTTCATCATTTTATCATTTTTCAGATTCAATACAAGTAATCAATAATGGTATTTTAAGAGGATATCAGGATACTAAAACAATATTTATAATAACATTTTTTTCTTATTGGATTTTAGGATTACCCTTAGGTTATATATTATCATTTACTAATATTATAATACCTCCATTAGGACCTAAAGGTTTTTGGTATGGATTTATAATAGGATTAACTTCTTCTGCAATAATAATGACTTATCATATATTTAAATTACAAAAATCAATAATTTCAAAATAATTATATTTATATAAAAAATAAATAATTTTTATAAAATATATATATATTTATATATATATTAGATAATATAATAATTTAATATATATTAATTATAAAATTATTATAATTTTATAAAGTATGAATTGAAAAATTATAAATTATTTTATTTAATTTACAAATACCTGATAAAATTATAATAATATCCCCAATTTTTGCATATCCACTATTTATTGCTTCATTTTTACTTATATAATAAAAATCATTTTGAGATTTTGGTTTTTTTATAACTTTAGCATTAATACCTCTACTTAATATTAATTGATTTGCTATATTTTGACTATAAGTTAATGCTAAAATTATTGAATTAGGAAAATATTTTCTTAAAGCCTTAGCTGATATTCCTTTTTTTGTTTCAACTATAATAAGTTTTGCTTTTATTTTTTCTGCTATTTCTACAACTCCACGACATGTAGATTCAGTAAATATTAAATTTTTATATTTACTATAATTTGTATTTATTTTTGGTTTTACAATTTTATCTGTTTTAATACATATTTTTTTCATAATTTTAACAGATTCTATTGGATAATTACCTTTTGCAGTTTCTCCTGATAACATTACTGCATCTGTACCATCTATTATAGCATTAGAAATATCACCAGCTTCAGCTCTTGTTGGTCTTGGATTTCTTATCATAGAATCTAACATTTGTGTTGCTGTAATAACAAATTTTAAAGATTTATTACATTCTTTAATCATCATTTTTTGAGAAAAAATTACTTCTTCTAAAGGTATTTCTACTCCAAGATCTCCACGAGCAACCATAATACCATCTGATAAATCTAATATTTCTAAAAAATTTTCTAAACCTTTTTGATTTTCAATTTTAGATATAATTTTAATATTTTTACCTCCATTACAATCTAAAAATTCCCTTATTTTTAATACATCAGTTTTTTTTCTTACAAATGAAGCAGCAATAAAATCAATATTTTTTTTACATCCAAATATCAAATCTTTTTTATCTATATCTGATAGTGTTGGTAATTTAATATTAATATCTGGTAAATTTACACCTTTATTTTCTCCTAAAATTCCATCATTTAATACTGAACAAAAAACATATTTTTCATTAACATTTACAACTTTCATTTTAATTAATCCGTCATCTACTAATACTAAATTTCCTATGCTTAAATCATTTATAAAATTTTTATATGTAACAGCCACTCTATTAATATCACCAATAACATTTTTATCTATAGTAAATTTAAAAAATTGACCTTTTTTTAAAAAAATATCTTTACCATTTATTAATTTCATAGTTCTAATTTCAGGACCTCTTGTATCTAATAAAATTGCTATATTTTTTTTAGTTTTTTTCATTGCTATTCTTATATTATTTATTCTCCTGTTATGTTCTTTATGGTCACCATGAGAAAAATTTAATCTCATAATATCCATACCCATATTTATTAATTTAACTAACATACAAACAGATTCTGTTTTAGGACCAATAGTACAAATTATTTTAGTTTTTCTCATAAATTCCTTTAAAAAAAATAAATAATAAAATATATTATTTAATAAAAAATATATTTTATTTAATTTATAATTTTTATAATTTAATTAAATTAATTGACCAATTGTAACACGATATTTTTTATTATAATCTTTATAACTATTAATATTAGAAAAATTATATTTTTTGAATAAATATTTTGTTTTTATTTTTTGATTAAAACCATGTTCTATTAATAACCATCCATTTAAATTCAAATACAGTCTAGATTTATTTATAATATATTCTATCTCATTTAAACCATTATTTTTAGATAATATTGAATTAATAGGTTCAAATTTTAATGATAAATTATTTAAATTTAAATCATATATACTTATATAAGGAGGATTACTAATAATAATATTAAATTTTTTTTTTTTTAAAATAGAAAACCAATTACTATTTATAAATAAAATGTTTTTTAATTTTAAATTAATTGCATTTTTATTTGCTAATTTAATTACTTTATAAATATTATCTACTCCAACTATTTTAATATTTTTATTTTCATTAGCTAAAGATAAACTTATTATTCCACTACCAGATCCTAAATCTAAAATAGTATCATTATTATTTATTTTTTTTAAAGCAATTTCAATTATTATTTCTGTATCTTGTCTTGGTATAATTGTAATAGGTATAATATTTATTATTAAAGACCAAAATTCACATTTTTTTAATAAATATTCAATTGGTTCACCATTAATTCTTCTTTTTATAATTTTATTTATTTTTTTTTTTATATAATTTATATTAATTTTATTTTCATTAAATATTCTTATCCAGTTTATTGAACGATTTATTATATTACTTAATATAATTTCTGAATTTAATTTAGGTTTTTTTAAGTATTTTAAATTAATACAAATATTTTTTAAAATTTTTTTAATTTTAATCATATATTATTTAAATATTTCATATAATTTATTATTTTTATATTCTTTTATTAAAGGAGTAATTAATAAATCTAATTTTCCATTAAGAACTTCATTCAAACTATATATAGTTAAATTTATTCTATGATCTGTTATTCTATCTTGCGAAAAATTATATGTTCTATTTCTATCTGATCTAGTACCACTACCTAAAAGATTTTTTCTTATTGTAGTTTTTTTTTTATTTTTTTCTTTATTTTTAGCGGCATAAATTCTAAAACGTAAAATTGATAAAGCTTTTGATTTATTTTTATGTTGAGATCTTTCATCTTGACATTCAACAACAATACCAGTAGGTACATGAGTTATTCTTATAGCTGAATCAGTTGTATTTACATGTTGCCCTCCAGCCCCCGAAGACCTAAAAGTATCTATTTTTAAATCTTTATTATTTATTTCAATTTCATTAACTTCTGGTAATATAGGTACTATAGCTATAATACATGTTGAAGTATGAATTCTTCCTTGATTTTCTGTGTCTGGAACTCTTTGTACTCTATGACCTCCAGATTCAAATTTTAAAAAACCATAAGATCCTTTTCCTAATACTTTAATTATAATTTCTTTAAAACCACCATGTTCACCATTATTAATATTTATAATTTCAATATTCCATTTTTTAGATTGTATATAATTATTATACATTTTAAAAAGATTTCCAACAAATATACATGCTTCATCACCTCCAGTACCTGATCTAATTTCTAAAAAACAATCTAATTTATCATTATTATCTTTTGGTATTAATAATTCACAAATTTTATATTCTATATATTTAATTAATTTATTTATTTTTTTTTTTTTTATTAAATTATTTTTATTTAAATTTAATAATATATTATTAAATTCTTTTTTTTTTTTTTTCCATTTTTTAAAATAAATATAAATATTATTAAAAAAACAATATTCATTTGATATTTTTTTTAAAATTTTTTTATTATTAATTATATTATTTTTTAAAAAAAGTCTTTTTATTCTTTTATAACGTTTTTCAAAATATTCTAATTTATTTATAATAAAATTTTTCATTTTTAATCATAAATTATAATTATAATAAATAAATATTGAATTAATTTATTTATAAATAAAATATTTTAAAAATATTTTTATATTATAATCAATATTGAATAAAAATTAATTTAGGATGGTAATATTGTTTATGAAAAATATAAGATTATTTGCAGGAAATTCAAATCCTTTATTAGTAAAAAAAATTTCTAATTATTTAAATATTAAATTAGGTAAAGCAAAAGTAGGTCGTTTTAGTGACGGTGAAATTAGTGTTCAAATTAACGAGAATGTACGTGGAAATGATATATTTATTATACAATCTATTTGTTTTCCATCTAATGATAATATTATGGAATTATTAATTATGGTAGACGCTTTAAGAAGAGCTTCAGCAGGTAGAATTACTGCTGTTATTCCATATTTTGGTTATGCTCGTCAAGATAGAAAGATAAGATCAGCAAGGGTACCTATTACAGCAAAAATAATAGCTGATTTTTTATCTAATGTTGGAGTTGATCGTATTTTAACCATAGATTTACATGCAGAACAAATTCAGGGTTTTTTTGATATTCCTGTTGATAATATATTTAGTAGTTCTATTTTAATAAAAGATATTTTAAAAATAAAATTAAATAATCCTATTATAGTATCACCTGATATTGGGGGTGTAATAAGAGCAAGAACTATTGCAAAGTTTTTAAATGATATTGATATAGCTATTATTCACAAAAAAAGACCTAAAAATAACATAGTTAATATTGTTCATATAATTGGAGATGTAAAAAACAGAGATTGTATTATTATAGATGATATTATAGATACAGGTAATACTATATTTAAAACAGCTAAGTTTTTAAAAAAAAACAAAGCAAATAAAGTTTTAGCTTATGTAACTCATCCTATTTTATCAGGAAATGCTATAGAAAAATTTAAATATTCTAAATTAGATCAATTAATAGTTTGTGATACCATTCCTTTAAAAGAAAAAATAAATAATATAAAAAATATAAAAATTATTACTATTTCAAAAATTTTAGCAGAATCTATAATACGTATTAATAATGAAGAATCTATTTCAGAAATGTTTAAATAAAAAATAATAAATATTTTAATGGTGAAGAAGGGATTCGAACCCTTGATATGAAAAATCATATATACGTTTTCCAAACGTATTCTTTAAACCTCTCAGACACTTCACCAAATTATATAATTTTTATAGGAAAATAATATTATTAAATTAATTGTAGGTTTATCTAATCCTGGAATTAAATATTTATTTACTAGACATAATATTGGATCTTGGTATATATATAAATTAATAAATATTTATAGTAAATATTTAAATAAAAAATATATATTTAATAGTTTTTTAGGAAAAATTTCATATTCAAATAATATAATATATTTATTCATACCAAATATATATATGAATTATAATTATAAGTATATAATTAATATAATGAATATATATGATATTAAAATTAATGATTTAATTATATTACATGATGATTTAGATTTATTTCCTGGAAAAATTAAAATACAAAAAAATGGTTATCATGGTGGCCATAATGGTATAAAATATCTTATTTTAAAATTTAAAAATAATAATTTTAATAGAATACGTATAGGCATTGGTCGTCCTAATAGTAAAAATAAGATATTAAAATTTGTATTAAATAATATTACAAAAAATGAAAAATTTTTAATTAATACTTCAATAAATAATTTAATTAATTATACAAAAATTTTTTTTAAAAAAAATGATATAAATGTTTTAAAAAAAATAAATAATTTTAAAATATAATTTTTATATATATTAATTATAAAAAAGTAGGAAATTATGGTACTTAAATGTGGTATATTAGGATTACCTAATGTTGGTAAATCTACTATTTTTAATGCTTTAACTAAATCTAAAATTGCAACGAATAATTTTCCATTTTGTACAATTAATCCTAATATAGGTTTTTCTATTATACCTGATAAAAGATTAATTTCAATACAAAATATTGTAAAATCTGAAAAAATATTACCAGCTAATATAAAATTTATTGATATTGCCGGTTTAGTAAAGGGTGCTTCTTCAGGAAATGGTTTGGGTAATAAATTTTTAAATAATATAAGAACAGTAAATTCATTAATTCATGTTGTTAGATTTTTTAAAAATAAAGAAATTCATCATGTATATAATAGAGTTGATCCCATAGAAGATATTAATATTATTAATACTGAATTAATAATATCAGATATTGAATTATGTGAAAAAAATTTGTCATATTTAAGATATAAAGATAATGATTATAAGCAACATAAATTTTTATTAGAAACTTGTTTATATAATTTAGAAAATGGTAAAATGTTAAATACTATTAATTTTAAAGAAGATGAAAGAAACTATATTAAAAGTATTAATTTTTTAACATTTAAACCAATGCTTTATGTGGCTAATAATGATGAAAATTTAATTAATAATAATAAATTTTTTAATAAAATAAAAAAAAAAATAAAAAAAGAAAAATATAATATTATTAATATTTGTGCTAATTTAGAATTAAATATTTCAAATATAAAAGATTATGAAGAAAAAGAAAAAATATTATCTAAATTAAAATTAAAAGAACCAAAATTAAATAAATTAATAAATTATAGTTATAAACTATTAAATATGCATACTTATTTTACTGTAGGTGAAAAAGAAATTTGTGCAAGATCAATTTTAATTGGTACTAATGCATTAGAAGCTTCAGGTAAAATTCATACTGATTTTAATAAAGGATTTATTAGAGCTAAAGTAATATCATATAAAAATTTTATTAAATATAAAGGTGAACTAGGGGTAAAAAAAGTTGGTAAAATTAGATTAGAAGGTAAAAAATATATAATAAAGGATGGTGATATTATACAATATTTTTTTAACATTTAATATATGTTTATAAAAAAATATAATAAAACTTTATAAAAAAAAATGAATAAAAATAAAAAAAAAGTAATTGTTGCAATGTCTGGTGGTGTAGATTCTTCAGTAGCAGCATGGATTTTAAAAAAACAGGGTTATTATGTAGAAGGTTTATTTATGGAAAACTGGGATATTAATGATAACAATTATATTATAGAAGATTTTCGTGATACTAAATTAGTATGTAAAATATTAAATATAAATTTACATAAAATAAATTTTAGTAAAGAATATTGGAATAATGTTTTTAAACCATTTATTAATGATTATAAAAAAGGTATTACACCAAATCCTGATATAGCATGTAATAAAAAAATAAAATTTAAATGTTTATTAAAATTTGCTCTAAATAATTTAAAAGCTGATTATATAGCTACTGGACATTATGTAAGAAGTATTAAAATTAAAAATAATTTTTTTTTATTAAAAGGAATTGATAAAACTAAAGATCAAAGTTATTTTTTATATACATTAAATAACTTTCAACTTTCTCGTACTATATTTACAGTTGGTTATTTAAAAAAAAAACAAGTAAGATTAATTGCTAAAAAACTTAATTTACCTGTTGCTAAAAAAAAAGATTCTACTGGTATATGTTTTATTGGTAAAAAAAAATTTGATGATTTTATTAGTAGATATATTACATATAATCCTGGTTTTATTATTGATACAAAAAAAAAATTTATTGGAATACATAAAGGTTTAACATATTATACTTTAGGACAAAGAAAAGGATTAAAAATAGGTGGTATAAAAAAATATGTTAAATCTCCATGGTATGTTGTAAAAAAAGATTTTAAAAATAATTATTTAATTGTTTCTCAAAATTATTATGATCCTTATTTAATGTCAAATGGGGTAATTATTAATGAAATTAATTTAATTAATTATAGTAATATAAAAAAAAATTTTTATTGTACAGTAAAAATAAGATATCAACAAAAAGATATTCCATGTCATGTAAGTAAAATAAATAATTATTTATTAGTAATGTTTTTTTTTCCATTATTAGCAGCAACACCTGGACAATCTGCTGTGTTTTATATTGGTAAAACATGCTTAGGTGGGGGTATTATAAAAAAAATAATACCTTATACTCAATTAATTACTAATAATAAAAAATAAATAATTTGAAATATTTAAAATTAATTTTAAAAAAAAATTAATATTATAAAAATAATTATAATATTATTATAAATTTATATATACATTTACAAAAATTAATAACTAAAATATTAAAAAAAATGATAAAAAAAAGAATTTTAGTAACATGTGCTTTACCATATTCTAATGGACCAATTCATTTAGGTCATATGTTAGAACAAATACAAGCTGATATTTGGGTAAGATATAAAAGAATGTGTGGAAATGATGTTTATTTTATTTGTGCTGATGATTCTCATGGAACAGCTATTATGATAAAATCAAATAAAATAAATATTTCACCTAAAATAATGATTAATAAAGTAAAAATTAAACATAAATTAGATTTTTCTAGATTCAATATTACACATAATTATTATGATATTACTGATAGTGATAGTAATAAAGAATTAGTAGAAAAAATATATTTAAATCTTAGATTTAATGGTTTTATTAAATCAAAAAAGATATTTCAGCTATATGATGAAAAAAAAAATATTTTTTTACCTGATCGTTTTGTAAAAGGTACATGTCCTATATGTAAATCAAAAAATCAATATGGTGATAATTGTGAAATATGTGGATCTACATATAATGCAATTAATTTAATAAAATCTAAATCTATATTATCTAATTCAAAACCTGTAATAAAAAAAACTAATCATATTTTTTTTAATTTGCCATATTTTAAAATTTTATTAAAAAAATGGATAAAATCAATAAAATTTCATAAATCAGTATATAATAAAATAAATAATTGGTTAAAATTAGATTTAAAAAAATGGGACATTTCTAGGGATAAACCTTATTTTGGTTTTAAAATACCAAATTTTGAAGAAAAATATTTTTATGTATGGTTAGATGCTCCAATTTGTTATATTAGTACTATTAAAAAACTTTGTAGTAAAAGATTAAATTTTAGTTTTAAAGATTTTTTTAAATATAATTCAAAACTTAAAACATATCATTTTATTGGTAAAGATATAATTTATTTTCATGCACTATTTTGGCCAGCAATTTTAGAAAGTATTAAATTTAAAAAACCAGATAATATTTTTGTACATGGTTATTTAACTATTAATAATTATAAAATGTCTAAATCTAAAGGAACTTTTATTACAGCTAATGATTGGTTAAAATTTTTAGATTCAGATAGTTTACGTTATTATTATGCAAGTAAACTATCTGATAATATTAATGATATTAACATCAATATGTATGATTTTATGAAAAAAATTAATAATGATATAGTAAATAAAATTGTAAATTTAGCTTCTAGAAGTTCTAAATTTATTAATAATGATTTTAACGATACTTTATCTGAAAAATTAGAAGATAAAAAATTATATAACTATTTTATAAAAAAATCTTATATAATATCAAAATTATTTAATTCAAGAAAATTTAGTCATGTTATAAAAAAAATAATTAATTTAACTAATATTGCTAATAATTATATTGATAATAAAACTCCTTGGAAATTGTCTAAAATAAAAGATAAAAAATTATTACATGAAATAGTTTCTATGGGATTAAATTTATTTAGAATATTAGCTACTTTTTTAAAACCTATTGTTCCTGAATTAATTATTAAAATAGAAAAATTTTTAAATATATCATTGACTTGGAATAGTATTTTTTATCCTTTATTAAATCATAAAATTAAAAAATTTAAAAAACTATATAATAGAATTAATATAAATCAAATAAATAGTATAATTAATTTATATAAATGTAAATGTTTATAATAAAAATAAATATGAATAATTTAATATTATCTTTAAAGTATAGACCTCAATCTTTAGATAAGGTTGTAGGACAAAAATATATAGTAATGGCTATAAAAAATAGTTTAGATATGAAATATATAAATCATATTTGGTTATTTTCAGGTTCTTATGGAGTTGGAAAAACTTCTATAGCTAGAATATTAGCTAAAAGTTTAAATTGTAAAATTAAAATTTCTTATAAACCATGTAGAAAATGTGTTAATTGTATTAAAATAGAAAAAAATAATTTTATAGATGTTATAGAAATAGATGGTGCTTCTAAAACTAAAATAGAAGATATAAAAGATTTATTAGATAACATAAAATATTTACCTATAATTGGAAGGTTTAAAATTTATATTATAGATGAAGTTCATATGTTATCTAAATATAGTTTTAATGCTTTATTAAAAATATTAGAAAACCCTCCTAGTCATATTATATTTATATTAGCAACTACTGATCCTCAAAAAATTCCTGAAACTGTTTTATCAAGATGTTTACATTTTTATTTAAATAAAATTAGTAATTATGAAATAAATAAAAGTATAGTTAAAATACTTAAAAAAGAAAAAATAATTTTTGAAAAAAAAGCAATATTATCTTTATCTAATTTTGCAAATGGAAGTATGCGTGATGCTTTAAATCTAACAGATCAAGCAATTATTTTAGGTAAAAAAAAAATATTAAATAGTAATGTTAATAAAATGCTAGGTTTAATAGATATAGAAAATTCTTTAATTTTATTAGAATATATTTTTTATAAAAAATATGAAAAAACAATCAATTTAATAAAAAATATTTCTACAAAAAATATAAATTGGAATTTATTTATATATGATATTATAAATATTATACATCAAATATATTTATGTAAATTTAATATTATAATAAAAAAAAATCATAAATATTATATTTATTATGATCGTATTAAGAATTTATCTAACTTAACATCATTAGAAGAAATAAAACTATATTATAAAATTTTAATAAAAGGCACTAAAAATTTATATTTAGCGCCTAATTTATATATAGGTTTTGAAATGATTATTTTAGAAATATTAACAATTAATAATAAAAATATTATATAATTTTTTTTAATATTTAATTAATTAAATAAAATATTGTAATAATTTTAATATTTATAAAAATATAATAAAATTAAAATAATTTTATTATTTTTTTTAATGGAAATAATATGAAAACAGATAATAAAATAACATATGGTTTTAAAACAGAGATTAAACAATTATTAAATATAATGATACATTCATTATATTCTAATAAAGAAATTTTTTTAAGAGAATTAATATCTAATGCTTCTGATGCTATTGATAAGTTAAGATTTAATAATATTTCTAATCCAGATCTTTATGAAAAAATTGATAAACCTCATATAAGAATTTCAGTAAATGATAAAAAAAAAAAATTAAAAATAATAGATAATGGTATTGGTATGACCAAAGAAGAAGTTATTAATAACTTAGGTACTATTGCTAAATCTGGAACTAAAGAATTTATAAAATCTTTAAAAGAAAAAAAAAATATAAAAAATAATATGATTGGAAAATTTGGTGTTGGTTTTTATTCTTCTTTCATGGTTGCTAATAAAGTTTCTGTAATTACTAAATCTGCTTTAAAAAATACAGATGCTGTATTATGGTCTTCTAATGGAGATGGTAAATATTCTATTGAAAATATTAATAAAAAAAACAATGGTACAGAAATTATTTTATATTTACGTTCAAAAGAAAATAATTTTTTAAATAAAGATATTATTAAAAATATAGTAAATAAATACTCTAATCATATTTCAATACCAATTGAAATTGAAACTAAAGATAAAAATAATAATATAAAAAAATGGAATAAAATAAATAAAACTAAAGCATTATGGTTAGTTAATAAATCTGAAATTGATAAAAAAAAATATATAGATTTTTATAAAAATACTTTTAATCAAATAAATGATCCTTTAATATGGAGTCATAATTTTGTAGAAGGTAAATATGAATATATAAATTTAATATATATACCTTCAAAAATATCAGAACAAATATGGAATAGAAATTATAAAGGTGAATTAAAACTTTATATTCAACGTGTATTTATTATGGAAGATATTAAAAAATTTTTACCATATTATTTACGTTTTGTAAAAGGTATAATTGATTCTAAAGATTTACCTTTAAATATATCTAGAGAATTATTACAAAATAATAATATAATAAGAAATATAAAATTATCTTTAACTAAAAGAATAATTAAAATGATTATTAAATTATCTAAAGATAAAGATAAATTCAAAATTTTTTGGAAAGAATTCGGATTAATTTTAAAAGAAGGGGTAGTAGAAGATTTAGATAATAAAGATTATATTATTGATCTATTAAGATTTTCATCATCTTTTAATGATGATAGTACAAAAGTAATTTCATTAAAAAAATATATTTCTAGAATGAAACCTAATCAAAATAAAATTTATTATATTACTGCTGATAGCTTTAAATCTGCTAAAAATAGTCCACATTTAGATTTTTTTTATAAAGAAAAAATAGAAGTTTTATTGTTATTTGATAGAATAGATGAATGGGTTATTAATAATATAATAGAATTTCAAGGAAATAAATTTCAATCTATTAGTACATCTGATAATTCTGTAGATGAAATTATAAAAAAAGATAAAAAATCAAATATAAAAAATAATAATGATTTTACTGTTTTTTTAAATCGTATAAAAAATATATTAAAAGATAAAATAAAAGAAGTTAAGTTATCTTATAACATGGTTGATAATATTCCGGTTATATTAAAAACTGATAAAAATGATATTAGTACTCAAATGTTTAAATTATTAACTTCAGTCGGTCAAAAAGCTCCAAAAGTTAAATATATTTTAGAAATAAATCCTAATAATAAATTAATTAAAAAAATCATTAATATTAAAGATGATATAATTTTTAAAGATTGGGTATATTTATTATTAAATCAATCTTTATTGATTGAACAAGGTTTTTTAAATAATCCAAATAAATTTATTAAAATTATAAATAAATTATTAATATAATAAAAAAAAGGAAATAAATTTATGTATATTGTTTTATTAGGATCACCTGGATCTGGTAAGGGTACCCAAGCTAAAATAATTTCTAATCAATACAATATTCCTCATATTTCTGCAGGAGATTTGTTAAGATTTATTGTTTATAAAAATAAAGAAAAATATAAAGATATAAATAATATTATGAAAAAAGGTCAATTAGTAAATAATAGTTTAATAATTTCAATGGTAGTAAGAAGATTATTAAAATCAGATTGTTGTAATGGTTTTATACTAGATGGTTTTCCTAGAAGTATTAATCAAGCTATTTTTTTTAAAAAATATTTTGGTTCATCTATATATTTGGTTTTAGAATTATTAACTCTTAATGAAATAATTTTTGATAGAGTAAAAGGAAGACTTATACATCCAATATCAGGAAGAATATATAATACTAAATTTTTTCCTCCTATCAATAAAGGTATTGATGATTTTACCGGAGAAAAATTAATTAGAAGAAATGATGATAACGAAGAAACATTGCTTAAAAGATTAATGTTATATTATAAAAATAATATTTTATTATCATCTTTTTATAATAGACAAAATCTTTCAGGAAGAATAATATATTATAGAATTTATGGTAATGGTAATGTTTATGACATTAATAAAATTTTAAAATCAATAATAAATAGTTATTTATAATATATATTATTAATATTTAAAAATAAAAAAAATATTTATTAATTAAATAATTTTTTTTTAAGGAAATACCATGTAATGATATAAAAAAAGAAAGTTAAAAAAAACAAAATAATTATTATATATTTTATTGGTATGAAATTTATACCAATAAAACCATATCTTAAACCACTAATCATGTAAGTTATTGGATTAATTAAAGAAATTTTTTTCCAAAAATCAGATAAACATCTAATAGAATAAAATATACCACCTAAATAGTTTAAAGGAGTTAAAACTAAAGTTGGAATTAAACTAATATCGTCAAATGTTTTTGCCATTATAGCACTTAATAACCCTATTAAAGAAAATAATGTTGAAGTAAGAATAATAATAAAAAAAATTGTTATCCATGAATGAATTTTATAATTTATAAAAAATAATGATATTAATATTAATAAATTACTAATAAATAAAGATCTTACTATACTACCACATATATATCCTATAATAGTAATATGTGTTGATATTGGTGATATAATTATTTCTTCAATATTTCTTTGAAATTTAGAATTAAAAAAGGAGGAAGATACATTGCTATAAGAATTATTAATTATAACCATTATAATTAATCCTGGAACAATAAATTGTAAATAATTAAAACCTTCTATTTTTTTTATATCATTATTCATAATATTACCAAAAATTATAAAGTATAAAGTCATATTTATAATTGGAGGAATTAAGGTTTGTATCCAAATCCTTGTAAATCTAGATATTTCTTTATGTATAATATTTATTAAAGATATTAAATAAAAATTTATCATTTATAATTTTTCCTTAATTTTTAATTTATCAATAAATAGTTTTTCTAATCTACTAACTTTATTTCTTATACTTAAAATTTTTATATTTTGTTTATGTAGTTGTAAAAAAACATCATTTAAATATTGACCACATTTAACTTCAATTTCTAAATTATATTCATCAATATATTTATAATGAAAATTATTTAATATTATACATTTTTTTTTTTTATTAATGTGAAAAATAAATACCTCTGAATCTAATTTTTTTAATAAAACTTGCATAGAAGTATTTTCTATTAAAGTTCCATTATAAATTATTCCTGCATGATTACATAAAAGTTCAGCTTCTTCCAAATAATGAGTTGTTAATATTATAGTTGTACCCTTTTTATTTAATTCTTTCAAAAATAACCACATTGATCTTCTTAATTCTATATCAACTCCAGATGTAGGCTCATCTAAAATTAATAATTTTGGTTTACTCATTAATGATCTTGCTATCATCAATCTTCTTTTCATACCACCAGATAGTTTTTTAAAATTTAAATGACGTTTATTCCATAAATTTAATTTAATTAAATATTTATTAGCTCTTTTATTAGCTATATCATATTCTATTCCATAATATCCAGCATAATATAATAAAATTTGTTTTATATTTTCAAATAAATTACAATTAAATTCTTGTGGAACTAATCCTATTAAAAATTTTGATATAAATTTATATTTATCTATATTTTTTCCAAAAATATATACTTCACCTGAATTTTTTTTTGTTAAACCAGAAATTATATTTATAAGAGTAGATTTTCCTGCTCCATTAGGACCAAGTAATGCATAAAAATCACCCTTTTTAATTATTAAATTTATATTATTAATAACTTTTTTATTACCATATATTTTATTTATTTTTTTTAAATTTAAAGCTTTCATATATAATTATTCCTTTTAGAATTTATATTAAAAATAATTAAAATTTTTTAGTTATTTTCATATTAAAAATTATTATTAATATTTATTATATAAATATTAATAATATTAAAATATTATTATTTATTTTTTTTAATTAATTTTATTTAAAATATAATATTTTTTAGTTTATTATTTTATTAATTATATATTATTTAAAATATATTCTGGTAATATAAAACTATTAATATGTGTTAAAGTATTATAATATTTACATATTATTTTATATTTTATAAATTTTTTATAAATTTTATCATATTCATTATCAATTTTTATTAAATTATTAGTAGCATATAAAAAAGTTGTAGCTCCGCCATAGTAACTAGGAATAAATGTTTGATATAAATTTACATTATTAAAAATTTTTTTTATAATAGAAATATTTTTAATTACCATAGATTTTTGTATAGGAATAATTCCATTTTGAATTATAAATATACCATTATTATTTAAACATTTTTTACAATTTATATAAAATTTCAAAGAAAAAAATTTTGAGTTTAATTCTATTTTACTAGAAATATCTGAAATAATTATATCAAATTTATCTTTGTTTTTTTTAATAAATTCAAACCCATCATTTATTTTTAATTTTAATTTTGAATTTTTAAATGAATTTAAACTACTATTAGGTAGATATATTTTACAATATTTAATTATTTTAATATCATTTTCAACCATTGTTATTTTTTTTATTGTATCATATTTTAATAATTCTCTTAAAATTCCTCCGTCTCCTCCACCTATAATTAATATATTTTTTGCAGAACCGTGTGATATCATAGGTACATGTACAATCATTTCATTATATATAAATTCATCATATTCAGTAGTTTTAATAACATCATTTAATGATAAAATATTTCCAAAAATTTTATTTTTGAAAAAAAATAAATCTTGGTATTTTGTAGATTCTTTATATAATTCTTTATCAATAGTTAAATATTGTCCACAATATTTATTAAATTTTTCATGCCATATTTTTTTTTGTTTCATAAATATATTAATTAAAAAGTTATAATAAAATAAATATTTAATTATTATTATAATGATTTTATAAAAATTATTATAATGATAATTATATTATATTTTTTAATTTAACAATTCTATTAAAATAAAAAATATTATTATTTTTAAAATTTTTATTTAAACAAAAATAACCTTTTCTTTCAAACTGATAAGAAAAATTATTTATATTTTTTATGTTTTTTTCTATAAATCCTCTATTAATTACTAAAGATTTTTTATTAATATATTTAATAAAATTTTTTTTATTTTCTGGATTAGATATTTTAAATAAATTATAATATAAAAAAAATATTGCAGGTATAGAATATAATTTAGATATCCAATGAATAATACCATTTACATTATTTTTTTTTCTATTTTTGTAATATTTACATAATATATATATTATATTACCATTTTTATCTTTTTTTATTTTTTTAGCTTTTATAATGTAAGAATATCTTAATTTTACTTTATTACCTATAGTTAAACCTCTATAACCATTTGTTTTTTTTTCTTTAAAATCTTTATTATCAATATATATTTCTTTACTAAAAACATATTTTCTTTTACCCATATTTTTGTTTTGTGGATGATTTGGAATTAAAATTTTTTCTTTTATTTTATTAAAATTTTCTATTATAATTTTAATAGGATTTAAAACAGCAATTAATCTTTGTGATTTTATATTTAATTCTTTACGAATAAAATTTTCTAAAAAAGAAATTTTAATTAAACTATTTTGTCTAGTTACTCCTATAGAATTACAGAAATTTAAAATAGAATTAGATGTGTAACCTCTATTACGTAATCCAGATAAAGTGACTATACGAGGATCATCCCATCCTGTAATTATTTTTTTTTTAATTAATATTGACAACTTTCTTTTAGAAATAACATTGTATTCTATATTTAATCTAGAAAATTCATATTGTTTAGGTTTATTAAAAATTTTAAGATTATTTAAAAACCAATCATATAAAATTTTATTATCTTGAAATTCTAATGTACATAAAGAATGAGTTATTTTTTCTATATAATCTGATAAACAATGAGCAAAATCATACATAGGGTATATACACCATATATATTTCGTTTTATAATGTTTATTAAATTTAATTCTATACAATATAGGATCTCTCATTAGAATATTAGGAGATAACATATTTATTTTAGCTCTTAAAGATATTTTACCATTATTAAAAAAACCATTTTTCATTTTTTTAAAAAAAATTAAATTTTCATTTATACTTCGTTTTCTATAAGGACTATTTTTACCTAAATTATTAAAATTACCTTTATATTTACTAATTTGATGTTTATTTAATTCATCTATATATGCTAATCCATTTTTAATTAATTTTATAGAAAATTTATATAATAAATAAAAATATTGTGAAGTATAATATATATCATAATAAAATTTAAATCCTAACCATTTAATATCATATTTAATAGAATTAACATATTTTTTGTTTTCTTTAGATGGATTTGTATCGTCTAATCTTAAATTACATATTCCATTAAATTTTTTTGCTATATTAAAATTTAATAATATAGATTTAGCATGACCAATATGTAAATAACCATTTGGTTCTGGGGGAAATCTAGTATATATTTTTTTATGTTTGCATTTTTTCAAATCTTTAGTTATAATATTATATATAAAGTTATTTTTTGTTTTATTCAAATTTTTACCTATATTTATATTTATTTTATTTTATTATAATATAAATATTTAATAATATATTTTTTTATTATAATAAAGCGGAGATGGCGCAATGGTAGACGCACCAGATTTAGGATCTGGCACCCCTTATAAGGTATGCGAGTTCAAATCTCGTTCTCCGCATTTTTTTTTGGGGTATAGCCAAGTGGTAAGGCACCGGTTTTTGATACCGGCATTCCCTGGTTCGAATCCAGGTACCCCAGAGTTTGTATTATGGCTACGTAGCTCAGAAGGTTAGAGCACAGCACTCATAACGCTGAGGTCACAGGTTCGATTCCTGTCGTAGCCATATTATAAGTTTTTTTAATAATTAGTATATAATAATTATATTTTTAATTAAAAAAAATAATATATTATAAGTAACATTTATAATATTAATGTATAAAAAAATAAATGATTAAAAAACTATATATTAAAACTTGGGGTTGTCAAATGAATGTGTATGATTCCTCTAAAATAATAAATATTTTGAATAAAAAAAAATATTTGATTACTAAAATAGATTTAGAAGCTGACATATTAATTTTAAATACATGTTCTATAAGAGATAAATCTCAAGAAAAAGTTTTTCATCAATTAGGAAGATGGAAAAAAATAAAAAAAAAAAATCCCAAAATTATTATTTGTGTTGGTGGTTGTGTTGCTTCACAAGAAGGTGAAGAAATATTAAAAAGAGCTAAATATGTAAATATTATATTTGGACCACAGAATATACATGATTTACCTAATATGATAGATAATTTTTTAAAAAATAATAAAACTGTAATAAAAATAAATTTTGGTAAAATAAAAAAATTTGATTATTATTTTAATTTTAAAAAAAACTTTAAATCTACAGCTTTAATATCAATTATGGAAGGATGTAATAAATATTGTACTTTTTGTATAGTTCCTTATACAAGAGGTTTTGAAATAAGTAGACCATGTGATGATATAATAAGAGAAATTGTTTTTTTATCTAAAAATGGTGTTAAAGAAGTTAATTTATTAGGACAAAATGTTAATGCATATAAAGGTAAAAAAAATGATGGTAAAATATGTAACTTTTCATCATTATTACATTTAATATCAAATATTAATGGTATAGAAAGAATTAGATTTTTAACTAGTCATCCTATTGAATTTACAGAAGATATTATAGAAGCATATGAATATATACCAAAAATAGTAAATTTTTTACATCTACCAGTACAAAGTGGTTCTAATAAGATATTAGAATTAATGCAACGTTTATATACAGTTGAAGAATATAAAAATATAATAAAAAAAATAACTTCAATTAGACCTAATATACAAATAAGTTCTGATTTTATAATAGGATTTCCTGGTGAAACTAAAAGTGATTTTGAAGATACAATGAAATTAATAAATGACATAAATTTTGATGCAAGTTTTAGTTTTATTTATTCACCAAGACCTGGAACTCCTGCTTCTGAATTTAAAGATAACGTAAGTCTTAAAGAAAAAAAAAATAGATTATATATATTACAAAATAGAATTAACCAACAAACTATATCTTGGAGTCGTAGAATGTTAGGTAGTATTCAAAAAGTATTAGTTGAAGGTATATCAAAAAAAAATAATTTAAAATTATCAGGAAGAACTGAAAATAATAGAATAGTTAATTTTTCAGGAAATAATAAAATGATAGGTAAATTTATTTATTTAAAAATAACTGGTATAAAACCTCATTCTTTAAGAGGAGAAATAATATAATTTTTTTTTAAATTTAAAATATAAAAAAAATAAATAAATATAAAAAAATGAAAAAAATTATTTGTAATTTAAAATTAATGTGTAAATATAAAAGAAAAATAATTTCTTTATCTAAATTACAATATTTATTAATATCTATAACAAAATATAAAAAAATTAATAAAGAAATAAATATTGTTATTGTTGATAAAAAAAAAATAATAGAATTAAATAAATTATATTTTAATAAAAATAAAGTTACTAATATTATTACATTTAATGATATAAATATACCAAATACAAATATTAAAATAATAGGAGAAATAGTTATATGTTATAAAAATATTATAAAAGAATCAAAATTATATAAAATAAAATTTGAAACGCTTTTTTTACATAATATTATGCATGGAATTTTACATTTAATAGGATATAAACATAAATTATATAAAGATTTAATTTCTATGATTAAAATAGAAACAAGTATTATGAAATCAATGGGATATAAAAATCCTTATTTTTTATAATAATATATTTAATTATTTAAATTTTATATTATTAAATTTAGTTTTAATTAATTAAAAAAAAATAAAACAATATAATAAAAAAAATGCAAGAAAAATATTGTCATCAAATTATAGAAAAATATGTTCAAAAATATTGGAGTAAAAAAAAGACTTTTACAGTAAAAGAAATAAAAAATAAAAAAAAATATTATTGTTTACCTATGTTACCATATCCTTCTGGTAATTTACATTTAGGCCATGTAAGAAATTATACTATTTCTGATGTAATTTCTAAATATTATAGAATGTTAGGTAGAAATGTATTACAAACTATAGGTTGGGATGCTTTTGGACTTCCTGCAGAAAATGCTGCTATAGAAAGAAAAGTAGAACCAAAAAAATGGACATATAATAATATATATTATATGAAAAAACAATTAAAAAAATTAGGTTTTGGTTATGATTGGAATCGTGAAATTACAACATGTGATCCTAAATATTATAAATGGGAACAATGGTTTTTTATTAAATTATATAAAAAAAAACTTGCATATAAAAAAAAAACAAAAGTACATTGGTGTAATTTTGATAAAACAGTTTTAGCTAATGAACAAGTTATAAATAATCGTTGTTGGCGTTGTAATAATTTAGTTATTAAAAAAAAAATATCACAATGGTTTATTAAAATTACTAAATATGCTGATGAATTATTAGAAGATTTAAATAAATTAAAATATTGGCCAGAAGAAGTAAAAACTATGCAAAAAAATTGGATTGGAAAATCAAAATTCATAGAAATTAAATTTAATATTTTTAATAATAATGAAATAATTAAAGTATATACAAAAAATCCATCAGATATTTTAGGTGTTACTTATATCTCTTTGTCTATAGATCATTATTTTTCTAAAAAAATAAGTAAAATAAATACAAGTGTTAATAAATTTATAAAAATTAGTAAAAAACTAATAGATATAAAATATCCAAATGATAAATTAAATAACATTGGAATTAATACTAATTTATTTGTTATAAATCCTTTTAATAAAAATAAAATACCTATTTGGATATCAAATTGTGTAAAAAACGATTATGGGGTTAAGGCTATAATATCTATTCCTGCTCATAATAAAAATGATTTTAATTTTTCAAAAAAATATTCTTTAAATATTAAAAAAATATTTAAATCTACAGATAAAAAATATGAATCTAATTTACCTTATATATTTAATAATAATAATAGTATTATATGTAATTGTAATAAGTTTAATAATTTAAATTTCAAAGATATTAATAATATTATTTTTGATATTATTTTGATAAAAAAAATAGGTTGTTTAAAATATTATTATCGTTTAAAAGATTGGGGGGTATCTCGTCAAAGATATTGGGGTGCACCTATACCTATGATGAAAAATAAACATGGTATTATTAAACCTATACCAGATAATTATTTGCCAATTTTATTATCAAAATATAAATATTTTAAAGAAAATAATAAATTAATTTTAATTGATAAAAATAAAATTAATATTAATAATAAAATTTATTTTAAAGAAAAAGATACTTTTGATACATTTATGGAATCTTCTTGGTATTATATACGTTATACTTGTCCTAATTTTAATAAAAGTATGATAAATTCTAAAAAAGCAAATTATTGGTTACCAATAGATCAATATATCGGGGGGATTGAACATGCAACAATGCATCTTATATATTTTAGATTTTATCATAAATTACTTAGAGATGCAGGTTTTATTAAATCATCAGAACCAGTTAAAAAACTTTTATGTCAAGGTATGGTAGTTAATGAAAGTTTTTATTGCTTAGATAATGGTATTGTTAAATGGTTATCTAATAAAAATTTAATTATTAAAAGAAACAAAAACGATAAAATTATAAAAGTTTATAAAAAAAATGGTACTAAAGTATTTTATGCTGGTATAAATAAAATGTCTAAATCAAAAAAAAATGGAATAGATCCAAAAACTATTATTAATAATTATGGAGCTGATACATTAAGAATGTTTATCATGTTTGCAGCCCCAGTATCTATAAAATTAAAATGGAATAATAATGGTATTAAAGGTATTTATAGATTTTTAAATAAAATTTGGAATTTTGTATATAAACATATAAAATTTAAAAAAATATATTATGAAAAAAAATATAAATTAATTAAAAAAGAAAAATTATGTAAAAAAATATTAACAAATTTAAATGAAACAATAAAAAAAGTTTCTAATTATATTGAAAAAAAACAATTATTTAATAAAGCAATATCTTTAATTATGGTTTTATTAAATAATATTATTAAAATTTCAAAAAAATATTATTATTATGAAATAATAAATAAATGTTTATTAGTTATTATAAGACTTATTTATCCTTTTACTCCTCATTTTAGTTTTTATTTATGGAATAAAATGGGAAATAAAAAAAATATAGATGAAGTTTTATGGCCTTTAACAAATAATTATTTATATAAAAATAATAATATATTAATTTTAATACAAATTAATGGTAAGTTTAAAACAAAATTTTTAATTTCAAATAATATTTCTAAAAAAAAAATAATAGATATAATTTTTAAAAAAAAAAAAATTTATAAAATTTTAAAAAATTCAAAAATATTAAAAATAATATATATAAAAAAAAAAGTTATAAATTTTATTATATAATAAATATTAATATAATTTAAAAAAATAGGAATTTATAACATTAAAACTAATTTTATTAAATTTTATAAAAAAAAAAATATATTTCCAATATATTTAATTTTAGAAAAAAATGAAATTTTAAAACTAAAAATTAAAAATCAAATAATAAATATTTTAAAAAAAAAAGATATTTATAATGTTTATAATTTTTCAATTAAAAAAAAAGATGATTTTATTTTAATATTAAATTTATTACAACAAATAAATATTTTAGAGAAAAAAAAAATTTTTATAATTAAATTAAAAATAAATATATCAAATAATATTTTATTTAATAAAATTGATAAAATAATAAATTTATCAAGTTTAAATAATATAATAGTTTTAATTTATAATAAAAATTATAATTTAATAAAAATAAACTATTTTTATAATAAAATAAAATCAATTGGTATTATTATAGAAGATATAACAAAAAATTATACAAAAGATAATTTTATTTATTATTATATTAAAATTAAAAATATTAATTTATCTTTATCATCAATAAAATTTATTAATTATTTTTATAAAAATAATATTTCAATTTTAATAAAAATATTAGATTATATATATATATTATATAAAAAAAAATATATTAAAATTAAAGATATTAAAAATATTTTAGAAAACATGAACATATTTACTCACAAATGTTTTATTAAATCTTTAATTTTAAAAGATTTAAATATTTCTATAAATATTTTATATCAATTAAAAATAAAAAATTATAATATTATAGTTATAGTAAAAGAATTAGAATATTATATAATAATTTTAATTAAAATTTTTATAAAAAAAAATAATATTAATTTAGTATATGAAATTTTAAAAAAACATAATATTGAATATTTAGAAAGTTTATTATTAATTAAAATTATAAAAAATTTAAATATTAATAAATTTTACATAATAATAAAATTATTATATAAAATAGAATTTTATTTTTATAATGTTTTTTATAACAATATATGGAATATGATAGAGTATATTTTAACTATTTTATTAAAATAAAAAAATAATATTTTTTTTAATATATATATATATATATATATAAAAAAAAATAATTTTTACAAATAATAAAATAATATTTATAAAATTAATTATATGAACAATATTATTGTTAAAAATTTAGGTAGACGAAATTGGTATAGAGTTTATTGTGATATGAATAAATTTAATAAAAAAAGAAATATTAATACTTGTGATGAAATATGGTTAGTAGAACATTATCCAGTTTTTACCATGGGTAAAAACCATAAAAATAGTAATGAATATAAAAAAAAAATAATGAATATACCAATTATGTATAGTAATCGTGGAGGTAATATTACATATCATGGTTTAGGTCAACAAATTATATACTTTTTAATAGATTTAAACCGTATAAAAATTAAAATAAAAAAATTTATTTATATTATTGTCAATTCAGTTATTAATACTCTTTTATATTTTAATATTAAATCATATTATTTAAAAAAAAATCCTGGTATATATATTAATAAAAAAAAAATATGTTCTTTAGGTTTAAATTTTTATAATGGTTATGTATCTCATGGATTAGCATTAAATATTGATATGGACTTATCTCCATTTAAATATATAAATCCATGCGGATATAAAAATATTAAAATGACACAATTTAAAGAATTAAAAAATAATATTAAAACTAATAAAATAATAAAAATATTAATTAATTTTTTAATATACATGATTTATTTTTAATATAAAAAATTAATAAAAAAAAATGAGAAAAAAAAATTTTTATTCATTGAAAATAAAATTACCTTATGATTTTAAAAAAATAATAAATATAAAATCTATTTTAAGAAAGTATAATTTAAATTCAGTATGTGAAGAAGCCTCTTGTCCTAATTTAACTGAATGTTTTAATAATAATACAGCCACTTTTATGATTTTAGGATCTATATGTACTAGAAAATGTCCTTTTTGTAATATTAAATATGGTAAACCTTTTAAACCATCTTTAGATGAACCAAAAAATCTAGCTAAAGCAATAAAAAAAATTGGTTTAAAATATGTAGTAATAACATCAGTTGATAGAGATGACCTATATGATGGAGGGGCACAACAATTTGTAAATTGTATAAAAGCTATTAAAAAATATAATTATAAAATAAAAGTTGAAATTTTAGTTCCAGATTTTAGAGGAAAAATAAAAAATGCTTTAAAAATATTATCTTCATATACTCCTGATATTTTTAATCATAATATAGAAAGTGTACCTCGTTTATATAAAAAAATTAAACCAGGTTCTAATTATAAAAAATCATTATATTTATTAAAAAAATTTAAAGATATATGTCCTAATATTCCTACTAAATCAGGTATAATGGTAGGATTGGGAGAAACATTTAATGAAATTGTTAATGTTTTACATGATTTATATAAAAATAAAGTAACTATGTTAACTGTAGGACAATATTTACAACCTAGTAAAAATCATTTAAATATACATAAATTTTGGAGTATCGAAGAATTTAATAAAATTAAAAATATAGCTAATAATATTGGTTTTAAAAGTGTTTTTTGTGGTCCTTTAATAAGATCATCTTATCATGCAAATTTACAATCTTTGAAAATTATTTAAATGCACCCTACAGGATTCGAACCTGTGACCTACAGCTTAGAAGGCTATTGCTCTATCCTACTGAGCTAAGGGTGCAAATATATTTATATTAATAAATTAAATAAATATAATAACATTTATTATATTTAATTTAATTAATATTAATGTATATTTTTAAATAAATCAATATTTATTATAATATTTATATTAAAAAAAGTATTATAGGATAAAAATGTTAAAAATATTTAATTCTATTAAAAATAAAAAAGAAAAATTTATATCTATTAAAAAAAAAAATGTAAATATTTATGTATGTGGAGTTACTGTTTATGATTTATGTCATATTGGACATGGTAGAACTTTTGTTTTTTTTGATATAATGATTAGATATTTGATTTATTTTGGTTATAAAATAAATTATGTACGTAATATTACTGATTTTGATGATAAAATTATAAATAAATCTAATAAAAAAAAAATATCAATTAAAAATTTAACTAATAGTATGATATTAAAAATGAAAGAAGATTTTAATAATTTAAATTTACTTAAACCTAATAAAGAACCGCTTGTTACAGATAATATACAAAATATTATTGAATTAATTTTAAAATTATTAAAAAATAAAAATGCTTATATAAACTATAAAGGTGATATATTATTTTCTATTAAAACTTATAATAATTATGGTCATTTTTTTAAAAAAAACAAAATAAATATTTTAAAAAATAGTAATAAAATAGATTTTGTTTTATGGAAAAAATCAAAAATAAATGAACCAGGTTGGTTATCTCCTTGGGGTATAGGTAGACCAGGTTGGCATATTGAATGTTCAACCATATGTAATAAATATTTAGGAAATAAAATTGATATTCATGGAGGAGGACAAGATTTAATTTTTCCTCATCATGAAAACGAAATAGCTCAATCACAATGTATTTTTAAAAATAATAAAATTAACTATTGGGTTCATGTAGGAATGTTAATGATAGATAATGATAAAATGTCTAAATCAAAAAATAATGATTTAAAAATAAGAACTTTATTAAATAATTATAATAATGAAATTATAAGATATTTTTTATTATCCCGTCATTATAGAAAACCATTAATATATAAAATTAATAGTTTAAATAAATATACTAATATTTTAAAATTTATGTATAAATCATTACAAAACACAAATCCTAATATTAAAATTTTATTAGGAAATACATTTAAAAATCGTTTTTTTGAAGCAATAAATGATGATTTTAATATTCCTGAATCTTTTTCTGTATTATTAAGTTTATCTAAAGAAATAAATAATTTAAAAAATAAACAATCTTCTAAGGTTCATAATTTTGCAGCTAGATTACGTCAATTAGCTGGAATATTAGGTTTATTAAAAAATGATCCTAATGATTTTTTAAAAAAAATTAATGGATATTCTTCAAAAATAAACGATAAAAATTTTTTTTATTATAAATATATAGATAAAATAAATAAAATAAGAAATTATTATCGTATTAATAAAAAATGGAAGTTAGCAGACAAAATGAGAAAAAAATTAAATAAATTAAATATTAGAATTGAGGATAATATTAATAATACAAACTTATATAAAAAATAATATTTTATATAATAAATTTATTTTTTTTTTTATATGTAATTAAAGTATTATATATAAGTGCAGAAATAGTCATTGGACCAACACCACCAGGAACGGGGGTAATATATGATGATTTTATTGAAGTACTAAAAAAATTAACATCACCTTTAATATTACCATTAGAAGAATAGTTTATACCTACATCTATAATAATAACTCCATATTTAACTAATTTTCCTGAAATAAAATTTATTTTCCCAACAGATACTATTATTAAATCTGATTTTTTTATATAATAATTTAAGTTTCTAGTAAATCTATGAACAATTGTAATAGTACATCCTGATAATAAAAGTTCCATACTAATAGGTCTACCTACTATATTAGAAGCTCCTATAATTAAAGCATTTAATCCTATTATATTAATTTTATATTTTGATAACAATGTTATAATTCCAAGCGAAGTACAAGGTCTTAATAAAGGTATTCTTTGACAAAGTTTACCAATATTATATGGATTAAAACCATCTACATCTTTTTCTATTGATATTAATTCTAAAATTTTATTTGTATTTATATGTAATGGTAAAGGTAATTGTATAATAATACCATCTATATTATTGTTATTATTTAATTTATTTATTAAATTAAATAACAATTTGTTATTAACTGAATAAGATAAATTATAAGCATAAGAAATTAGTCCTGTTATTTTACATGCAATATGTTTTTTTTTTACATATAATAAGGATGATTTGTTATTACCAATTAATATTACAGCTAAAGATGGTAATCTATATCCAAATTTTTTATATTTTTGATTTTTTTTATAAATATTATAAAGTATATAATTTGATAATGTTTTACCGTCTAATATATTATTTATCATTTTAAAAACAATTTTATAATAATTTTATTAATTTAATAAAATATTTATTTTTTTTTTAATTATAATATTTATAATTTTTTTATAATTAATTATATAAATATTTTAACATGTTTTAATATTTTTGAAATTATTATTTTATTTTTTTTTTTTTTCATAAAATTAAATACATTTAATGATATTTTTTTTGATATTTTAGGAACTGAATTTATTTCTTTTATATCTGCATATATTATTTTACTTATATATTTAAAGTAATTAGCAATATTTAATGATATTATTTTACCCACATTTTCAATTCCTAAAGAATATATAAAATTTGATAGATGTATATTTTTAGATTTATTAATAGAAATTAAAATATTGTATAATAAAGATTTATTGATAGTATTTAATCTAGATAAAATTTTATAATTTAATTTAAATATATCTGATATATTTTTAATATATTTTTTTTTTATTAACTCAAAAACTATATTTCTTTTAATAACAGTTATATTAAATCCATTTTTAGAAATAAAATTTATTATTTTTTCTTGTAGTTGTATTCTACAATTTAAATTTGAATTACATTTATATAAATATTTATTTTTTATATATTTTAATTTAGAATTACAAATAGGACATAATGTTGGAAAAATAATTTTTTTTGCTTCTTTAGTTCTTTTAGATAATATTACTTTTATAATTTGAGGTATAACATCTCCTGAATATTTTACTATAACACTATCCCCTATATATAAATTTAACATTTCTATATTTTTTTTATTATGTAAAGTAATTTTACTAATTTTACTTCCTAAAATATTAATTGGTTTAATATATGCTATAGGTATTAAAATACCATATCTACTTATATTAAAAACTATATTAATTACTTTAGTAATTTTTTCTTGAGACTTAAATTTATAAGCAATAGCCCATTTTGGATATTTATTGTTACAACCAATTTTATTTTGTATTTTTTTAGAATCTATTTTTATTACTATACCATCATTATCGAATCCAAAATATTTTCTATTAATATTTGCATAAAAAAAAAATTTTTTAATTTCTTTTATTTTATATGTTTTTTTTATATAATTATGTATTGGAATACCCCACTTATTAACTTTTTTTAAACATTCAAAATGACTTTCATTAAATAATTTTTGTTTTGAAAAATTAACATTATAACACAAAAATGTTAAATTTCTATTTGATGTAATTTTAGAATTAATATTTTTTAATGTACCTGATACTATATTTCTAGAATTAGAAAAAAAACTATTATTTTTTTTTTTAATATTTTTAAGATTTTTATAGGTTATAAATATTTCACCACAAATATTTATTTTTTCTGGAATATTATTACCTTTTAAAATTAATGGAATATTTTTTATAGTTAATACGTTAGCTATTATATCATCTCCTAAATAACCATTACCTCTAGTAATTGCTTGTATTAAATTTCCTTTTTTATAAATTAAACTAATTGATATTCCATCTATTTTTAGTTCACAACATAAATAAAACTTTTTTTTTAAATTTTTAAATATTTTTTTATAAAAATTATATATTTCTTCAATGTTAAAAGTATTTTTTAATGATAACATTGGTAATAAATGAGTTTTTTTTTTAAAATTTAATATATTTGAATATTTAAATTTAATTTTATTAAATATATTATTTTTAATTATAGTACATTTTTTTTTTAAAATATTAAATTTATTTAATAATTTATCATATTCATAATCAGGTATTTCAGAATAACTTAAATTTCTATATAAATAATCATAATATATTATTTTTTTTTTTATTTTTAAGACACTGCTTTTAATATAATTCATTTTTTTTATAATTTAATATAATATTTAAATATAATAATATATTATAAGGTATATATAAAATTATGTTGAATATAATTTCTTTAACAAAAAAATTAATTAAATGTCCTTCATTAAGTCCATTAGATTCAGGTTGCCAAATAATTATAAATAATCGTTTAAAAAAAATTGGTTTTAATATTAAATATATAAATATAAATAATACTATTAATACTTGGGCTTATCATGGTATTGGTGGAAAAACTATATTATTTGCTGGACATACAGATGTAGTATCTTCTGGTGATATTAATAATTGGAAAACTTTACCTTTTATACCTTTTATTAAAAAAAAAAAAATGTTAGGTCGTGGTTCAGCAGATATGAAAGGATCTTTAGCAGCTATGATAATAGCTGTTGAAAATTTTATTAAAAAAAACCCTAAACATAAAGGTAGAATATCTTTTATTATAACTTCTGACGAAGAATCTGAAGCTATAAATGGTACTGTAAAAGTAATTGAAATATTAAAAAAAAAAAAAGAAAAAATAGAATATTGTATTATAGGAGAACCATCTAGTGAAAAATATGTTGGAGATACTATTAAAAATGGAAGAAGAGGATCTTTAAATATTAATTTAATAATTTATGGTATACAAGGTCATATAGCTTATCCTAATTTAGCTAAAAACCCTATACATATATCTAATAATTTTATTAAAGATTTAATACTAAAAAAATGGGATTGTGGTAATATCATTTTTGAACCAACTACATTACAAATATCTAATATATACTCTGATAATATTAATAATTTAAGTAACATAATACCTAGTAAAATAAATATAAATTTTAATTTAAGATTTAATAATATAATAAATGTAAAAAATATTATAAAAAAAATTAGAATTATGTTAATTAAAAATAAATTAAAATATTATATAAATTGGAAAATATCTGGAAAATCATTTTATACAAATGAAAATAAATTAATAAATATAGTTAAAAAATCTATATATTTATATAATAAAAAATTTCCTAAAATATCTACTAATGGAGGTACTTCTGATGGAAGATTTATTTATAATATATGTAAACAAATTGTAGAATTAGGTTTAAAAAATAATACAATTCATAAACCTAATGAATATATTAATACATTAGAATTAAAAAAATTAAGTATTATATATCAAAATATTATAGAAAATATTTTGATATAATAATTATTATAAATAATTATTAAAATATATTTTATATATATAAAAATTATATAATACCTGCTTTGCATATAGCTTTTTCAACTATTAATTCAAATTTTTTAGATAATTTTGTCAAAGGTAATCTTAATATATTATTATTAATTAAACCTAATTTAAATGCAGCCCATTTTACAGGAATAGGATTAGATTCTATAAATAAAGCTTTATGTAAATACATTAATTTTTTATTTATCTTACGAGCTTTTATAAAATTATTATTTAAAGCTAAAGAACAAATTTTAGACATTTTTTTTGCTGCGATATTAGCAGTAACTGAAATAACTCCATGACCTCCTAATTGTATAAAATCAAGAAATGTAATATCATCACCACTTAGTATAATAAATTTTTTATTATTTACTAAAGAAGAAATTTTATTTACTCTAGATAAATCTCCAGTGGCTTCTTTTATTCCTATTATATTTTTAAAATTTGATAAACGAGCAATTGTTTCTGGTAATAAATCACAACCAGTTCTTGAAGGTACATTATATAATATTTGTGGTAAATGTGTACTTTCAGAAATTGATTTAAAATGTTGATATAAACCTTCTTGGGTAGGTCTATTATAATATGGTGTAACAGTTAAACATCCCGAAATTCCAGAATTTTCAAGTTTTTTAGTTAAATTAATACTTTCTGAGGTATCATTAGAACCAGTTCCCGCTATTATAGGAATTCTTCCATCTGAAATTTCTAAAGTCATCATAATTAAATTACAATGTTCTTTTTTACTTAACATAGAAGATTCACCTGTGGTACCCACAGATACTATAGCTGAAGTTTTATTTTTAATATGATAATTAATTAGTTTTGTTAAATCTTTTTTACATATAGAACCATTTTTTTTTATGGGTGTTATTAATGCAACAATACTTCCTTTAAACATTATAACCTCTTTTAAATATTATTTATTAAATTAATAATATAAGATATAAAATTAAGTAAATATTTTTTTTTTATTTAAATTTACTTTTATAATTACTTTTTTTATCTTTAATATATGGGTTATTATTTTCTTTAAAAATTATTTTTATAGGTGTTCCAGAAATATTTAATTTATTTCTAAAATAATTAATTAAATATTTTTTATAAATAATATTAATACCGTTCACATTATTACCATGAATAACTATAGTGAAAGGATCATAATTACCAATATGAACATATTTTAGTTTTATTCTATATTTATTATATATAGGAGGTTGATGTTTTTTAATAGATTCATGAAGTATTTTATTTAAATATGAAGTATTAATGTTTTTTTTTTTTATATTAATTATTTTTTTTATTAAACTAAATAAAAAATTTATACCTTTTTTGTATAGAGCAGAAATAAAACAAATTGGTATAAAATTAATATATTTAAATTTATTAATTATATTATTTTTTATTTTTATTTTTTTATCTTCAGATATTTTGTCAGATTTATTAAATGCTATAATGATAGATTTACCATATTTTAATATTTTATATATTAAAGATAAATCTTTTTGTGAAATATTTATTTCTGCATCAATAATTATAATTACAATTTTTGAATTTTTTATTTCTTTAATTGATTTCATTATAGAAAATTTTTCTATAATATTATTAACATTGTTTTTTTTTTTAATACCAGCTGTATCAATAAATACATATAATTTATCATTATATTTAATTGGTATATATGTACTATCTCTAGTAGTACCAGGTTTATTATCAACAATCATTCTTTCAGATTTACACAAACAATTAATTAATGTAGATTTTCCAACATTAGGAGATCCTATAATAGCTATTTTTATAAAATTATCATAATTTATATTATCAACATTAATTTTTAATTTTATATTTTTATTTTTTAATTTTTTAATATAAGGCATTAATTTATTATTTAAAAAATTATTTATTCCATAATTATGAGCTGTAGATATAAAAGATATATTTTTAAATCCTAATTTATAAAATTCATAAGAATTATATTTTAAATTTTTATTATCAACTTTATTTATAATTAAAAATACATCCTTTTTATATAAATTTTTTAAATATTTTGCTAATATATAATCATCTTCAAGTAAACCAGTTATTGAATCAACCATAAAAAATACAGCGTCCGATTCTTTTATAGCAATAAATATTTGTTTTGATATCAAACATTTGATATTTTCTTTTATATTTTTAAATCCAGCAGTATCTATTATAATAAATTTATTATTATTATAATTTACTATTTCATATTTTCTATCTCTAGTAACATTATTAATATTATAAAAAATAGCTTTATTATTAGAATTAGTAATAATATTAAATAAAGTAGATTTACCAACATTAGATCTACCAACAATAGCAATTATAGGTAACATTTTATTTTCAAAGTTAAATAAATTTAAAAAAAAATTTATATATAATAATTAATTTTAATAATATTATATAAATATTTTAAATAAATTTATATTTTTATTTTTGATAAGATTTTAATTATTTGTTTTTTTGTTTTTATAAATTTATCACCATTATTTAAATTTATAATAATTAGTTTATTAGTTTTTATTTTATTTTTTTTTAAAATTATAACAAATGATGATTTCATTTGTTTAGCTTTAACAATTTTTTTTTTTATTTTTTTTTTATGATTAAAATCAAAAAAAACTTTAATTTTAGGTAATATATCTCTTATTATTTCAGCAAATTTAATTAAAATATATTGTTTATTTAAATTATATACAATTATATAAATATCAATATATTTAATAAAATTATTTTTTTTTTGACATTTTGAAAATAACATTAATAATCTTTCTAACCCCATAGCACATCCTATTGCTGGGGTATGATATCCACCTATTTGTTTTACTAAATTATCATATCTACCTCCGGCACAAATTGTAATATCTTTATTTTCAAAAAAATTAGTTTTCCATTCAAAAACCGTTCCATTATAATAATCTAATCCTCTAAATAAGTTATGATTAATTTTATAATTTATTTTAAAAAATTTTAAAAAATATAATAAATTATTAAAATAAGATAAAGATTTATTATTTAAATAATATTTTAAATTAGGAGCTTTTTTAAGAATTTTTAAAATTTTAAAATTTTTAGTATCTAAAATACGTAATGGATTTTTATAAAGTCTATTTCTGCAATCTAAATCTAACTCATTTTTATATTTTTCTAAAAATATTATTAAATCTTTTTTATATTTATATCTTTCTTCTGAAGAACCAATATAATTTATTTCTAATTTCATATATTTATTAATGTTTAATATTTTCCACCATCTTAATGTAATCATTAATAATTCTATTTCTATATTAGATTCTGGTAAACCAAATATTTCTATTCCTAATTGATGAAATTGACGATATCTTCCTTTTTGAGGTCTTTCATAACGAAACATAGGTCCTAAATACCATAAACGTTGTTCTTGATTATATAATATACCATTTTGAAGACTAGCTCTAACACAACTAACCGTTCCTTCTGGTCTTAATGTTAAATTATTACCACTCTTATCATTAAAACTATACATTTCTTTTTCTACTATATCAGTTATATTTCCTATAGATTTTTTAAATAATTTAGTATTTTCTATAATTGGAAATTTTATTTCATTATAACCATAACTACTTAATACCTTTTTAAGTTTATATTCAATTTTTTGCCAAATCAAATTAGTCTTAGGTAAATAATCGTACATTCCACGTATTGATCTTATATTTTTTAACAATTTATTCTCATTATTTATTAATTTTTATAATTTTTATTATTAATTTAAATTAAATATTATTTTTAATTTTATTTATAATATTTCCTGATAATTGCCCACATGCTGCATTTATATCATTTCCATGTAGTTTTCTTATAGTAGTAATTAATCCGTTTTTTTTTAATATTTGAGCAAATTTATATATTTTATTTTTAGGACTACTTTCATATTTTGTATTAGGTATTTTATTAAAAGGAATTAAGTTTATTTTACTTGGTATATTTTTTAATAATTTAATTAATTGATAAGCATTATAAATATTATCATTTATATTATTTAACATTATATATTCTATTGTAAATTTAATTTTATTAGATTTTGATAATTTAATATATTTATTTATTTCTGATAAACAAGATTCTATATTATATTTTATATTTATTGGCATTAAAGAATTTCTTAATTCATTATTAGAAGCATGTAAAGAAAAAGCTAATGGTATATTTATAATTTCATAAATTTTTTTAAAAGCAGGAATAATTCCAGAAGTTGATAAAGTAATTTTATTTTTTTTTATATTTAAACAATAGTTATTTAACATAATTTTTATTGAATTAATTACATTAACTACATTTAATAATGGTTCTCCCATACCCATAATTACTATGTTAGTAATTTTTTTTTTAGGATTTATATTATATAACATTTTAGATATACACCAAATTTGTCCTATAATTTCTGAAACTTTTAAATTTCTTTTAAACCCTTGTTTTCCTGTAGCACAAAATTTACAATTTAGAATACAACCAACTTGAGATGAAATACAAATTGTTTTTCTATTAATTTCAGGTATATAAATTGTTTCAATAATTTGTTTATTAAAATTTAATATATATTTTATAGTTCCATCTTTGGAATATAATATATTTTGTATTACAGGTAATTTAATTTCTAATTTTTTTTTTAATTTTTTTTTTAAATTTATACTTATATTACTCATATTATCAAAATTATCGCAAAAATTATGATATATCCATTTCATTATTTGTTTAAAACGAAATTTTTTTTCACCGATAGATTCAATAATTTCTTTTAATTTTTTTTCATCAAGATTTAAGATATTAATTTTTTTTAAATTTATATCCATTTATTTTTTTTATTTTATTAAATATATTTATAATTAATTTAATTAACATAATTAATATTATATTTTGGTATTTTAATTATTAAATCTTTGTCAGAAATTATAGCTTGACAAGATAATCTACTTTTAAAATTTAAATTCCATGCTTTATCTAACATATCACTTTCTAATTCATTTATTTTATTAAGAGAATTAAAACCTTTTTTAATTATACAATGACATGTTGTACAAGCACAAACTTTTTCACAAGCATGATTAATATTAATACCGTTTTTTAAAGCTATATTTAAAATACTATCTTTTGATCTATGATAAACTATTTTACCTTTAGGTAAAATAGTTTTATGTGGTAAAAAAAATATTTTTATCATAATAATATAATGTTTATTTAAAATTTATAAAATTATTTATATAAATCATAAATTTTTATTTCCTTTTTTATTCCAGTAGATTTTTCTTTTGCTTTTACAAATAATAATCCATTATGATTAATTTTAAAATTTATAAAAATACGAGCTATTCCAGATGGTAATGAAGGTATATCTGTTAAAATAAATTTAGCTAAATGTTTACAATTAGAAATTAAATCACTTTCACCTTGTACAATATTAATTTTCATAGTAGTTTGATTATCTTTAAAGGTTGTAAATTCTTTAGTACATGAAACAGGAATTTTAGTATTACGAGGTATTATTTTTTCTACTACCCCACCTATAGTTTCTATACCTAAAGATAAAGGTATTACATCTAGTAATAAATTTTTTTTATAGTTTTTATTTATAATTTCATTTGCATTAATAGCGGCACCTATAGAAACTACTTTATCTGGATTTATATTGTTTAATATATCACATTTAAAAAATTTTTGTATTTTATTTTTAATTAATGGTATTCTTGTTGAACCACCAACTAGTATTACTTTTTTTATATTTATTATTTTGACATTGATACTTTTTATTGTTTCATAACAAATTAATAAAGTATGTTTTATTAATGGATAAATAATTAATTCTAAATCATTTCTATTAATTTCAATATTTTTTTTATTATAATTTATAATTATTTTATTTTGATAAGTCAACTTTATTTTTATTTTTATAGCTAATATTTTTAGTTCATATTTTATTTTTTTTTTATTAATATTTTTTATATTTAATTTTTTTATTAACCAATATATTATTAATAAATCAATATCATCACCACCTAAATAATTATCTCCACCTGTAGCTAATACTTCAAAAAAACCATTATAATTAATTTTTAAAATAGAAATATCAAATGTTCCACCACCTAAATCATAAACAGCTATTAAACCATTTATTTTTGTATATACACCATATGCTATAGCAGCTGCTGTAGGTTCGTTTAATAATTTTAGTAATTTTAAATTTGAAATGTTTACAGCATTTTTAGTAATATTTCTTTGTTCATGGTTAAAATAAGCCGGTACTGTAACAACTATACCCTTTATATATTTTGTTTTAAAAATATATTTTGCTCTAATTTTTAATATTTTTAAAATATCAATATAAACATTTATAGGGTTTATTAAGCCTATATTAGTATTAATAAAATAATTTTTGTTTATTAATTTTAAAGAATATAAAAAATTATCATATTTTTTTTTTTTAAAATCTATACCAATTATTCTTTTTACAGATTTTAATATATTTTCTTGATATTGATAATATTTATTTAATAATTTCCAACCTACAATAGTTTTATTTTTATTATATAAAACTATTGATGGTAGAAGAAATCTTCCTTTTGTATCGGTTAATATTTTTATTTTATTATCAACAATAGAAGAAACTAAAGAATATGTAGTTCCTAGATCTATACCTAATGTTATATTTTTATTTTTAGATAAAAAAAAACTCATTTATAAAAAAAAATAAATAAATTGTTTAAATTATTTTTTTTTTTAATAAATCAATTTCATTAGCTTTATCTTCAATTCTTTTTAAAAAAATTAATTTATTAAATATTATTATTACATTAAACCATCTTTTTTCTTTAATATTAATATTAATTTTTTTTGAAAAATATAACTTTTGTGAAAATATATAATTATAAAGTGCTTTTAATGACATAATTTCGTCTTTTGTTATTTTTTTTTTTTTTTTTAAATAATCTAAATAATTAAAAATTTCAAATTTTCTCTCCAAATCCTTATATTTATCTAAAATTATAGTTTCATTTATATTAACTTTATTTAAAAATAATAGATAATTTATTCTAGTAAATTTATCGTAAATAATATTGTAAATTCTATTTAAAAAAGTAGTTTTTTTTAATGCTATTTTTTTTTTTTCTAAACTACTTATATTTAAATCAGGATGATTTTTTTTTTGTAATTTTTTAAAATTATGAGATAAAGTTTTTTTATTTATAAAAAATAAAGATTTTAAATTAAAAAATTTGAAATAATTCATATTTTTTCCTTATTAATTTATGTTTAAATTTTTGTTATTTTTTTTTTTTTATAATCTTTTATAGCGGCTTTAATTGCACTTTCTGCTAATATAGAACAATGTATTTTAACCGGAGGTAAATCTAATTCTTTTACAATATATATATTTTTTATATTTTCAGCTTCTTTTAAAGATTTTCCTTTTATTAATTCAGTTACAAAAGAACTTGAAGCAATTGCTGATCCACATCCATAAGTTTTAAATTTAGCATCTTTAATAATATTTTTATTATTAACTTTAATTTGTAATTTCATAACATCTCCACAAGATGGAGAACCAACTAGTCCACTTCCAACATTAGGATCATTATTATCTAATGAACCAACATTTCTAGGATTTTCGTAATGATCAATTACTTTTTTACTATATGACATAAAAATTCCTTTTTTTTTAAGAAACAAACCAATCAAATTTTTCGCTTCTAATTTTAAAATCTTCCCATAATGGAGACATACTTCTTAACTTATCAACCGATTTATTAAATAAATTAATTGTATAATCAATTTCTTCTTCGGTAGTAAATCTTCCTATTGAAAATCTAATTGAACTATGAGCTAATTCTTCCTCACGACCTATCTCTTTAAGAACATAAGATGGTTCTAAACTAGGAGAAGCACATGCTGATCCAGAAGAAACAGCTATATCTTTTAAAGACATAATTAAAGATTCTCCTTCTACAAAATTAACACTAATATTTAAAATATTAGGAATACCAGTTGTAGTATCACTATTTAAATATAATTCTTCTATATTTCTTACACCACTCCATAATTTATCTAATAAACTTCTAATTCTAATATTTTCTAATAACATTTCTTTACTTAATATTTCACAAGCTTTTCCCATTCCCATTATTTGATGAACTGGTAAAGTTCCTGAACGTAAACCATATTCTTGCCCACCACCATGCATTTGTGCTTTAATATGTATTTTAGGATTTTTTCTTATGTATAAAACCCCTATACCTTTAGGTCCATATATTTTATGTCCTGAAAATGATAATAAATCTATAGGTATAATATTTAAATCAATTATTATTTTTCCTATACTTTGAGTTGCATCAACATGAAATATTATATTTTTTTTTTTACATAATTCTGCAATTTCTTTTATATCTTGTATAACACCAATTTCATTATTAACATGCATAATAGATACTAAAATAGTTTTATTAGAAATTTCTTTTTTAATTTTTTCTAAACATATATATCCATACATATCAGGTTTAATATATGTTACCTTAAATCCTTCAGTTTCAAGTTGACGACATGTATCTAATACAGATTTATGTTCGATACTACTAGTTATAATATGATTACCTTTTGACTTATAAAAATTTGCTATACCTTTAATAGCTAAATTATTTGATTCAGTTGCTCCAGATGTAAATATAATTTCTCTATAATGAGCATTAATTAATTTAGCTATTATATTACGTGATTTATCAATAGATTTTTCAGCTTCCCATCCAAATGAATGTGATCTAGATGAAGGATTTCCAAAAGAACTATTTACGTCTAAATATTTTATCATTTCTTTTACAACTCTTTTATCTACTGGTGTAGTTGAAGCATAATCTAAATAAATAGGTAGTTTCATTATTTAATTCCTAATTTAATTTTATAATATAAAATTATTTTATAAAAATTATTTAATTATTAAATTTTGTTTTTTTTTATTATAATTATATACTGGAAATTTTTTACAAATATTAATTACTTTTTTTTTAATATTAATAATTTTATCAAAATTATTAATATTTTGTATTATATCATGAATCCATAATGTTAATATACTAATTTCTTTTTCTTTAAACCCTCTTTTAGTAATAGCAGGTGTTCCGATTCTAATTCCAGAAGTTATATGATGTTTTTTTTTTTCATTAGGGATAATATTTTTATTTACAATAATGTTTGCATATTCTAGTTTTATTTCTATTTTATTACCTGTAATATTATTTTTTCTTAAATCTAATAAAAATAAATGATTTTCAGTTACATTAGATATTATTTTATATCCTAAAGATATAAATATTTTTGACATTAATTTAGAATTTATTATAGTTTGTATTTGATATTCAATAAATTTTAAACTCATAGCTTCTTTAAAAGACATAGCTTTTGAAGCTATTATATGCATTAATGGTCCACCTTGAGTTCCTGGAAAAACAGACTTATTCAATTTTTTATAAAATGATAATTTATTTCCTTTAGATAATATTATACCACCTCTTGGACCTGATAAAGTTTTATGAGTAGTAGAAGTTATAACATGTGCATAATTTATAGGATTGGGGTACAATCCTGATACTATTAAACCTGCAATATGAGATATGTCTACAAATAAATAAGCATTAATATAATCAGCAATAATACGCATTTTTTTCCAATTACATAATCCTGAATATGAAGAAAAACCACTTATTATCATTTTAGGTTTATATTTTAAAGATAATTTTAGAATATTTATATAATCAATACTATTATTATTATTTAATTCATAATGAATAAAATTATATAATTTTCCTGAAAAATTTACTAATGATCCATGAGTTAAATGACCACCATGATCTAGTTTAATACTTAAAATGGTATCACCTGGATTTAATAAAGCATTATATACAGCAAAATTTGCTTGAGATCCTGAATGTGGTTGTACATTAACATAATCAGCTTTAAATATTTTTTTTGCACGATATATTGCTAATTCTTCTATTTTATCTATATATTTACATCCTGCATAATATCTTTTTCCTGGGATAGCCTTCTGCATATTTATTAGTTAACTGTGAACCTTGTATTTCCATAACATATTTTGTAATATAATTTTCAGAAGCTATTAATTCTATATTTTCTTCTTGTCTTTTAATTTCATTTTTTAATATTTTCCATATTTTTTTATCATATTTAAATATATTATTATAATTTATCATAAGTACCTTATAAATTGTATTATAATTATTATATTATAAATATTTTATCTTTTTGATAAAAAAAAATCATTTATTAATTTAGAACATTCTTTAGATAATATATCATCTACTATATTAATAGAATTTTTTATTTTTAATTTGTTTAGTAAATTTGTAAAATTCATATAATTTTTATTTTTAGCTCCAAAAACAACTTTATTAATTCTACTATTTAATATTACTCCAGTACACATAATACATGGTTCTAAAGTTCAATATAAAATAGAATTTTGTAATCTATAATTATTTAAATATTTACTACCTTTTCTAATAGCAATAATTTCAGCATGAGATGTAGGATCTTTAGATGATATTGTACAATTATAACCCTTACCAATTATAATATTGTTTTGTATTAATATTGCACCTATAGGAACTTCGTTTTTTTTTAAAGCCCTTTTTGCTAATAAAATTGCATATTTCATCCAATAATTATGTTTTTTTTTAATCATATCATAGATATCTTAATTTTATAGTTTTAGGATTCTAATATTACTACAGAACATACATAATCATTTTCATATGTTAAAGTAGTATGAATATTATTTATTTTTTTTTTTTTTTTTAAATAGTATGCATATTTTAAAAATTTTATTTTTGGTTTTCCAATTTTATTATTATATACTTCAAAATTATGAAAATTTAATCCATTCCTCATACCAATACCTAATGATTTAGAAGCAGCTTCTTTTATAGAAAAAACTTTAGATAAAAAACGATATGATTTATTATAATTATTTATGTAATTATAAAATTCATTTTTATTTAATATTTTTTTAGCTAATTTATTTCTTTTTTTAATACATATATTTTTTATGCGTAACATCCATACTATATCAATACCTAATCCTAAAATAGTCATTTTTTTAGTTTATTAAAAAAATAATTTATAAAAAAATTATTTTTTATTTATTAAATTTATTTTAATTAAAATTTTTAAAAATATTTTTTTATTAAATATTTTTTCAATAATGTTTCTTGAATTCATACTTATTTTTTTAATTTTAGAACCATTTTTACCTATTAAAATTTTTTTTTGATTTACGTTTTTTACAATTATAATAGATTCTATAAAATACATATTTATATTTTTATTATAATCAAAATTATTTATTTCAATTTTAATATTATAAGGAATTTCTTTATTTAAATTTTTAATAACATTTTCACGAATAGTTTCATTAATAATAGATCTTGGTGATTCACTTGTAAAATAATATGATGGAAAATAATGTGATGATTTTAATAAGTTTTTTAATATAATTTTATATAAATAATTTATATTAGTTCCATTTTTAGATGATATTGGAATAATAGATAAAAAATTTATCTTTTTTTTTAAATATTTTATATAATTAAAAATTAATGATTTTTTATTAATTTTATCTATTTTATTTATTAAAAAAATTACAGGAATATTAAATAATTTAATTTTATTTAAAATAATTTCATCAAATAAATTCCATTTTATACCGTCTAATACAAATAATATAATATTTATATTATATAATGATATTTCATTTTGATAATTTATTTTGTATTTATTTTTTTTTTTATTAAAAAAATATAATCCTGGTGTATCAATATAAACAGTTTGATAATTATTATCAGTAATTACTCCTAAAATATTTTTCTGAGTAGTATTTATTTTATGTGAAATAATAGATATTTTTTTTGATAATATTTTATTAAATAACGTTGATTTTCCTGAATTAGTTTTTCCTAAAATAGCTATAAAACCAAAATAAGTTTTTTTTAACATTATTTTTTTAAAGCTTTTATTATCTTTAAAGCCCCATAAGCAGAAATTTGTTCAGCATTTTTCTTATTATAACTTATTCCAGTAGTTATCATACTTTTACCCTTACCGAATTTACATTCAATATAAAATTCATATTTATCAGGAATAAAATAAGATATATATTTTGGTGGTTTTAAATAATGTTTTTGAAGATATTCTTGTAAACGACTTTTAGAGTCTTTATTTTTTTCTGAAGGTTTAATATTATAAAGATAATTTTTGTACCATAATAATATTATTCTTTCTACTGATTCAATATCGCTATCTAAATAAATACTACCAATTAATGCTTCTATTGAATTAGATAAAAAAGATTCACGTCTACCAAAAAAAAAAACTTCATTTCTTCCTAAATATAAAAATTTTTGTAAACCAATGTTTCTAGCAATACTAGATAAAGTACTTTTTTGTATTAAAACTGATTTCATCCTGCTTAAGTTTCCTTCGTTAGTAAAAGGGAATAAACTAAATAATGCATTAGATATTGATAATCCTAAAATAGAATCTCCCAAAAATTCAAGTTTTTCATTATTTATATTACTGTAACTTTTATGTATTAATGATAATTTTAAAAAACTTCTATTATTAAAACTATAACCTATTATATTTTGCAATCTTATCTCCAAAGATCTTATAGTATAAATAAAAAAATAAAATATTTTTAATAAAAATGTTATTCTTATATTACATTTTTTAAAGTAAAATAATATAAAAAAATTTATAACTATTTTTTTTAATAATTTAACGTTGTGTTTATAATAAATTAATTTATATTAATTTAATAAATTAATATAATTTTAGATAATATAATAATTATAAAAAAAATAAAATTTTTTATTTTTTTATATTTAGTAATGTTAAAAATATTTTTTTAGGTAAAAATACATTTCCTATTAACTTCATTTTTTTTTTTCCTATTTTTTGTTTTTCTAATAGTTTTTTTTTACGACTTATGTCTCCACCATAACATTTGGAAATAACATTTTTTCTTAATTTTTTTATATTATTACGTGCAATTATTTTATTATTAATTGATGCTTGAATAATAATATCAAATTGTTGTCTATGAATAATATTTTTTAATTTTTTTACTAAAATATTTCCATAATTTCTTGAAAATTTTTTATGAATTATAACTGATAAAGCATCTATTTTTTTATAATTTATTAATATTTCTAAACATACTAAATCAGATTTTTTAAAATATTTAAATTTATAATCTAAAGATGCATAACCTTTTGAAATAGATTTTAATTTATCAAAGAAATTTAAAATTACTTCCATCATAGGTATTTCATAAATTATTTCTATTTTTTCACCATGATATAAAATATTATTTTGTATTCCTCTTTTTTTTATACATAAATTTATTATAGGACCTAAATAAATTAAGGGTGAAAATATATGACATTCAACTATAGGTTCAAATATAGAATCTATATTTTTTATAGATAATAATTTATGTGAACTATCAATTTTAATTATTTTATTTTTTGTTTTTACTTTGTATATAACATTAGGAGTAGTCATAATAATATCTAAATTATATTCTCTTTCCAATCTTTCTTTTATAATATCCATATGTAATAAACCTAAAAAACCACATCTAAAACCAAAACCTAATACAGAAGAGTATTCTTTTTCATATAAAAAAGATGAATCATTTAAACTTAATTTTTTTAATGCTTGTTTAAAATTTATATAATTTTTATTATCTACAGGAAATAAACCTGCATATACTTGTGGTTTTGTTTTTTTAAAACCTGGTAATGATTTATTTATAGGTTTATCAAATTTAGTAATAGTATCTCCTACAGGAGCATCACCAATGATTTTAATACCACATATTATCCAACCAATATCACCACATTTTAGTTTATTTTTATTTATTATTTTTGGTGTAAATATACCTAAACTTTCTACATGATATATACTACAATTACTCATAAATTTAATTTTATCACCTTTATTAATATTACCATTTTTAATACATATTAATGAAACAACTCCTTTATATTGATCAAACCACGAATCAATAACCAATGCTGCTAAATTATTATTTGTTTTTCCTTTTGGTGAAGGTATTTTTTTTATAATATTTTCTAATAAAATATCTACTCCATATCCAGTTTTAGCAGAACATTTTATAATATTTTTTTTTTTTATGTTTAATATATTTTTTATATTTTCTAATATTTTTTCTGTTTCAATTAAAGGTAAATCAATTTTATTTAATACAGGTATAATAGTTAAATTCATATCAATAGCAGTATAATAATTTGCTAGAGTTTGAGCTTCTATTCCTTGACCAGCATCTATTAATAATATAGCTCCTTCACAAGCAGACAATGAACGAGATACTTCATATGAAAAATCAACATGTCCAGGTGTATCTATTAAATTTAATTTATAAATAATTTTAGATTTCGATAAATAATTTAAAGTAACATTTCTTGCTTTTATTGTTATACCTCTTTCTCTTTCTAAATCCATAGAATCTAACATTTGTGTAATTGGAGTATTTCTATTAGTTAATCCATTACAAATTTGAATAAATCTATCTGATAATGTGGATTTTCCATGATCAATATGTGCAATAATGGAAAAATTTCTAGTATTTTTCATATAATTATAAAAAAAATATTTTTATTATATATATATAGATATATAATAAATAATTATTAAATTAATTTAAAATTTAATAATTATATATTAATATAAACTAGGATTATTAAAAAAATGCAATGACAAAAAATTTTTAAAAAAGAAAAAAAAAAAAAATATTTTAATAAAATAATAAATTTTATATATAAAGAACGTTATAATGGAAAAATTATTTATCCTTTACAAAAAAATATATTTAATGCTTTTAAATTTACTAATTTTAATAAAATTAAAATAGTAATTTTAGGGCAAGATCCATATATAAAATATAACCAAGCAGATGGATTAGCTTTTTCTTTATCTAATAATATTAATATTACTCCTTCATTAAAAAATATATATATAGAAATTAAATCAAATTTTAAAGAATTTAATATTCCTAAAAATGGTTGTTTAATTAATTGGGCTAAACAAGGTGTATTATTATTAAATACTATTTTAACTGTAGAAAAAAACAAAAAATTTTCTCATAAAAATATAGGTTGGGAAATATTTACTGATAAAGTTATAAAATTAATAAATATATATAAAAAAAATGTAGTTTTTTTTTTATGGGGGGAGCATGCAAAGAAAAAAATAAATTTAATAAACTCAAAAAAACATTTAATATTAATTTCTTCACATCCTTCACCATTATCAGCTAATTATGGATTTTTTGGATGTAAACATTTTGTTAAATCAAATATTTTTTTAGTTAATAATAATATTAAACCTATTAAATGGTAATTTTTTTTATTTTTTATCAATAAATTTAGATACAATAACCATAGCTGGTCTTAATAATCTTTTATTAATAGAATATCCTTTTTGCATTACTTTAATAATTTTATCATTTTTAATTTCATTTGATTCTTGAATTGATATAGCTTGATGTAACTTAGGATCAAAATTATCATTTACATTACCTATGATATCAACACCAAATTTTGAAATAGTATCTAAAAAAGATTTTAAAGTAAGTTTTATTCCTTCAATAATTGCATCATTTATTTTATTATTTTTTGCTATTTCTACAGATTTTTCTAAGTTGTCTATAGTAGGTAATAATTCATACATAAAATCTTCTAAAGCAAATTTATGTATTTTTTCTATTTCTTTTTGATTTCTACGTCTCATATTTTCTACTTCTGCTTTAGCTCTTAAATTAATATCATTAGAAGTAGAAGTTAGTAATATTATTTTTTTTTTTAATTTTTTTATTTTTTTTTTTAAAAATAATTCTGTATTTTCTGTTTCTTGATTATTATTTTTATTTTTTAAACATTCATTTTCATTTTCTATTTTTTTTTTTTTTTTATCTTTTTTTTTATTATCTTTTTCGTTTTCTATTTTTTTTTTATTTTTTTCTTCAATATTGTTATTCATAAATATCCTTATTATGATTAATAATTATAATATTTTATTAATAAATATATTATTAATTTTAAAAAAAATATATATATTTAAAAAAAAATAGAGATTAAATGCAAAAATATTTTTATAATATTGGAATATTAGGAAATCCAGAAAATAATAATACTTTTAAAATATATAATTTAATAAATATTTGGTTAAAAAATAAGGGTTATAAAATATTTGTTGAAAATCGTATTGCTAAAAAACTTAAATTATTTTCTGAAAATATAAAAAATATAAAAGAAATTGGAAAATATTGCGATTTAGCTATTATAGTAGGGGGTGATGGAAATATTTTAGGTATTTCAAGAAATCTTTATTTATATGATATTAAAATAGTTGGTATTAATTTAGGTCATTTAGGTTTTTTAGCTGATATTAATACTAAAGAAATAAAAAAAAAACTAAAATTAATATTATCAGGTAATTATATAATAGAAAAAAAATTTTTATTGGAAGTATATAAATATAATAATTTAAAAAAAATAGGAACAGCTTTAAATGAAATTATATTGCATTCTAAAAATATAATTAAAATAATAGAATTTAAAGTATATATTGATGAAAAATTTGCATTTTATCAAAGATCTGATGGTTTAATTATTTCTACCCCAACTGGTTCAACAGCATATTCATTATCTATGGGTGGTCCTATTATTATGACTTCTTTAAATGTAATTGAAATAATATCTATTTTTCCACATACTTTATCTTCAAGACCATTAATTATATCTAATAAAAATAGAATAAGAATTAAATTTAATAAAAATTATAAAAATTTACAAATAATATTTGATAATCAAATTATAGTACCAATTAATTCAAATAAGGATATTTTAATAGAATGTAGAAATAATTTTTTAAATTTTATTCATCCTAATAGTTATGATTATTTTAAAATTTTAATATCTAAATTAGGTTGGACAAAAAAATTATTTTAAAGAAAATATTAATTATTATTTTTTTATAGATAATATATCAATTATTATGGATGTTAATTTATTTATTTTATATAATATATTTAATCTATTAATAATAACTTTATTATTATTATTAAAAATTTTAATATTTTTAAAAAATATATTAACAGGTATATAAAAATGCATTAAAGATAATAAAAAAAGATTATTATTGTTTTTATAAATAGAAAATTTAATTTGAATTTCTATTTTATTTATTAAATTTAATAAATAAAATTCTTCATTAAATAAAAATAAATTATTATTTATAAAATAATTTAATTTAAATTTAGATTTTTTTATTATATTATATATACGTTTATTAATAATAATTAAATTATAAAATATTTTAAATTTTTTAAAATAAGATATTGATCTAATTTTATCTTCTAAATTATAAAATTTCATATTACAATTTATTAAAATTGATTTAACAAAATCAATATTATATTTTTTTTTATATAAATAATAAATTCTTTTTATTATAAAACTATTAATGATATTTATTTTATTAATATTAATATTATATAATTTAAATGTTTTTTTAATTAACTGTTCTATATTAATTTTAATTTTATTTTTAACAATTATATTTATAATACCTAAAACTGAACGTCTTAAAGCAAAAGGGTCAGAGCTATTTTTAATATTTTTATTAAATATTAACATACCTATTATAGTATCTATTTTATCTGAAATGGATAATATACAAGAAATTAAGTTACATGGTATTTTATCTTTAAAAAATTTAGGTTGATATTGTTCTTTTATAGATAATGATATATTTTTATGTTCATTATCTTCTTTAGAATAATACATACCCATAATTCCTTGCATATTACTAAATTCTTTTACTATATTTGTTGTTAAATCACATTTTGATAAAAAACTAGATCTTTTAGAAAAATTTAATTTTGCATTAATAATTTTAGAAACCCATAAAGATATAAAACTAATTCTAATAGTTTTATCTTTTAAAGATCCTAAATTTTTATAAAATAAAATATTTTTTAATTTATAAAAGTTATTTATAATTTTTTTTTTTTTATCATATTTTAAAAAAAAATTAATGTTTTTAAAATTACAATTCATTATTTGTTCATATCTATTTATATTTATTTTATTATTTTTTATTTTTATATTTGATATAAAAATAAAATATGGTGTTAATTCATTTTTATTTTTATAAATTGGAAAGCATTTTTGTTTATATTTAATAATATATAATATTATTTCAATAGGTATATTTAAAAATTTTTCATTAAATTTAGCTAATGATATTATAGGTAACTCTACTAAAGAAGTAATTTCTTCTAGTATTTTTTTTTCTAAATGAACTATTCCATAAATTTTTTTAGATATTTTTTTTATTTTTAATATTATTTTATTTTTACGTAAATAATAATCTGCAATTACATTACCTTTTTTGTATAAAATTTTTGGATAATTACAAGCATTTTTAATATATAATATTTTACTCCCCATAAAACGATGACCATATATAATTCTATTTGATTTAATATTAAATATTTTAGTATTAATTAAATCATTTCCTAAAATAATAGTAATATTTTTTACAGGTCTTATAAAACTAAAATTTCCATCTCCCCAACTCATTTTATTAAATATTTTTATTTTTTCTATAGAAATTTTTATTATATCTATTAGTTTTTTTTTTATTTTTTCTTTTTTATATAATTTGTTTTTATTATTATTAATTATATCTTTAAATATTTTATTATTATTTATTTTCAGATTTTTATTTTTAATATTATTTTTTATTTGATATATATTAATATTAATAATTTTAACAGCTATTCTTCTAGAAGTAGCAAACCAAATAATTTTTTCATATTTTATAAAATATTTTAATAAATATATAGAAATATTTTTATAAAAAATTTTTGCTATTTTTTTTAATAAATATGCTGGTAATTCTTCAGTACCTATTTCAACTAAAAATATATTTTTCATTTTTTTTAATTTAATAAATTATTTTTTTTATATATATATTTTTTTGCTATAATTTTAGTTATATTATTGATTTTTAAAATATAATTTTGTCTTTCTATAATTGAAATTGCTTGTCTAGAATCTAAAATATTAAAAATATGTATCATTTTTAAAGCAATATCATAAGATGGTAATATTAATGGTTTTTTTATATTTAATATCCTTATAATTTCTTTTTCATACTGATTAAATATTTTTAAAAGAAATTTTACATTAGCTTTTTTAAAATTATAAACAGAATATTCAAATTCATGTTTATGAAATATATCTATATATTTTATTTTACCTTCTATTCCTATATTCCATATTATATCATATATGCTATTAACTTCCTGTAAATACATAGCTATACGTTCTAATCCATAAGTAATTTCACCTATTATAGGTTTACATTTTATACTTCCCATTTGTTGAAAATAAGTAAATTGTGTAATTTCCATACCATTTAACCATACTTCCCATCCCAAACCACATGCTCCTAATGTAGGATTTTCCCAATTATCTTCTATAAAAATAATATCATTAATTTTAAAATTTATACCTAAATATTTAAGAGAAGAAATATATAATTCCTTCATATTTAATAATGAAGGTTTCATAATTACTTGAAATTGATAATAATGATATAATCTATTAATATTTTTACCATATCTACCATCTAAAGGTCTTCTAGATGGTTGTATGTATGCTGCATATATATGATTTTTATTTAAAGAATTAAAATAAGTAATAGGATGTGAAGTTCCAGCACCAACTTCAATATCTATTGGTTGAAATATAGTAAATCCTTTATTAGACCAAAATCTTTGTAAATTAAATATTATATTTTGAAAATTAAAATTACTATTTTTTTTCATATAAAAATTATTCCAAAATATAAAATAATATAAAATTAAATAATTTTATAACAATATTATATTTTAAAATATATTTAATAAATTTTTATAAAAATAATATTTTTTTTATTATAAAATATTATATTTTAATATAAAAAACATTTAATTTTAAAAAAAATCATAATAATAATTTATTATATTTAAAATTATTAAAATTAATTAAAATTACAGGATATAATATGTTAATAATAGAAGCAAAAAAAAGAAATAAAACAGGTAAAAATTATAATAGAATATTACGTAATAATAATAAAATACCAGCTATTATTTATGGTAGTTTTTTACCAAATAATATACTTATAGAAATATATCATAATAAAATTATAAATTTACATAAAAAAAAAATATTTTATGAAAATATAATTATTTTAATTAAAAAAAAAAAATATTTAGTTAAATTAAAAGAAATTCAATACCATCATTTTAAAAATCAAATTATTCATATTGATTTTTTAATAATAAAAAATTAATATTTATAATTATAAAGATATTTTTTGTAAACTAACTACATTTTCTTTATTTAAAGTTTTAATTAATATAACACCTTGTGTATTTCTACCAATAACTTTAATTTCAATAACTTTAATTCTTAATAATATACCCATATTTGTAATTATCATAACTTGATCATTATTTAAAACTTCTGTTGAACTAACTACTAAACCATTTCTTTTATTAACTTTTATAGAAACAACACCTTTAGTTGCTCTGGATTTAATTGGATAATTAATAATATTAGTTCTTTTTCCATAACCTTTTTCTGTTATTGTAAGAATTGTACTATTTATTTTTTTATTATTGATAATAATTAAAGATACTATTTTATCATTATTATTTAACTTCATACCTATCATTCCTGTAGATACTCTACCAGTTACACGAACTTCTTTTTCAATAAATCTAACAACTTTACCATAAGAAGAAAATAACATTATATTATTATTATCTTTAACTAAAGAAACTCCTGCCAGTTTATCATTTTTATTTAGTTTTATAGCTCTAATACCATTACATCTAGGACGCATAAATGCTGTTAATAATGTTTTTTTTACAATACCCCAAGATGTTGCCATAAATATATATATTTTTTTTTTGAATATATTAGAATAAAAACTCATAGATAAAATAGCTGTTATTTTTTCATTATTTTTAAGATTTAAAAATTTTTTAATTGGTTTTCCTACAGAATATCTATCAGATTTTGGTAATTGATTAACTTTTAACCAATATATAATACCAAAGCTTGAAAAACATAAAATAGTATTATGAGTATTAGTTACTAATAATTTTTCAATAAAATCTTGGTTTTTAACTTTAACAGCTATTTTACCTCTACCCCCCCTATGTTGTGCAACATATAATGATAACAATTGATATTTAATATATCCTTTATTTGATAAAGTTATAACTACATCTTCTTTTTGAATTAAATCTTCTTGTTTTAAATTAAATTTAAAATTTTTTATTTTTGTTTTTCTTTTATCCCCAAAATCATTTTTTATTTTTAATAATTCTTCTTTTATAACAAACATTAATTTTTTTTTACATTTTATAATTTTTTTTAAATTTCTAGATTTTAATTTTAATTTATAATATTCTTTTAATAAATTTGAATATTCTAAATTAGTTAATTTATATAATTTTAAATCTAGAATAGATTTAACTTGTTCATAAGTTAAATAATATTTTTTATTTTTATTATTTATAATAAAACTATCATATATATTTTTATTTAATAACAATTTAATTTTATCATTATTTTTAATATACCATTTTTCTGATATTAATTTTTTTTTTACTGATTTAATTTCATTTGTATTTTTTATTAAATTTATTATTTTTTCTATGTTAAAAATAGCTATAATTAATCCTTTTAACTTATGAATGTTTTTTTTTATTTTCTTTAATTCAAAAATTGATCTATTTATTACTATTTCTTTACGGTGTTGTAAAAAACAATCTATAATTTCTTTTAAATTTAAAGTTTGTGGTTTGCCTTTATTTAAAGCAACCATATTTATTCCAAAATAAATTTGTAATTTAGTTAAACTATGTAAATTATTTAATACAATTTTACTAGATGTATGTTTTTTAAGATTAATTAATATACGCATACCATCTTTATCAGATTCATCTCTTAAATTAAATATTCCTTCTATATTTTTATTTTTTACTAAACTATTTATTTTTTCTATTAATTTTGCTTTATTAACTTGATAAGGTAATTCATTAATGATTATTGATTTTATATTAGTTTTTTTGTTTATTTCAATTATATGATTTGCTCTTATTAAAATTTTACCTTTACCAGTTCTATAAGCTTTTTTAATACCTATACAACTATTAACAATTGCAGCAGTAGGAAAATCAGGCCCTTTAATATATTTCATTAATTCTTTAATTTTAATATTTTTATTTTCAATACAAGCAATACAGCCATTAATTATTTCTTTAATATTATGAGGTGGAATATTAGTAGCCATTCCTACTGCGATACCAGTAGAACCATTAATAAGTAAATTGGGTATTCTAGTTGGTAAAACTTCTGGAATAAATTCAGTATTATCATAATTTTTAATAAAATTTACAGTATTTTTTTCTAAATCCTTTAATAGCTCATGAGATATTTTTGACATTCTTATTTCAGTATAACGCATTGCTGCTGCAGAATCACCATCAATAGATCCAAAGTTTCCTTGACCTTCAATTAAAGTATATCTTAATGAAAAAGATTGTGCCATACGTACTATAGTATCATAAACAGCTATATCTCCATGAGGATGATATTTTCCAATAACATCACCAACTATTCTTGCAGATTTTTTATAGTTTTTATTATAATCATTACCCATCATTTTCATAGCATAAATAATACGTCTATGAACAGGTTTAAGCCCATCTCTTATATCTGGTAATGCTCTGCCAATTATAACTGACATTGCATAATCTAAATATGATTGTTTTAATTCTTTTTCTATATTTATATTTATTATATTTTTTTTTTTTTTAATCATTTATTAAATTTACCTTTAAAATATTTTTAATTTATAATATTAAAAAAAAATATAATTCATATTAATTTTAAAAAAAATAAAATTTAATAAAATTATCATTTATAAACATATAAAAAAAATAAAATAATTTATATTATAATTTTAATTTAATTATAATGTTAATATTTAAATTTTAAAATAAAATAATATTAATTTATTATAAAATATAAATATAATAATATTATATTATTATTATAAAAATATATATTTGTTATTATAAATTATATTTTATATTTATTTTTTTTAGTTTTAATTAAAAAATAAAAAAAAATAAAATCATAACTTTAAAAATAATCAAAATATGATAATATTAAATCAAACAAATAATTTATCTCAAAATATATCATTTTTATCATTTATTATATTTTCATTATTAATTTGTATTTTTATGTTATTATGTGGATGGTTACTTGGTAATAAATGTATTACAAAAAATAGAAATTTACCATTTGAATCTGGTATTAATTCTTTAGGAAATACTAAAATTAAGTTATCAATAAAATTTTATATTTTAGCTATGATGTTTGTAATATTTGATACAGAATCTGTTTTTATATATGTATGGTCGATTTCTATAAAAGAAAATGGATGGATTGGTTTTTTTGAAATGTTATATTTTGTAATAATTTTAATTATAGGTTTAATATATTTATTAAATATGAATTTATTAAATTGGTCTAAAAAAAAATAAAAATAATATTAATCAATTATAAATAAAAATATAGGTATATTTATATATATGAAATATACAACTACAAGAATAAATAATAATATTAAATTAAGTAATAATATTTTTATAGGAAAACTATCTAAAGTAATTCATAAAATAATTAATTGGGGTAGAAAAAATTCACTTTGGCCATATAATTTTGGTTTATCATGTTGTTATGTAGAAATGGTTACTTCCTTCACTTCAGTTCATGATATATCTAGATTTGGTTCAGAAGTATTAAGATCTTCTCCAAGACAAGCTGATTTTATGGTAATATCAGGAACACCTTTTATAAAAATGGCACCAATTATAAAACGTTTATATGATCAAATGTTAGAACCTAAATGGGTTATATCTATGGGTTCATGTGCTAATTCCGGAGGAATGTATGATGTATATTCTGTAGTTCAAGGTATAGATAAAATTTTACCTGTAGATATATATATTCCTGGTTGTCCTCCAAGACCAGAAGCATACATGCAAGCTTTAATGTTATTGCAAAAATTAATAGGTAAAGAAAAAAGACCTCTTTCATGGTGTATAGGTGACCAAGGAATATATAGAGAAAAAATAATATCTGAAAAAAAAAGAAAAAGAAATTTTAGAATTTTAGAAAAAAACTTTCGTAATCCTAATATTATTTAAAATTATTATATTATAATTTTAAAATTTATTTAAGATAATAAATAATATAATAATAAATTTATAATGGTATTTTAAATGTATAATAAATATTTTAAATCATTTAAAAAAATTCCAAAAATTAAAAGTTATGATGTCATAAAAGAATTATATAATTCTTTTTCATTAAAAGATATATTTATACAAGTAACTAAAATTAATTTTCCTATAATTTGGATAAAAAAAAAAAAACTAATAAAATTAATTAAATTTTTAAAAAATTTACCTAAACCTTATATTATGTTATTTGATTTGCATGGAATTGATGAAAGGCTTAGATTAAATAAAAATGAAATTCCTAATACTGATTTTTCTGTTTTTTATCATTTAATATCTATTGAAAGAAAACAAAATATTATTATTAAAGTAGCATTAAATGAGAAAAAATTAGAAATACCTACATGTACAAATATTTTTTATAATGCTAATTGGTATGAACGTGAAACTTGGGAAATGTTTGGTATTGTTTTTATTGGTCATCCTAATTTAAGAAGACTTATTATGCCAGAAACTTGGTCAGGTTTTCCACTAAGAAAAGATTATCCTTCAAGAGCTACTGATCTTAAACCTTTTGTATTAGATGATAATAAAGAAAGTTTAGAAATGGATTGCTTAAAGTTTAAACCAGAATTATGGGGTATGAAAAGAAATACAAAAGAAGAAGACTTTATGTTTCTTAATTTTGGTCCTAATCATCCATCTGTTCATGGAGTTTTTCGTATTATTTTACAATTACAAGGTGAACATATTATAGATTGTGTTCCAGATATTGGTTATCATCATCGTGGAGCAGAAAAAATAAGTGAAAGACAATCATGGCATAGTTATATACCTTATACTGATAGAATTGAATATTTAGGTGGTTGTATAAATGAAATGCCTTATATACTTGCTGTTGAAAAATTAGCTAAAATAGAAGTACCAGATAAAGTAAAAGTAATTAGAATAATGTTATCTGAATTATTTAGAATTAATAGTCATTTATTATATATTTCAACTTTTATACAAGATGTTGGAGCTATGACTCCAGTATTTTGTGTTTTTACAGATCGTCAAAAAATTTATGATATTATAGAATCTATTACTGGTGCTAGAATGCATCCAGCCTGGTTTAGAATTGGTGGTGTTGCAAATGATTTACCAAAAGGGTGGAATGTTTTATTAGATTCATTTTTAAAATGGATTCCTAATAGATTAAAACAATACATTGATATTTCTTTAAAAAATAGTATTTTAATAGATAGATCTTCAGGTATTGCTAAATATAATAAATTAGATGCTATTTCTTGGGGTGTTACAGGATCAGGTTTAAGAGCTACAGGTATAGATTTTGATGTAAGAAAATGGTTTCCATATTCAGGTTATGAAAATTTTGATTTTGAAATACCTTTAGGTTCAGGCATTAGTGATTGTTATACTAGAGTTATGTTAAAATTAGAAGAAATACAACAAAGTTTAATTATTTTAAAACAATGTTTAAAAAATATGCCTAGCGGTCATTTTAAAGCAAATCATCCTCTTACAACACCTCCTTATAAATCAAAATCATTACGACATATTGAAACTTTAATAACACACTTTTTACAAGTTTCTTGGGGAACGGTTATTCCATATAATGAATCATTTCAAATGATTGAAGCTACTAAAGGTATTAATAGTTATTATATAATAAGTGATGGAGGATCAATGAGTTATAGAACTAGAATAAGAACACCTAGCTTTCCTCATTTACAACAAATACCTTCAGTTATTCGTGGTAGTATGATATCTGATTTAGTTGCATATTTAGGAAGCATTGATTTTGTTATGTCAGATGTGGATAGATAAATGAATAATAAAAAACAAATAATTTATTTAAATAAAGATTATTTATTAAGTGAATTAGAAATTAAAGAAATTGAAAATATTAAATTTAAATATAAAGACAATTATTCAATTTCTATTGAATCATTAAAAATAGTACAAAAATATCGTCATTGGATTTCAGATAAATCTTTAAAAGCTATATCTAAATATTTAAATATACATATAAATTATTTAGAAGAAATTTCAACATTTTATAGTAAAATATTTAGAAGGCCTGTAGGAAGACATATTATTAATTATTGTGATAGTTTTGTTTGTTATATAAAAAATTATGAGAGTATAAAAATTATATTAGAAGAAAAATTAAAAATAAAAACTGGAAATACTACTAAAGATAATAGATTTACTTTATTAACAACCTGTTGTTTAGGTAATTGTGATAAAAGCCCTGTTATAATGATAAACGAAGATACTTATACAAATGTTATTCCAAAATATATTGATAATATATTAAATAAATATAAATAAAAATATGATAAATTATGAAGAAACACATCCATTGACTTGGAGATTAAAAAATAAATTAAAACCAATATTTTTAAAAGAATACTTAAAATATAATGGATATAATGGAGCTAAAAAAGCAATTAAAGAATTAAGTTCTAATGAAGTTATAGAAATAATAAAAAAATCAAAATTAAAAGGTAGAGGTGGTGCTGGTTTTTCTACAGGAATTAAATGGAGTTTAATAAAAAAAAAAAAAATTAATAATTCATATTTAATATGTAATGCTGATGAAATGGAACCTGGAACTTATAAAGATCGTATTTTAATAGAAAAATTACCTCATCAATTAATTGAAGGCATTATTATTAGTGCTTATGCATTAAAATCAAAATGTGCTTATATATTTTTAAGAGGAGAATATACTGTTGCTGCAAAAAATTTAAATTATGCTATAAATGAACTATTGTATAAAAAAATGTTAGGAAAAAATATTTTTAACAGTAATTTTAGTTTAAATATTTATTTACATACAGGAGCTGGTAGATATATATGTGGAGAAGAAACTGCTTTAATTAACTCACTTGAAGGAAAAAGAGCAAATCCAAGATTTAAACCTCCTTTTCCTGCTATGTCTGGTTTATGGGGGGAACCTACATGTGTTAATAATGTAGAAACATTATCTAATATACCTTCCATTATTAATAATGGTTTTAAATGGTATAAAAGTATTTCTCTTAGTTTAGATTCTGGAACAAAAATGATAGGTTTTTCTGGTAAAGTTAATAACCCTGGATTATGGGAATTACCCTTAGGTATTACTGCTAGAGAAGTTCTTGAAGATTATGCTCATGGTATATGTAATGGTTATAAAATTAAAGCATGGTTACCAGGTGGGGCTGGAACTAATTTTTTATTAAATAAACATTTAGATTTACCAATGGATTTTAATAATATACAAAAAGCAGGAAGTCGTTTAGGAACTGCTTTAGCAGTAATTATAGATGATAAAATAAATATGATAGATTTAATGTTAAATATAGAAAAATTTTTTTCTAAAGAATCATGTGGTTGGTGTACTCCATGTAGGGATGGTTTACCATGGATAGTAGAAATTTTAAAATCTTTAAAAAACAATAAAGGTCAAAAAAATGATATATTTACATTAAAAAATATATGTAAAATGTTAGAACCAGGAAAAACATTTTGTGCTCATGCACCTGGAGCATCTGCTCCTTTAAAAAGTGCTATTAAATATTTTAGAAAAGAATTTGAAAAAGGAATAAAAAAAATATAAGTAATTTATAAAATTACTTAAATATTAATATTATTTAATTTTTTTTATTTAAATTATTTATAGGAATAATAATATTAATTATGGCAATAATTTTTATAGATGGTAATAAATATCAAGTAAATAATAAATATAATTTATTGCAAATATGTTTAAAATTAGGATTTGATATACCTTATTTTTGTTGGCATCCTTCTTTAGGTAGCGTAGGTGCTTGTAGACAATGTGCAGTTAAACAATATCAAAATATAAAAGATAAAAAAGGAAAAATAATAATATCTTGTATGACACCAGTTTCAAATAAAATGATAATAAATACTAATAATAATAGTGTTAATAAATTTAGAAAAAATATAATAGAATTTTTAATGACTAATCACCCACATGATTGTCCTATATGTGAAGAAGGTGGTAATTGTCATTTACAAGATATGACAGTACTTAATAAACATTATATTAGAAAATATAGATTTAAAAAAAAAAAATATAAAAATCAATATTTAGGGCCATTTATTAATCATCAAATGAATAGATGTATTACATGTTATAGATGTATTAGATTTTATAAAGATTATGCAGATGGAAAAGATTTTGGAGTCTATGGTGTTAGTAATAATATTTATTTTGGTAGAGCAAAATCTGGAATTTTAGAAAATTATTTTTCTGGTAATCTTGTAGAAATATGTCCTACCGGGGTATTTACAGATAAAATAAATTCTATAAATTATAGTAGAAAATGGGATATGAAATTTTCACCTAGCATATGTCAACAATGTTGTGTAGGATGTAATATTATTTTGGGAGAAAGATATGGTAAAATTAATAAAGTTGAAAATAGATATAATCATGATATTAATGGTTATTTTATTTGTGATTTAGGTAGATTTGGTTATGATTATATAAATTTAAAAAATAGACCTCAAAATCCTATAGAAAGATATAATAATAATATTTTTATTTTAAATAATGAACAAGCTCTAAAAAAAATAGTAAATATTATAAATAATTCTAAAAAAATTATTGGTATAGGATCTCCTAGATCTAGTATTGAAAATAATTTTGCTCTTAAAGAATTAGTTGGTTATAAAAATTTTTCTACTGGAATACCTAAAATTGAACAAAATAATATAAAATTAATATTAAAAATAATAAAAGAATATAATATTAAAATACCTAATTTAAATGAAATTGAAAAATATGATGCTATTTTAATATTGGGTGAAGATATTACACAAACTGCAGCTAGAATGTCATTATCTATACGTCAAGCTTCAAAAAATAATTTTTTTAAAATAGCAAATAATAATAAAATACCTTATTGGAATATAAATGCTATATTAAATATTTCTAAAAAAAAGAGATGCCCTATTTTTATTACAAATACAGATTATACTGAATTAAAAGATATTTCTTTTTGGAATTATAATGCTTCTGTTGAAAATCAATCTATTTTAGGTTATTATATTTCTGATATTATTGATAAAAATTTTTCTAAAATAAAAAATATTAAAATTAAGATAAAAAAAAAAGCTTATCTTATATCTAAATTTTTAATTAATGCTAAAAAACCTTTAATTATATCTGGTACACATTCAGGTAGCTCAGAAATTATAAAATCTGCAGCTAACATAGTTAATTCTTTAAAAAAAAAAAATAAAGATGTTGGTATGATATTTATTTTTTCTACATCTAATACAGTTGGAGTAAGTTTAATTAAAGGAATTTCTTTAGAAAATGTTTTCAAAAAAATAAAATATGATAATATAGATACTTTATTTATAATGGAAAATAATATTTATAGATATTTATCTGAAAAAAAAATAAATAATTATTTTAAAAAAATAAGAAATATAATTTATATAGATCATCAAAAAAATAAAATTTTTAAAAAAGCTAATTTATCATTACCATCTACAAATTTTTCTGAAAGTAATGGTACTATAATAAATTATGAAGGAAAAGCACAAAGATTTTTTAAAGTATTTAATCCTAATTTATATAATAAAAATTCTAATAAATTAGAAAGTTGGCGTTGGATTAATAATATAAGATTAAAATTAAATAAAAATTCTATAAATTGGTTAAAATATGATAATATAATTAATCATTGTATAAATAAAATACCTAAATTATTACCAATAAAATTAATATCTCCAAATTCTAATTTTAGAATTTATAAAAAAAAAATAACAAGATATCCTTTAAGATATAGTGGTATATCTTCTATGTATAGTAATATTAATATACATGAGTATTCTAGAAAAAAAGATAAAGATACAATGTTTAATTTTAATTTTGAAGGTATTAATAGACCAAATATTTATAATTACCATATTCCTTTTGTATGGTTTCCTAAATGGAATTCATTAAATTCTATTAATAAATTTAAACATAATATAATTAAAGATGAATTAAAAAAAAATAATTTAGGTATGTGTTTTTCAAAATCAAAAAAAAAAAAAAAAATAATTTTTTTTAATAAAAATATTAAATTTGTTAAAAAAAAATATTTTAGAATATTACCATTTTATTTATTATTTGGTAGTGAAGAATTAACTCAAAATTTATCAATATTTAAAAAAATAACATTAAAATCAATAAATATAATATTTAATACAAAAGATGCTAAAAAAAATAATATTAAAAATAATGATATAATTAAATTTAAATGTGAAAATCAAATATACACTTTACCAGTATTATGTTCTAATACATTTGCAAAAGGAAATGTTGGTTTACCATTAGGTATTTCTAAAATTCCATTTTGTTTATTAAATAAATATATTTCAAATATAAAAAAGGTAAATAAAATAAATTTATTATGTTATTAAATAATAATGATGTTTATTTTAGTATATTTAGAAGTTTGTTAATTTTGTTTATAGTTGTTATTTGTGGTGCTTATATGAGTTTTGTTGAAAGAAGATTATTAGCTTTATTTCAAAATAGATATGGTCCTAATAGAGTAGGATGGCAAGGTTCTTTACAAATAATAGCAGATATGATAAAAATAATGTTTAAAGAAGATTGGGTACCACCATTTTCTCATAAATTTGTTTTTATATTAGCCCCAACTATTGTTTTTTTATTATTTTTAAGTATTATGGCAACAATACCAATTACATCAACATTTTATGTAATAAATCTAAATATCGGTTTATTATTTTTTTTTATGATTGTAGGATTATCAATTTATTCAATTTTATTGGCTGGTTGGTCTAGTAATAATAAATATTCTTTAATTGGAGCAGTAAGATCAGCTGCTCAAATATTGAGTTATGAAATTTTTTTAGGATTATCAACTACTGGAGTAATAGCTAAAACTGGTTCTTTAAATTTTATAGATATTGTTTTAAATCAAAAATATTTATGGAATTTAATACCTCAATTTTTAAGTTTTATATCTTTTTTTATTGCAAGTTTATGTATATGTCATAGACATCCATTTGATCAACCTGAGTCTGAACAAGAATTAGCTGATGGTTATCATATAGAATATTCTGGTATGAAATTTGGATTATTTTTTATAAGTGAATATATATCAATTATTGTATTATCATCATTAATGACTATATTATTTATGGGGGGTTGGTTAGGACCTTTTTTACCACCTATAGTATGGTTTATATTAAAAACATGTTTTTTTATTTTTATGTTTATTTTAATAAGAGCGTCATTACCAAGACCTAGATATGATAAAGTTATGTCAATAAGTTGGAAATTATTTTTACCATTAAACTTAGTAAATTTATTTTTAACAGCTATTTTAATTTTAACTTTTAATTAATAAAATAAAATATAGGTATTTATGATATTTAAAAAAATTATTTTATTTTTTTTTACACAATTACGTAGTATATGGAAAGTTGGATTAAAATCTTTTGAAAAACGTGAAACAATATTATATCCAGAAAAAAAAGTTTATATTTATCCTAGATATAGAGGTCGTATAATTTTAACTAAAGATCCTGATGGTAATGAAAGATGTGTAGCTTGTAATTTATGTGCTGTATCATGTCCTGTTGGATGTATATCTTTAAAAAAAAAAGAAAAAAAAAAAAGATGGTATGCAGAATTTTTTAGAATTAACTTTTCAAGATGTATTTTTTGTGGTATGTGTGAAGAAGCTTGTCCAACTCAAGCTATACAATTGATTGATGATTTTGAATTAAGTGATTATAAAAGAAAAGATTTAATATATGAAAAAAAAGATTTATTAATTTCTGGTACTGGAAAATATCCAAATTATAATTTTTATAAATTATCAGGTATTTCTTTTAATAATAAAAATAATAAAAGAAAAAATAATAAAATAATAGATATAAAAAAATTAATGCCTTAAAGGTTAAAATATGGAAATGTATTTTTTTTATGCATTTAGTTTTATTTCAATAATTTCTACAATAAAAGTTATAATTAGTAAAAATCCAGTATACGCTTTAATGTATTTAATAATCACATTATCTTCAATATCTGGTATTTTTTTTTCTATTGGTGATTACTTAGCTGGTTCATTAGAAATAATTATATATACTGGTGCTATTATGGTTTTATTTATTTTTGTAATAATGATGTTAAATGAAGATTATACAAAAAAAAAAAATGAAATTAAATTTAGATACTTAATACCAACAATCATAACTTTATTTTTTTTATTTTTTATAATAAATTATTTTTGGAATGAATTAAAAGATAAAAAAATAAATATAGAAATATTGGACCCTAAAATTATTAGTTTAAATTTATTAAATCACAATATGCTTTCATTAGAATTATCTTCTATAGTATTGTTAGCTGGTTTAATTGTAACAATTAATATTATAAAAAAAAAATAAAAAAATATAAAAATTTGGAAATTTATGATTATTTTAAGACATGGTTTAATTGTTTCTGTAATAATTTTTTTATTAGGTATGTCATCTGTAATAACTCGCAAAAATTTGTTTTTTATATTAATGGGTATTGAGATTATGTTTAATGCAGCAGGATTACTTTTAATTTTAGCTGGACATTATATAAATAAAAATGAAGAACAAATAGTTTATATGATGTTAATGAGTATATCAGCTTCTGAATCTAGTATTTGTTTAGCTCTTTTAATTAAATTATATAATTTAAAAAGAACATTAAATATTGATATTTTAAATGAGATTAAATAATAATGGATACCTTATATTATTCTATAGTTTTTCCTATTATTAGTTTTATAATTTTAATTTTATATTATAAAAGTTTATCTAAAACTAAAATTAATTTTTTAATTATTATTACAATGATATTATCAAGTTTTAATATTATAAAAAGTATTATAAATTTTTTTGATAATAATGAAAAAGTATATAATCAAATATTATGGTATTGGGTAGATGTAAAAAATTTACAAATACCTATGAAAATTACATTAGATAAATTATCTATTACAATGGTTTCAATTATTATTAGTATAAGTTTTATTATTTACTTTTTTTCTATATGGTATATGAAGTATGAAAAATGTTATGCTAAATTTTTTGCCTATATGAATTTATTTATTGCAAATATGTTATTTTTAGTTTTATCTGATAATTTATTATCTATGTATTTTGGTTGGGAGGGTGTAGGTTTATGTTCTTATTTATTAATTAATTTTTATTATAAAAATAAAAATTATGGTAAAAATGCTATTAAAGCTTTTATAACTACTAAAATAAGTGATATTTTTTTATTAATTTCAATTTTTATATTTTTTAATCATTTAGGTACAATTTCAATTGAAGAAATACAAAATTTTAGTACAACCTATATGTATGGAAATAATTTTATATTACAAATAGCAAATATATTATTATTAATTGGAGCTATAGGTAAATCTGCTCAAATTCCAATACATATTTGGTTACCAGATGCTATGTCTGGGCCTACCCCAGCTTCAGCATTAATACATGCGGCAACTATGGTAACAGCAGGAGTATATTTAATAACTCGCATGCATAGTATATTTATATTAACACCAAAAGTTCTTTATATAACATGTATTATTGGTTTAATTACTTTAATTATATCAGGTTTATTTGCCTTAGTACAAAGAAATATAAAAAAAATATTAGCATATTCTACAATTAGTCAATTAGGGTATATGTTTGTTTCTTTAGGAATTTGTTCTTGGCAAGCAGCAATATTTCATTTAATAATGCATGCTTATTTTAAAGCACTTTTATTTATGTCCTCAGGATCTTTAATTAAAAACTGTAATGGAAATCAAAATATTTTTACTATGAATTGTTTATATAAAAATAATAAATTTATATATATGTGTTTTTTAATAGGTGGAAGTAGTTTATCATCATTACCTTTAATTACTTCAGGTTTTTATAGTAAAGAATATATTTTATTAAGGATATCTTCAAGTAATCATATTTATATTCTTTATACTTGTATTTTAGGTACTTTTATAACTTCTTTATACACCTTTAGAATGATATTTTATATTTTTCATAATAAACAAAAAAATTATTATATAATAGAAAGAAATATATTTCATAATTTGCCTCTTTTAATTTTATGTATATTATCTACTATTATAGGATTATTTATTCAATTTCCTTATTTAGATAACTTTATATGTCAAATGTCTCCTAATGAAAAATTTTTAATTTTAATATCATGTTTATCTTCTATTTTTGGAATTATTTTTGCTTATTTATTTTATAAAAATAATAAAGAAATATATGAAATCATTTTAGAAGAAAATTATATATATTCTTTATATAAATTTTTATATAATTCTTTGTTCTTAAATACAATATATGATTTTATTCTTGTTAAGCCTTATTTATTTATAACATTTATTATATCTAGAATAGATTTAATTGACAAATTAACATATATACCTATTTTTTTAATTATCTTATTTAATAATTTTTTTAATAGAATAGAAAATGGTTATTTAAGATGGTATATTTATAATATTATATTGGGTGTTTTAATAATGTTATCTTTAATAAATGTATTACATATACATTACTTTATTAAAAAAACATATTTATTTATATAATTAATTTTTTTTTATGAGAAATATATGATTTTAGTTTTATTACTTATAATTCCTTTTATCGGTGGAATAATTTGCTGGCAAATATCATATTTTAATGTAGTTTTATCTAGATTTATCTCATTATTATCTATGATATCTATTACTTATATTTCTTTACAATTATTTATTGATTTTAATAATAGAACATTTAATCCCGATGAATGGCAATTAGAATTTTCTATTCCATGGATTACAAAATTAGGAATTGATTTTCATTTAGCTACTGATGGTTTATCAATAATAATGATATTAACAACTAGTATATTAGGTATAATATCTATTTTATGTTCTTGGGAAATAATAAAAAAATATAAAGGATTATTTTTATTAAATTTATTATGGATTATAGGTTCTTCTTTGGGTATTTTTTTATCTGCAGATATGTTTTTATTTTTTGTTTTTTGGGAAATGATTTTATTTCCAATATATTTTATTATAATAAAATGGGGTAATTATTATTCTATAAAAGATACTATTTTTATTGCAAATAGATTTTTTATTTATGCACAATTTTCTAGTTTATTAATGTTTCTTTCTATTATAAAATTAGTAATGCTTCATTATAATCAAACTGGAGATTTGACTTTTAATTATGCTATATTATTAAAAACCGATATGAATTATATTCAAGAATGTTTAGTTATGTCAGGTTTTTTTTTAGCATGTGTAGTAAAAATGCCTATAGTACCTTTTCATGGATGGTTACCTAAAATTCATAATAATACACCTATTTATGCATCTGTAGATTTAGTTGGTATAATAATTAAAACATCTTCTTATGCATTAATTAAATTTTGTATACCATTTTGTCCTAATATATCTATTAAATTTGCATATATTATTAGATATATTGGAATTTTTACCATTATTTATGGGGCGTTAATGTCTTTTAGACAAAAAAATATTAAAAAATTTATAAGTTATGCATCAATTTCTCATATGGGGTTAATACTAATTGCTATATTTACAAGAAGTATGATAGTTTATCAGGGTTTAATAATACAATTAATATCTGTAAGTTTTTCTACATCTGCATTATTTATAATATTTGAACAAATTTATGATAGAATACATACTCATAATATCAATAAAATGTATGGATTATGGAACAGTATTAATTATATACCTGGATTTTGTTTATTTTTTTTAATGGCTAATTTAGGAATTCCTGGAACTGGTAATTTTATTGGTGAATTTTTAATTTTAATAGGAACTTTTCAATTTTATCCAATAATATCTTGTATATGTTCATTTAGTTTAATATTAACTACCATATATTCTTTATTTGTTATGCATAAGGTTTTTTATGGTTTAAATAAAAATAAAAGATTATTAAAAAATATGTCTATAAGAGAAGCTATTATATTAATTTTATTAGTTATTTTGTTATTATCACTGGGTATTTACCCACAATTTATATTAGATACTAATCATATTTCAGTATATAATTCACAATATTATATTTAATAATTAAAAAAAATTAGGTATTACAATTTCATGACAAATTATTCATTAGAGTTATTGACTTTAATTCCAGTATTAGTAATTGAATTAACTATTATAATATTAATTTTATTAATTATTTTTAAAAGAAACAATCTTATAAGTTTAATAATTACTGTTATAGGTTTAATTTTAGTACCACCATCTCTTTTATTAATTAAAAAAATGGATGCTTTTTATTTAGATTATTATTTGTATTTTGATAATTATTCTTTTTTTTATGTAATTTTATTAATTATTTCAAGTTTTTCAACATGCATATTTTCTTATTATTGGTTAGAAAAATATAAAGATTACAAAGAAGAATTTTATTTATTAATTTTAATTTCAACTTTAGGTGGGATTATTGTTGTTAGTACAATATATTTACATATTATTTTTGTTGGTTTAGAATTATTATCTTTACCTGTTTTTGGTTTAATAAATTTTTCTTATAATAAAAAAAAAGCCTTAAATGCTTCTTTAAAGTATACTATATTATCTTTAGTTTCATCTTCTTTAATTTTATTTGGTATAGGTTTATTATATATTAAATTAAAATCTTTAGATATTACTGCTTTTATGTTAGAGGGTTTTTATTCTTCTTTTTTAGCTTTAGGTTTTATTATATTATCAAGTGGATTATTTATTAAATTATCTTTAGTACCATTTCAATTATGGACCCCTGATATATATGAAAAATTATCTTTACCAGTTTTATCATTTATATCTGGTAATAATAAAATAGTTTTTTTTGCTATCATAACGAGACTAATATTATATTTACCAGATTATTATATGCATATTCGTTTGTTATTTATGATAGTTGCTTGTTCTTCTATGATATTTGGTAGTATTATGATAGTTACGCAAAATAATATAAATAAAATAATAGGATATTCATCAATTTCACAAATAGGTTATTTGATGGTTATTTTTTATATAATTAAAACTAAAATATCATCACAAACTATTTTTATTTCTGTAGTTAATTATATATTAAGTAATTTAGGAATATTTGGTGTTATTAATATTATATCTAATCAATTAAATATAAAAAAAAATATTAATAATACTAAAATTTATAGAGGTTTGTTTTGGCATCAGCCTTTAATGGCTTTAGTAATGACTGTAATGTTTATGTCTTTAGCTGGATTACCATTAACTTTAGGTTTTTTAAGTAAATTATATGTTATTATTGCAAGTTTAAATACTGATTTATGGTGGTTAGTTATTTCTATAGTATTAAGTAGCTCTATTAGTTTATATGCTTACTTAAAAATAATTATTAATTTATATATTAATAGTAATAATAAAAATAAAATTTTTAATAAATTAAATATTACTGATCAATTTTTTTCAAAATTTATTGTTTTATTATTTACTATTGTGATAATTTTTTTAGGAATATATCCTGAAAAAATAATTAATATATCTATAAATATAAGATATTAAATTATAAAAATTAAATATAGGTTATATTAATGTCAGATAAATTATCATTAGTATTAAATTGTGGAAGTTCTTCTTTAAAATTTGTTATTATAAATCCTTTATTAGAAAAAAGATATTTATATGGTAATGTAGAATATTTAGGACCAAATAAAATTAGTATTAATTGGTATGATTACTTGAATAATAAAAAAAAAATAAAACATATAATAAAAATTTCATATAAAAAAACAATAAATTTTATTTTTAATAATATTTTAAAAAAAAATATTTTATTTAATAAAATTAAAGTTATTGCACATAGAATTGTACATGGAGGTTATGAAGCAACTAAATCTTCTTTAATTGATAATAAAATTATTAAATCAATTAAATCAGCTATATTATTTGCTCCATTACATAATCCTTCTCATTTATTAGGTATTTATGAATCTATGAAAATTTGTCCTCATTTATCTAAAAAAAATGTGGCTGTATTTGATACATCTTTTCATAGAACTATGCCTAAAAAATCGTATTTATATGGGTTGCCTTACAAATTATATAAAAATTATGGAATTCGTAGATATGGAGCACATGGGATTAGTTATCAATATATTGTATATAAAACTTCAAAAATATTTAATAAAAAAATTAGTAAACTTAAAATTATAGCATGTCATTTAGGAAATGGTTCTTCTGTTGCAGCTATTAATAATGGTAAAATAATTGATACTTCTATGGGTTTAACACCATCAGAAGGATTATTAATGGGTACAAGAAGCGGGGATATTGATATTAATATAATTTTCTTTTTATATGAATGTTTAGGTATTTCTATAAAAAATATAAAAAATTTAATAAATAAACAATCTGGTATATTAGGTTTAACAGAAAATAATAATGATTTTCGTTATATTGAAAGTAAATATAATAAAAATAAAAAATCTAAAATAGCATTAGATATATTTTGTCATCGTTTATCTAAATATATTGGAGGTTATATAACATTAATTGATAAATACTTAGATGCTATAGTATTTACAGGAGGTATAGGTCAAAATTCAGCTTTAATGAGAAAATTAAGTATTAAAAATTTTTCATTGTTAAATATTGCTATAGATAATGATTTTAACAATAAAATTATTAATAATAAAATTGGTTTTATAAATAAAAAAAATACACTACCAATATTGGTGTTACCTACAGACGAAGAATTAATGATTGCTAAAGAAGGGATAAATTTAGTTTAATCAATTAATTTAATTTTAAAATTTAAATATAATATTTATAATTTTTTTTAAAATATAAATATTATATTTAAATAAATTTAAAAAAAAATGAAAAATTTAAATTCAATAAATATTTTTATAAAAAAAATTATATCATTATCTAATAAAAACAATAAAAACATATTATTACCGGAAGGTAATAATATTAAAATTATACTTGCAGCATCTATTTGTTCTAAATATAATATTGCAAATTGTACTTTAATAGGATCTAAAAATAAAATATATAATATTATTAAACATTATAAAATTGAATTTAATGAAAATAATTTTAAAATTATTAATCCAGAAAAAATTCGTAATAAATATATTGATAAATATATAGAATTAAGAAAACATAAGGGAATGACTAAAGAAATAGCAAAAAAAGATTTAAAAAAAAACATAATATTATCTACTTTAATGTTAAAATATAGTGAAGCAGATGGTTTAGTAGCTGGAATTGATAATACTACATCAGATACTATAAGACCAGCACTACAACTAATTAAAATAAAAAAAAAATATTCTTTAATATCTTCTTTATTTTTTATGTTATTTAAAAATAAAGTTTTTATGTATAGTGATTGTGCTATTAATATAAATCCTAATGCAAATCAATTAGCTGAAATTGCTATACAATCAGCTGAAACTGCAATTAAATTTAAAATTATTCCTAAAATTGCTATGCTTTCTTATTCTACTGGTAATTCTGGTTCAGGAATAGATATAGAAAAAGTTTTTAATGCAACTGAAATTGTTAAAAAAAAAAAACCAAATTTAATAATAGATGGTCCTTTACAATATGATGCTGCTGTATCATCAGAAGTATTAAGTAAAAAAAAACCAAATTCTGTTTTATTTGGTGGTGCTAATATATTTATATTTCCTGATTTAAATTCAGGTAATATTACTTACAAAGCAGTACAAAGGACTTCTGAAATAGTTTCTATAGGACCTATTTTACAAGGTATTAATAAACCAGTAAATGATTTATCTAGAGGAGCATCATTAGAAGAAATATTATATACAATTGCATTAACATCAATGCAATAAATATTATAAAAAAATATTAATAATAAATATTATTAATTTAAAATAAAAAATTATAAAAAAAATGTATTTTTAAATTTAGGTAAATTAAAATAATATGGATATTCTATTTCTGATAAATATAATCCTGTATTTTTAGCTGTTGCTGCTGCCATTTTTCTATCTTTAGATTTTAAAACGTAAGATAACCATTTTATAGGATGTTTTCCTTTTCCAATTTCTATAATACTTCCCATAATATTACGAACCATTTTATATAAAAAAGAATTTGCTTTTATATCAAATATTATATAAGGTGGTTTGTATTTTATAATATTAAAATGTATAATATTTCTCCAAGGTGTTTTAGATTGACATTTAGATGATCTAAATGAATTAAAATTATTTTCACCTAATAATAATTGACCTGCTTTATACATATTATCTACATTAAGACTATTTTTTATATGTGTTACATTTTTAAAAAAAATTGATGGTCTACAAATATTATTATAAATTACATAAAAATATCTTCTTGATAATGCACTAAATCTTGCATGAAAACTATTTTTTACTTTTTTCATCCATTTTATAGAAATATCATTAGGTAAATAATTATTTACCCCTATAGTCCAAGCATTGTTTTTTCTTTCTATATTTGTTTCAAAATGTATAACTTGACCAATACTATGTACTCCAGTATCAGTTCTTCCTGCACAAAAAATTTTAATTTTTTGATTAGCTATTTTTGATATAGCATATTGTACTTTATCTTGAATATTATTTTGTTTTTTTTGACTTTGCCAACCACAATATTTACTACCATTATATTCTATACAAAGTGCAATTTTCATATTTATATTAAATAAAAAAAATATTGTTATTTATATTATTTATTTTAATAATTAAATATTAAAATTTTGTTTTTTTTTAATATTTATTTTAAATAAATTTTTAATATTATTAATAATATTTAATATAAATTTTTATAAAATATCAAAACATTGTGCTCTATATCTTAAAATATGATCCATTAATGTAATAGCAACCATAGCTTCTGCAATAGGTACAGCTCTAATCCCTACACAAGGATCATGTCTTCCTTTAGTAATTATTTTAACTTCTTTTCCTTTATTGTTAATAGTATTACCACGTATTTTTATGCTTGAAGTAGGTTTAAATGCAACATTGATTTTTATATTTTGACCTGTACTAATTCCTCCTAATATTCCTCCTGAGTGATTAGTAATAAAACCTTTTTTATTCATTTCATCTCTATGTTGACTTCCTAATTTATTTATTACTTTAAATCCATCACCTATTTCTATACCTTTTGCTGCATTAATGCTCATTAATGAATGAGCTAAATCAGCGTCTAATCTATCAAAAACTGGCTCTCCTAAACCTATTGGTGTATTTTCTATAATAATAGTAATTTTAGCCCCAATAGAATTTCCTTGTTTTTTTAGTTGATTTATTAATTTTTTTATATTTTTAATTTGTAATAAATTAGGACAAAAAAATGGATTTTTATCTACAATATTCCAATTATCAAAATTACATTTAATATTTGCAATTTGAGATAAATAACCACGTATTTTAATTTTATATTTTAAAAATAAATATTTTTTTGCTATAGCTCCTGCAGCAACTCTCATAGCAGTTTCTCTAGCTGAAGATCTACCACCTCCTTTATAATCACGAATACCATATTTTTTTTCATAAGTATAATCTGCATGTCCAGGACGAAAAATACTTTTTATGTTTTTATAATCTTGAGATCTACAATCATTATTATTAATTAACATTCCTATACTAGTACCAGTAGTAAAATTATTAAATACACCAGACATAATAATTATACTATCTTCTTCTCTTCTTTGTGTAGTATATCTTGATGTTCCTGGTTTTCTTCTATTTAAATCATGTTGTAAATCTTTTTTTTTTAATTTTAAACCAGGTGGTACACCATCAACTATACAACCTAATGATTTTCCATGTGATTCACCAAAAGTTGTAACACGAAATATTTTTCCAATAGTATTTCCAGCCATAATTTCCTTTATTTATTTTTTTAAATTTTAATTTTTTTATTTAAAAAAACATATCTGGTATCATAAGTTGTTTTTTTGTTAAAACAAAAACATTACAATGAGGATTTTTAAATTCTACCCATTGAAATGGTAAATCTGGAAAATATTCTAATATTTTTTTTTTATTATTACCTATTTCACATATCAAAATACCATCATCTGTTAAATATTTATAAGAATAGTAAATTATTTTATTTATAAATTCTAATCCATTTTCATTAGCTACTAACCCTAATGGTGGTTCATAATAATATTCATTTGGTAATCTTTTAAATTCTGACTTATCTACATAAGGAGGATTAGTTATAATAATATTATATCTTTTTAATGATAAATTATTAAATAAGTTAGAATTAATTAATTTTATATTAATTTTTTTATGTTTTAATATATTAATTTTAGCTATTTTTAAAGCTTTTTTAGAAATATCTGATGCTTCAATAACAGAATTTGGAAAAAGATAAGAACATATAATTGCTAAACAACCACTTCCAGTACAAAGATCTAATATATAATTGGGTTTTTTATTTATATATTTATTAAATTTATTAATTATAGTTTCTGCAATAGAAGATCTTGGAATTAAAACATTTTGATCAACATAAAATTCATAACCATAAAATAAAGATTTACCAATAATATAAGGCATAGGTACTCTTTGTTTTATTCTTTTATTAATTCCTTTTAATATTTGATAACATTCATTTTTTGTTATTTTAGTTTTTTGCATTTCTTTACTAAATTCAAATGGTAAATTAACAACAGATAAAACTAATTGTAATGATTCTTCCCATGCATTATCAATTCCATGACCAAAAAAAACATTTGATGATGATAGTTTACTAAAAACCCATCTTAAAATATCTTGAACAGTAGATAATCTTTGTATAACTTCTTTTAAATTAATATTTTTCATAAAATTATTTCCTTTATATATATATTTTTTTTATTTATGATTATATTTTTTTTACAATTTAAAAAAAAATTATGTTTTTTTTAATATTTGATTTAAATAAAAACCAGCCCCCAATAATCCTGGTTGATTATAAGTAATCATATAAACTGGTATATCTTTAACATAATTTTTAAATCTTCCTTTATCTTCAAAAGCTAATCTAAAATTAGAAGATTTAAAAAAACTTAAAAATTTTGGAACTATACCTCCAGCAATATATACTCCTCCAAATGTACCTAAGGTAAGAGCTAAATTTCCACCAAAACGACCCATAATAATACAAAATAATGTTAATGCTTTTTTACAATATATACATTCATTAGACATTGCTTTTTTAGAAATATCTTCAGGTTTTAGCTTTTTTACTTTTTTATTATTCATTTTTGTTATTGCACGATATAAATTTACTAATCCTTTTCCTGATAATATTCTTTCCATAGAAACATGACCAATTTCAGATCTTAATATATCTAATATTATTAATTCCTCTTTACTGTTAGGAGCAAAATCTACATGACCTCCTTCTCCAGGTAAACTTATCCATTTATTATTTACATTTATAAGATGAGCTACACCTAAACCTGTTCCTGCTCCATATACTACTATTGGTTTGTTTTTAACAGATTTTTTACCTCCAAATTGTATTAAGTTTTTTTCATTTAAAATAGGTATTGACATAGAAATAGCTATAAAATCATTAATTATTTTTAAAGTTTTAAAATTAAGTTTTTTTTTTAACTTAAATACTGAAAAAGCCCAATTATTATTTGTCATTTCAATCCAATCATTAATTATAGGACAGGCAATTGCAATACATCCATGTTTTATATTTTTATTATTATTTAAATAAATACTTATAACTTTTTCTAAATTTTTAAAATTAGAAGTTAAAAAAAATTTAATATTATAAATTTTTCCATTGTTGTTATTATATAAAGCAAGTCTTATATTTGTACCACCTACATCTCCAACTAAAAAATTTGTTGACATCATATGCCTCAATTTAATTTATTTTTTTTGTAATAAAAAAAATTTATAAATTATAAAAAAAATACATTTTTATTAAATTGATTATTAATTTTTTTTTATTTATTTTATAAAAAAAATGGGTCGTGCAGGATTCGAACCTGCGACCAATTGATTAAAAGTCAACTGCTCTACCAACTGAGCTAACGACCCTCATAATATTTTTAAATTATAATTGGGTAATGACGGACTCGAACCGCCAACCCTCTCCGTGTAAAGGAGACGCTCTACCAATTGAGCTAATTACCCTAAAAATAAATTAATAGCTTATGATAAATAATATAAACAAATTTTATTGTAAAGTCAATTTCTTTTATTTTTTTGTAAAATAAAATTTATTTTTTAAAATAAATTTTATTCCATTTTTTATTCTTAATAAAAAAATTTTTTTTTTAATATAATATATTATTTTAACTATACTAAAACATTCTTTTAATCCCATAATAAAAATTCTTAGTAATATAAATATATATTTTATTTTTAATTTTTTTTTAAAAGATATATTTTTTATTGAATAATTAATATTTTTATAGTTCCATTTTTTAATATTATTAATAACATTATATAATATTATTAAAGTTTTATATAATTTATAATTGATAAATTTTTTAAATAATTTATAATTATATTTAAAATTATTTTTATAAAAATAATAAAAATATAATGACATTTCTTTAATATTGTTAAAATGTTTTATAAAATTATTTATAATTATATTTAAATTAGTTTTATTTTTCATTTTTATTTTATTTTTTTTAAGAAAATATCTTAAATATTTACTAATATATGATAAAGGTAAATTATTCATATAATATTTATTAAGTGATAAAATTTTTTTTATATTTAAAGTGCTAGGAGATTTATTAATTTTTTTAATATTAAATAAATTAATCATATCATTAATATTAAATATTTCTTTATTTCCATATGACCAACCAAGTCTTAATAAAAAATTTAATATTGCTTCTGGTAAAAAACCATTTTTTTTATATTTTAAAATTTTATTATCATCATTACGTTTAGATAATTTTTTACCATCAATATTCAAAATTAAAGGTAAATGTATATATAAAGGTATTATTGCATTTAATGATTTAATTATATTAATTTGTTTTGGTGTATTATTAATATGATCATCACCTCTTACAACATGAGTTATTTTCATTTCTATATCATCTATAACTACGCAAAAATTATACGTTGGTATTCCATTATTTCTTACTATAACAAAATCATCTAATTCAGAATTTTTTATTTTAATATTACCATAAACTTGATCATTAAAAGTAGTATATCCATATTTTGGATTATTAAAACGTATAACATAATATTTATTTGAATATTTAATTTTTTTTTTTAAACAATAATTATCGTATTTAGGTTTAATACCATTTTTAATTTGATATTTTTTTAATTTTAATAATCTTTTTTTAGAACAATAACATTTATATGCAATATTATTATTAATCATATAATTTAAATATTTTTTATATAATCTAAATCTATTTGTTTGAAAAAATGGTCCTTCGTCCCAGTTTAATTTTAACCATTTCATATCTTTTTTAATATAATCTATATATTTTTTTGATGATCTTTTAATATCAGTATCTTCTATTCTTAAAATAAATTTTCCATTATAATGTTTAGCTATTAACCAAGAATATAAAGCTGTTCTCATATTACCAAAATGAAGATAACCAGTCGGACTTGGAGCAAATCTAGTTATTATTTTCATTTAATTTCCTTTAAAATAATTTATATTTTTAAATTATTTTATAATATATAATTTTAAAATTAATATTAAAATTTTAAGGATATTTATGCAATTTACATTAAATCATGATATTTTGGATAAAGAAACTAGTACATGTGCATTAATATCTATATTTGAAAATAAAAAATTATCTTTTATTGGTAATAAATTAAATATAACGAGTAATAATTATATTTTATCTGCAATTAATTATAATGAAATATATGGAAAAATTAATGAATTTTTATTATTATATAACGTTCCAAATATTAAATATAAATATTTATTAATAATAGGATGCGGTAAAAAAAAATATTTTAATGTTAATAATTATTTAAATATTGTTAACAATAGTATTGAAATAATAAAAAATACAAATATAAAAAAAATAAATTTTTTTTTTACAGAATTAAATGTTTATAATTTAAATATTTATTGGAAAATAAGAAAAGCAATAGAAATAATAGAAGATAAATTGTATATTTTTAATAAATTAAAAAATAATAAAAATTTTTTTAATATAAATAAAATTATTTTTTATATAGATAAAAAATATGATATTAACTTAGTAAATATAGCAATAAAACAAGCAATGGCAATTTCTAGTGGTATTAAAATAGTTAAAGATATTGGTAATTTACCTTCTAATATATGTAATTCTGCTTATTTATCTATGAGATCTTATAGACTTCAAGATATTTTTCCAAAAAAAATTAAAGTTTTTGATATTAATGAAAAGGATATGAAAAAATTAGGTATGAATGCTTATTTAGCCGTAGGTAGAGAATCAGAAAATGAATCTTTAATGTCTATAATAAAGTATAATAATCATAAAAATTATGATGAAAAGCCAATAATATTTATAGGTAAAGGTTTAACTTTTGATTCAGGTGGAATATCTATTAAAGGTTCTAACAAGATGGATAAAATGAAATATGATATGTGTGGAGCATCAGTTGTTTATGGATTGATGATTATAATAGCAAAATTAAATTTACCATTAAATGTAATTGGGGTATTAGCTTGTTGTGAAAATATGACAGGAGGAAATTCTTATCGTCCTGGTGATATAATAGAAAGTATGTCTGGTATAAATGTAGAAATTATTAATACCGATGCTGAAGGAAGAATAGTTTTATGTGATGTATTTACTTATATTAAAAGATTTAATCCTGAAATAGTAATTGATATAGCAACTTTAACAGGAGCCTGTGTTGTTGCATTAGGTGATGAAATTAATGGATTAATGTCTAATAATAGTATTTTAATAAAAGAATTATTAAATGCTGCAAAAATTTCTGGAGACCACACTTGGTTATTACCAATTAAAAATGAATATAAAAAAAGATTAAATTCAAATTTTGCTGATATAGTTAATGTAGCTAATGATAATTCAGGAGGAGCAATTTATGCTGCTTGTTTTTTATCATATTTTACAAAAAAATATATATGGGCTCATTTAGATATTGCTGGAACATCTTATAGTTATAAAAGTATGGGTGCTACTGGAAGACCTTTATATTTATTAATACAATTTTTATTAAAAAAATCTAAAATGAATATATCATTAAAATAAAAAATTATTTTAATATATTTTTTTTAAAATAATATATGAAAAAAATTAAAATAAAAAAATAAATTATGGATAAAATATATCAACCTAAAAATATAGAAAAATATATTTATAAAAATTGGGAATCTAATGGTTATTTTAAAACTGATATGAATTGTAATAAAAATAATTTTTGTATTATGATGCCACCTCCAAATATTACTGGTAATTTACATATGGGACACGCATTTCAACAAACTATAATGGATATTATTATAAGATATAAAAGAATGAAAGGTAAAAATGTTTTATGGAAAGCTGGATTAGATCATGCAGGTATAGCTACTCAATTATTAGTAGAAAATAAAATTAAAAAAGAAAAAGGATATAATAAAAATGATTATAATAAAAAATATTTAATTAAAAAAATATTAGAATGGAAAATTTATTCAAGTAAAAATATTATTAGACAAATAAAAAGATTAGGTAATTCTATAGATTGGGAAAATTATAGATTTACTATGGATGATGATTTTTCATTATCTGTAAAAAAAGCCTTTATTGATTTATATAATAATAATTTAATATATAGAGGAAAACGTTTAGTAAATTGGGATATTAAATTAAATACTGCAATATCTGATTTAGAAATAGAGAATAAGGAAATTTATGGTTTTATATGGTATATTAAATATTTTTTAAATGATAATATAAAAACTAAAAATAATAAAAAATATTTAATTGTTGCTACAACAAGACCAGAAACTTTGTTAGGAGATGTTGCTGTTGCTGTTAATCCAAAAGATAATAGATATAAAAATTTAATTGGAAGTAAAGTAATATTACCAATAATAAATAGAACTATTCCTATAATTAGTGATAATTCTATAAATATTAATAAACATACTGGATGTGTAAAAATAACACCAGCACATGATTTTAATGATTATGAAATAGGTATAAAAAATAAATTACCAATAGTTAGTGTATTAAATAAAAAAGGTATTATTAGAAATAAAGTAATTATTTATAATAATTATAATAATAAAATTAATTTAAAAAATTTTGTAATACCAAAAAAATTTCAAAATATTGATAGATTTGTTGCAAGAAAAAAAATTATTAATGAAATTAAAAATTTAAAATTATTAAAAAAAACTGTTGAAAAAAAAATTTTTATACCTTTTGGAGATAGAAGTAATACAATCATAGAACCAATGATAACAAATCAATGGTATATTAAAACATCTCTTTTATCTAAAAAAGCTATTAAAATAGTAGAAAATAATGAAATAAAATTTATTCCAAATAAATATAAAAATATGTATTATTCTTGGATGTATAATATAAAAGATTGGTGTATTTCAAGACAATTATTATGGGGACATCGTATTCCTGCATGGTATAATTTAAATAATAAAATATATGTTGGAAATAATGAAAAAGAAATAAGAATTAAATATAATATATCAAATAATATTAAATTATTTCAAGATAAAGATGTATTAGATACTTGGTTTTCATCTGGTTTATGGACATTTGCTTCTTTAGGGTGGCCTAATAAAAATAATTATTTAAAAAAATTTCATCCTACTGATATTTTAGTAACTGGTTTTGATATTATATTTTTTTGGGTAGCTAGAATGATAATGTTAACAATGTATTTTATTAAAAATAATGATGGTAAATCACAAATCCCTTTTAAAAAAATATATATTACTGGATTAGTTAAAGATGAAAATGGAAATAAAATGTCTAAATTTAAAGGTAACATTATTGACCCAATAGACATTATAGATGGTATTAATTTAGAAAAACTTATAAAAAAAAGAACAGAAAATATAATAAAAACTGATTTAATTAAAAAAATTATTCATAAAACTAAAAAAGAATTTCCAAATGGTATAAAATCTTCAGGAGCTGATGCATTAAGATTTACTTTATCTTCTATATCATCAACAAGTAGAAATATAAATTTAAATACAAATCGTATATTAGGTTATAGAAATTTTTGTAATAAATTATGGAACGCTAGTCGTTTTGTTATAATTAATACAAAAAATAAAAATTATAATTATAATAATAAAAATATAAAATTATTTTATCAATTTAATGATTGGATATTAATTGAATTAAATAATTTAATAAAAAATTATAGTAATAGTTTAAATATTTATCGTTTTGATTTAGCATCTAATTATTTATATAATTTTATTTGGAATGAATTTTGTGATTGGTATTTAGAATTTATAAAACCAATATTAAAATATGGTTCTAAATTAGAAAAATATAATACAAGATATACACTAATTAATGTTTTAGAAATAATTTTAAAATTAGCTCATCCAATAATACCATTTATTACAGAAGAAATATGGCAAAGAATAATGTTATTAAAAAATATTAAAAATGAAACAATTATGTTACAAAAATTTCCTAAATATAATAAAAAAAAAGTAAATTTTTTAATATTAAAACAAATAAAAATATTAAAAAATATTATAATTGAAGTTCGTAATTTACGTTATGAATATAAAATTTCAAAAAAAAAAAAAATTACAATATTTTTATATGATAAAAAAAATTTATTATTTTTATATAAAAACGAAAATATTTTAAAAATTATTTTGAATTTAAATAAAATAATTTATTTATCTAAAGATATAAAAATTAATAAATATATTACAAGAATAATTGATACAACAAAAATTATAATTAATATAAATAATAAAATAAATAAAAATTATGAATCAAAAAAACTAAAAAAAAATAAAGATAATATTTTTAAAGAAATTATTTATTTAGAAAAACAATTAAATAACAAAAATTTTATTATTAAAGCCCCTAAAAAAATAATTAATAAAAATAAAAAACGTTTATTGATTTGTAAAAAAATAATAAATAAATTTAATAAAAAAAAATAATATAATTAATTAAATAATATTAATAAAAATATTTATTTTTTTAATATAATAGGAATATATGAAAACTATATATAAAAAAGATTTTTTAAGGTTATTTGATTTTAATGCAAAAGAAATTATTTATTTGATAGAATTAGCTTCTATATTAAAAAAAAAAAAAAAAAAAAATATAGAGGATAAAAAACTAGTTAATAAAAATATAGCTTTAATTTTTGAAAAAGAATCTACTAGAACAAGGTGTTCTTTTGAAGTAGCAGCTTATGATCAAGGTGCTTTTATTACTAATTTAAATTCTAAAAATAGTCAAATTGGATATAAAGAATCAATTAAAGATACAGCAAGAGTTTTAGACAAAATTTATCATGGTATACAATATCGTGGATATGATCAAAGTGTTATAGAAGAATTGGCTAATTATTCTAATGTACCAGTATGGAATGGTTTAACTAATGATTTTCATCCTACACAATTATTAGCAGACTTAATGACTATTAAAGAAAATATGCCATCAGGAAAATATTTTAATGAAATTATTATATCATATATAGGCGATGCACAAAATAATATAAGTAATTCTATGTTAGAAGCTGCAGCAATTTTTGGTTTTGATTTAAGATTAATATCTCCAAAAAAATATTACCCTAAAAAAAAATTTTTTAATATTTGTAAAGAAATTTCTGAATATAACGGTGGTAAAATTACAATTACTGAAAATATAGAATTGGGTATAAAAAATACAGATTTTATATATACAGATGTATGGTTGTCAATGGGTGAATCTGAAAAAAAATGGTGTCAGAGAATACTTCAATTAAAAAAATATCAAGTAAACTTATCAATGTTAAAAAAATCTTTTAATCCAAAAATCAAATTTCTTCACTGCCTGCCATCTTTTCATGATAGAAAAACAATCCTTGGAAATAAAATTATTAATAAATATAATTTAAATTCAAAAGGAATTGAAGTTACTAATAATGTTTTTGAATCAAAAAAAAGTTTAGTTTTTCAACAGTCAGAAAATAGATTACACACAATAAAATCACTATTGATATCTACTTTGTGTAAAAATAATGATATACTTAAAAATAAAAATTATATGTATAATTAATATTGATATTTATTTATTTGATTTATATTTATAATTATATTTTAATGATTTAATATAATTATATTTATTATTTAAAATAGGTATATTTTTAGAAGAAATAACTAGTTTTTTTTTGTTTTCTGAAATTTTTAATATTATATATTTTATATTTTTTATATTTATTAATTTATCTAAATAATATTTTTTTATCGATAAAAAAAATTTTTTATATTTATATAAATTTTTATTTAGTAATTTTTTATTTATTTTTTGGATAAAATAAAGTTGACGTTTTTTACTAATTGAATTATCATTAGGAATTAATATTTTATTTATATTTGTTTTAGTTTTTTTTTTTATATTTTTTAATATTGTATACTCACTTTTTTTTATTAATGATAAAGATTTACCATAACGTCCAGCTCTACCAGTTCTTCCTATTCTATGTATATAAGATTCTACATCCATTGGAATATCATAATTAATAACTAAATTAACACGATCTATATCTAAACCTCTTGCAGCAATATCTGTTGCAACTAAAATATCTAAATAACCAGATTTAAATCTTTTTAATGTCATTTCTCTTATATTTTGATTCATATCTCCATTTAATGCAGCGCTATTATAATAACCACTGTGTTTTAAATTATCTGCAATTTCTATAGTAGAATACTTAGTTTTTACAAATATAATTACTGCATTATATTCTTCAATTTCTAAAAATTTAACTAAAGTATTAAATTTATTACTATTTGATTCACAGTAATTTTGATTAATATTAGGTCTATTTTTAATATTTGATTTAATTTTAATTTCTTTAGGAAACCTCATAAAATATTTAGCTATTTTTTTTATAGCTTTTGGCATAGTTGCTGAAAATAAAGAAGTTTGATGTATATATGGTATTTTAGATAATATTAGTTTTACATCTTCAATAAAACCCATTCTTAACATTTCATCAGCTTCATCTAATACTAAACTATTTATTTTAGATAAATTTAATGTTCTTCTTTTTAAATGGTCTAATAACCTTCCTGGAGTTCCTACTATTATTTGGGGCTTATTTTTTAATTTTTTTAATTGTATATCGTAATTTTGTCCTCCATATAATGCTAAAATTTTAATTTTATGTATATATTTAGAAAATGATTTAAAAAATACTGAAATTTGTATAGCTAATTCTCTTGTAGGTGTTAATATTAATACTTGTGGTTTTTTTTTTTTTAAATTTATTTTTTGAATTAATGGTAATGCAAAAGCTGCGGTTTTGCCACTACCAGTTTGTGCTGTACCTAAAATATCATAACCATCTAATAAATATGGTATACACTTTGATTGAATTAATGATGGTTTATAATATCCAATATTATTTAATGAATTTAAAATTTTATTTTTTATACCAATATTATAAAATTTTTTTATTTTAATACTCATTTTTTTTTTTTTTAAATAATAAAAAATTTATTAAACTAAAATAAAATTAAATAATTAAATATTAAAAAAAAAAAAAAATAAAAAAAAAAAAATAATTATAATTGTATAATTTCAATAATTTTACTTATTTTTTTTTATTAAAAAAAAAAAATTAATCAGGTAATATAATTTTATTTAATAAATTTTCTTCTTTAGCTTCTTTTATACTTAATCTTATTTTTCCTTGTCTATCTATATCTAAAACTTTAACATATATTTTTTGACCTATTTTTAAATAATCTTTTACTTTATTTATTCTTTTATTAATAATATGAGATATATGAACTAAACCTTCTTTTTGTTTATCATTAATTAAAACAAATGCTCCAAAATTAACTATTTTAGTAACAGTACCACAATAAATATTATTAATTTTTATATCAGAAACTATTTTTTTTATAAAAACTATAGCTTTTTTTGCTTTTTTGCTATTAGAAGAGGATATTCTTATTATTCCATTGTTTTCTATATCTATTTGAGTATCTGTAGTTTCTGTTATTTTTTTTATAACTGAACCACCTTTACCTATAATATCTTTTATTTTTTTTGGATTAATTTCAAATTTATATATATGAGGTGCATTTTTAGAAATTTTTTTACGATGTTTTTTTATAATTTTATTCATAAAATTTAATATTTTTATACGAGCTTTTTTTGCTTTTTCTAAAATTATTTTTAAAATTTTTAAATTAATTCCTTTATTTTTAATATCCATTTGTAAAGAAGTTATTCCATTCATAGTTCCTGCAGATTTAAAATCCATATCTCCAATATTATCTTCATATCCTGATATATCAGTTAAAATAACATATTTATTTTTAATTTTAATTAAACCCATGGCAACTCCTGCAACAGCTTTTTTTATAGGAACCCCTGCGTCCATTAAAGCCAATGAAGCCCCACATACTGAAGCCATTGATGATGATCCATCAGATTCAGTTATTTCTGAAACTACTCTAACAGTATATGGAAATATTTCTAAACTTGGCATTAAATATAAAAAGCTTTTTCTTGCTAAATTACCATGACCAATTTCTCTTCTCTTAGGTACACCTAAAATACCTATTTCACCAACTGCATATGGTGGAAAATTATAATGAAATAAAAAACTATTGCTTCCTTTTTTACCATATAATTCATCTCTATTTTGAGCATCTCTCGAAGTACCCAAAGTTATAAATACAATAGCTTGTGTTTTACCTCTAGTAAAAAAAGAAGAACCATGTGTATTAGGAGTAAAGTTTACACCCATATGTAAAGGCCTTATACTATCATTTTTTCTATTATCAATTCTAGATCTACTATTAAATATTAAATACTTTAATAATTCTTTTTCAACTTTTTTTATAACAAAATTTATTTTAGTTTCACTATATTTATTAAATTTTTTTAATAAAATTTCAGAAATTTCTTCTTTAATAATTTTAATTTTTTCATAAATATTTTCTCTATTTCTAAATAAATATACTTGTATAACCCTTTTTTCAAATAATTTTCTAATATTATTTAATAATTTTATATCTTTTTTTACACAATTATATGAAATAGAATTATATTTATTAGTTTTATTCATAAATATATTTATGTTATTAATTAATTCATAGTGTGTTTTACATCCAAAATCTATTGCTTCTAACATTTTTTTTTCATTTAATATATTAGCTTTAGCTTCAATCATTAATATTTCATCTTTAACACTTGATACTATTAAATCTAAATTTGTTTTTTTCATATCAGAAATATTAGGATTAAGGACAAAACTATTATTAATAATACCTACTCTAGAGGAAGCTACAGGACCTTTGAAATGTATTCCTGATATACTTAATGCTGTAGATACTCCTATAATAGCTACAATATCTGGATTAACTTCAGGATTTAAAGAAATTAATGTAGCAATAACTTGAATTTCATGTAAAAAATTTGTAGGGAATAAAGGACGAACAGATCTATCTATTAATCTAGATATTAAAATTTCATTTTCACTAGGTCTACCTTCTCTACGAAAAAAATTTCCTGGGATTTTTCCTGCAGAATATGATCTTTCTTGATATTGTATATTAAGAGGAAAAAAATCATTTTGAAATGATTTATTTTTTTTACATACAACATTTACTAAAATTATAGTATTATTCATATTTATTAAAACAGATGATGTAGTTTTACGGGCTATAAAACCGTTTTCAATAGATACAATATATTTACCATATTTAAATCTATGAAAAAAATAGTTAAACAAATTGTTTTCCTTAAAACATATCATTAATTATTTTTTTATATTTTTTAAATTAATTTATTTTATAAAGTTTTAATTTATATAAATTTGAAATTTTTAAATTTTATAAAAAAAAATAATTTTAAAATTTATTACCTACGTAATTTTAAGTTTTTTATTAAATTAATATAATCATTCTTATTTATTTTTTGTAAATAATTAAGTAGTTTTCTTCTTTTTGAAACCATTTTTAATAAACCTATTTTACTATGATAATCTTTACGATTTTTTATAAAATGTTTATGTAAATAATTAATACTATAAGTAAAAATAGCTATTTGAACTTTTGTAGATCCACTATCTTTTTTTTTTTTTCCATATTTTTTAATTATTTCGATAATATATTTTTTATTAATATTCACTTTTTTTAATACCTTTTATTTTTTTTAAATTTATTAGGAATAATATAACCATATTCTAATTCAAATACACCAATAAATTTTTTTTGATTATCTGTAGTAATCCTATACATATTATTTGGTAAAAATCTAATATTTTTTTTTATTAATACTTTATTTCCTTTAATTAAAAATTTTGATAAATCATGGTCTATATTTAATATTGGAAGATTTGATACTGCAGTATCTATTGGTAATAATGTTTTTTTTATATTACAAATTTTATTTTTTTTATATATTTTTTCATAAAAATATTTTAATTCTATTGTATTATTTATTAAAAAATATGATAAACGAATAATTTTTATAAATTTAATGTAAATATTGTGTCTAATTTTTTTTTGAATTTTATTAATTATTGAACGAATACTAGTTCCTTTAGAACAATGAATCATTAGTTCTATAAAATTATCCTTAAATTTTATTAATTCAACTGAATAAATTTTAATTATATCTTTTTTTTTTATCATATTAGAATTATTATTATAACATTTATCCATCATTTTTTTAAAAATATAATGTAATATATAATTTCTAAAATTATTATTTTCATTTTTTAAAAAATAATAATCTATACAATATATGTAATTGTTATAATCATCTTCATCATCACTATATTCTCCTAATTTAATAATAATATGATATTTTTTATTTGAATTAATTATAAATTTTGAAAAATTTAAGGATTTTCCAAAACAAATTGGAAGTATTCCAGTAGTTAATGGATCTAAATTACTAACATATTCATATTTTTCAATTTTTTTATTATTTTTAATTTTATTTAAAATTTTATTTAAAAAAAATTTTTTATCTTTATTTAATAAAACAACACCATTTATATTTTTTTTTTTTTTTTTCATTTTTATCATTAATTTATATTTTATTATTTATTTTTTTTAATAATTTCAATATTTTATTACCATTTTTAGAAGAATTATCATATACAAAACTTAGTTTTGGAATTTTTCTTAATTTTATTTTTTTTTTTAAAACATGACGTATATATAAATTTGCTTTTTGTAATTCATTTATTATATTTTTATAATATTTATCATTTAAAGTTATAACAAAAATTTTAGCATGATTAAAATTTAAAGAAACATTAACTTGAGAAACAATAATTATTCTATTTTTAATTTTAGGGTTATTAATTTCATAATTAATAATTATAGATACTTCTTTTTTAATTAATTTTTCAATTTTTTCCAATCTAAATAAATTTGTCATTTATTAAATCCTTATTAACTATTAAAAGATTTTATTTTATCTCCTATTTTAAAGTTTCTATAACTTTTAATAGTTATTCCACATTCCATACCAATACTTACTTGTTTTATATTTCTTTTAAATCTATATAATGATTCTAAATAACCTTGAAAAATAATTAAATTATTTCTTACTATATTTATATAATTATTTCTTTTTATTATGCCATTTAACACCATACAACCAGCAATAGTACCAAATTTAGTTGATTTAAATATATTTCTAATTTCTGCTATACCACTAATCATAAATCTTTTTTTATTTAAAATACTTACATCTTTTTTAATTATTTTTTTTACATCACTTATTAAATGGTGAATGGTATGATAACAATAAACATGTTTTATTTTTTTAATTTTTTTTATTTCATAAGATGATTTTTCTATTTCTACATTAAATCCTAATATTATTGATTTATATCTAGATGCTAAAATTATATCTTTTTCTGTTATATTACCTGTTTTTTTTTTTATTATATTTATTTTTACATTATTATCAATAATATTATTTATTTCATTTAATATATCATCTATTGAACCTTTTTTATCTGTTTTTAATATTATATTTATACAAATAATATTTTTATTTTCTTCTTCAAAATTATAATCATATGAAATATTTAATTTTTTATTTATATTTTTTTTATGGTTTGTTTTTTTTAATATTTTATTTTTATTTATAACAATAATATTATTTCCAGATATAGGATTTTTATTAAATCCTATAATATTTACTGGAGTTCCTGGTAATGCTTTTAATAATGTTTTATTACTAAAATTTTTTATAGAAGAAACTTTTCCAATAATTGAATTACATAAAATAATATCTCCTACATGTAAAGTACCTTGATTTATTAAAATACTAGTTATGGGGATTTTACTAATATTTTTATGGGATTCAATTATTATACCATGAGCTTTAATATTGTGAAAAGTATTTATTTCTAACATTTCAGCTTGTAATAGTATTAAATTTAATAAATCATCTATACCTACACCATATTTTGTAGAAATATTAACAAAAATATTATCACCCCCCCATTCTTCAGATACAATATGATATTTAGTTAATTCATTAATTATTCTATCAATTTTTAATTTAATTTTATCTATTTTATTAATTGCTACTATTATAGGTATATTATTTAATTTTGCATATTTTATAGATTCTATAGTTTGAGGCATTACACCATCATCTGCTGCTATTATTAATACCATAATATTAGTCATTTTAATACCACGTTCTCTCATAGATGAAAAAGCTGAGTGTCCAGGAGTATCTAAAAATGTAATTTTACCATTTTTAGTTTTAATTTGATATGTTCCTATATTTTGAGTAATACCACTATATTCTTTAGAAGTAGTTTTATTGGATTTTAAATAATCAATTAATGAAGTTTTACCATGATCCACATGACCAGTAATAGTAACAATTGGAGAATATATCTTGTTATTTAATTTATTTTTAGATATTTTTTTTTTTTTTTTTTTATTTTTTTTTATTTTTTTATATTTTAATAATATTTTAATTATAAATAGTATAATATAATTATCAATTTTTTGTTCAGTAGTCAATAGAATACCAAATTTAATTATATAACTAACTATTTTAGAAATTTTAATACAAATTTTAGATGATAAATCTATTAAATTAATTTTTTTTTTTTTTATAAAATTAATATTTATTTCATTTTTATTTTCATGATTATTTTCTTTTTCTTTTTTTTTTTTTATCAATTTTAAAATTTATTTTTATTAATTAATAATTTTTTTATTAATATTATTTTTTTTTAATTAATAATATAATCATTTCAAATTATAAATTTTTTATTTATAATTACAAATTACTATTAAAGTTGATTTAATTTATAATTTTTATAAATAAAAAAAACATTGTTGTATTAAATAGTCAACTTAAAAATTTTATTTTAATTAAAAAAATATTAAATATTATTTTTTAATTAATATAATTTGTATTATTTATATTTATAATAACAATATTAAATATAATAAATATAGCTGTTAAAATTAAAATTATATATTCTAAAAAATAACGATTTACTAAGTTACTAAATTTTTTTGTATTGTTAAAATTATTATAAAATAATTTATTTTGTTGAATAAAAATTAAAAATATTAAAATTAAAGATATTAAAAAAAAAAATAAAATAATTAATATATACAAAATTAATTATCCTCTAAAATAATATTAAATTGATTTCAATAATATCTAAATATTTATGAAAAGTTAATTATTAAATATTTTCAATTTATATTTTATTATGTTAAAATTAATAATATTCTATAATAATTTCTTAACGTTTCATTATTTCTTTTATTTTTATTATATCTATAGTTTCATTTTTTAATAATGAACTTTTCATTTTATTTAATATATCAATATTATTATATAATATTTTTCTTGCTGTATTATAATTTTTATCTATTATTTTTTTAATTTCCTTATCAATTATATAAGAAGTTTTTTCAGATATTTTTACATTTTTAAAATTACTAAACATATTTTTATCATAACTTTCTTTATATAATAATGGTCCTAATTTATCAGAAAAACCCCATTTAGTTACCATATTTCTTGCTAAATTAGTAGCTACTTTAATATCATTAGAAGCTCCTGTAGAAATATATTTATCTCCATATATAATTTCTTCTGCTAATCTTCCTCCATATAATGTTGCAATGCGACTATCTAATTTTTGTTTACTAACATTAGATATATCATTTTGAGGTAAAAAAAAAGTCATTCCTAAAGCATTGCCACGTGGAATAATAGTTACTTTATGTATTGGATCATTTTCTGGCATTAAATAACCTACAATAACATGACCAGATTCATGATAAGCAGTATATTCTTTTTGTTCTTCAGTTACAATTAAAGATCTTTTTTCAGTACCCATTAATATTTTATCTTTTGCTTGTTCAAAATTTTCCATAGAAACAATATTTTTATTTTGACGAACTGCTAATAATATAGCTTCATTTACTAAATTAGCTAAATCTGCTCCTGAAAAACCTACAGTATTTTTTGCAATAATTAAAGTATCAATATTTTTATCTATAGATTTATTATTAATATGAATTTTTAATATTTGTTCTCTACCAATAATATTTGGTAAATCTATCATTACTCTACGATCAAATCTTCCTGGTCTTAATAAAGCTTTATCTAAAATATCTTCTCTATTAGTAGCACCTACAATTATTATACCTTGATTTTTATCAAAACCATCCATTTCTACTAATATTTGATTTAAAGTTTGTTCTCTTTCATCACTACTACTACCAAAACTATTAAAACTTCTTTGACGTCCTACAGCATCAATTTCATCTATAAATATTATACATGGTTTTACTTTTTTTGCTTCTTCAAACATATTTCTAACTCTAGAAGCTCCTACACCTACAAACATTTCAACAAAATCAGAACCCGAAATAATAAAAAATGGTACTTTAGCTTCTCCTGCAATTGCTTTTGCTAATAAAGTTTTACCAGTTCCAGGAGGTCCTGTCATTAATATTCCTTTTGGTATTATTCCTCCAAGTTTTTGAAATTTAAAAGGGTTTTTTAAAAAATCTACTATATCTTTAACTTCTTCTTTAGCTTCATCACAACCAGCAACATCTTTAAATGTAGTATAAACATTATTAAATAAAATAAGTTTAGCTTTATTTTTGCTAAAATACAAAGATCCTTTATTGTTTCCTTGAATTTTTTTTAAAAATAATACCCATGCTATTATAAAAAAAAATATAGGAAACCAGGATATAAAAATAGAAGTTAATATTCCAGGTAATATTTTTGGTGTTCCAAAAATTCTAATATTTTTTTTTAATAAACAATTTAATAATTTAGTATCATTAATAGGAATATATGTATTATATTTAATATCATTTTTTTCTATAAATTGTATTTGATGTCCTTTTATTATAACATCTTTAATTTTATCATTATCTATTTCTTTTAAAAAAGTTGAATAATCTACTAAATTATTACAATATTTAAATGAGTCACATTTTTTTAAAATAGATATCAAAGAAAATAAAACAATTGACCATAAAATAAAGTTTTTTATTATATATTTCAATTTTAATCCTTAATTATATTTTTTATTAAATATTTTTTAGCTAATATATATATTTCTTTAGAATATGATTTTGATGATTTAGGTTTACATATTTTAATTTTTAAAAAAAAATTTTTTATTTTTTTTATATATTTACTAAAACTATTATTTTGAAATATTTTTATTAAAAAATAACCATTGAAAGATAATAATTTTTTACATATATTAAAAGCAGCATTAAATAATTTTATAGTATTATAATTATCTATATAAGATATACCACTAATATTTGGAGACATATCTGAAATAATAATATTTACTCCTTTATTATTAAAATGTTTTAAGATTTTTTTAATAGTTAATTTATCTATAATATTACCTTGAATAAATTTAAATCTATTATATGAAATATTTTTCATTGGTAATAAATCACATGATAATAAATTTCCATTTTTTTTTATTTTATTAATTACATATTGAGACCAACTACCAGGATAAGATCCTAAATCTATTACATTCATACCAGAATAAAATATTTTTTCTTTTTTATTTATTTGATCTAATTTAAACCAAGCTCTTGATCTTAATTTTTTTATTTTAGATTGTTTATAATAAAAATCATTAATTTTTTTTTTATAAAAATTACTTATTTTATTATTAAATTTATTTTTTTTCATAATTTTATTTTTAATTAAAATAAAACATTAATAATTAATTTTTACCTATTTTTAATATTTTATATTTTATATTTCCATTTGGAGTATTGACTGTAATAATATCTTTTATATATTTACCTATTAAACTTCTAGCTATAGGTGAATTTATAGAAATCATATTTTTTTTAATATCAGCCTCATCTTTACCTACTATAGTATAATTAAATTTTTTATTATTATCAATTTTTAATATAGTAAAAGGTATTCCAAAAACAATTTTTTTATAATTTTTAATTATATTTGTATCTATAATAACAGCATTTGATAATTTATCTTCAATCTCTTTAATTTTATTTTCAAAAAAAGATTGTTCTTCTTTGGCTGCATGATATTCTGAATTTTCTTTTAAATCACCATTTTTTCTAGATGAAGATATTAATTTTATTATATAAGGTATTTTATTTTTTTTTAGTTCATTAAGTTTTTTACGTAAAATTTCTGCACCTTGTGCTGTCATAGGAGTTATAGTGTTTTTTTTTTTCATTTTTAATTTTTATTATAAATTGATTTTATAATGTTAAAACATAATTCATTAATCCCAATGTTAGTTTTAGATGAAATTATGAAATATTTTTTATTCCAATTTATTTTTTTAATTATTATAGAAGATAATTTAATAGATTTTTTTATATTAACTAAATCACTTTTATTAAAAATTAACCAACGGTTTTTTTTATATAGTTTATTATTATATTTTTTAAGTTCATTTTGAATATTTATAATATTTTTTATAATATGATTTATATTTTGTGAAGAAATATCTACTATATGTAATAGTAAATTACAACGTGTTAAATGTTTTAAAAATTTTATTCCTAAACCAATTCCTTTATAACAATTTTTTATAATTCCTGGAATATCTGCTATTATAAAATTTTTTTTTTTATTAAATTTTACTAATCCTAATTTTGGTGATAATGTAGTAAATGGATAATAAGATATTTTAGATTTAGCAGAAGAAATTATATTTATAAAAGTAGATTTACCTGCATTTGGAAGACCTAACGTACCTACATCAGCTAATAAAATTAATTCTAATTTAATATATTTTTTTTCACCCTCTAAACCTAAAGTTCTTTTTATTGGTGTTCTATTAGTAGAACTTTTGAATCTACTATTTCCTATACCACAAGAACCACCTTTTACTAATAATAATAATTGTTTATTATTTATTAAATCAATAATTATTTTATTATTATCTTTATTTATAACTCTTGTTCCTATTGGTACTTTAATATATAAATCTTTTCCATCTTTACCTGTTTTTTTTTTACTACTACCATTTTTACCAGATTCAGCAAAAAATATTTTTTTAAAATTAAAATCTATTAATGTATTTAAATTATTAGATGTTTTTAGCCAAATATTACCCCCGTTTCCTCCATTACCACCATCAGGACCTCCTTTAGGTATATATTTTTCTCTTCTAAAACTTATTATACCATCGCCTCCTTTTCCAGCTACTACATAAATATAAGCAATGTCAACAAATTTCATTAATTGTCCTATCTTATTATCAAATTTTACTTTTTATCATAAATATTTACATACTTTTTATTTTTGTTTCCTTTATTTTTAAAATATATATAACCATCTTTTAAAGCAAATAAAGTATAATCTTTACCACAACCAACATTATTACCTGCATGAAATTTAGTTCCTCTTTGTCTAATAATAATATTTCCAGAATATATTTTTTCTCCACCATAACATTTAACACCTAACCTTTTAGAATGAGAATCTCTACCGTTACGTGTTGATCCACCGGCTTTTTTATGTGCCATTTTTTACCTTTTTATTATATTTTATTAATTTCAATTTTTAAAACTTTAATTTGAGTATACCATTGTCTATGGCCTTGTGTTTTTAAATGATGTTTACGACGATGAAATTTTATTATTTTAATTTTTTTATTACGACCATGTTTTATTATTTTTATTTTAACAATTACATTTTTAACTATAGGATTACCTATATATATTTTATCTTTATATGATAAAAATAATACTTTTTTTAAATATATTATTTTTTCTATATTACAATTAATTTTATCTAAAAAAATAATTTTACCTTTGCTAATTAAATATTGTTTATTTCCATGTTCTAAAATAGCATACATTTATAAAAAATTCCATTTTAAAATTTATAATTTATATTTAATATTATAAATTTAATTTAAAATATAATTAAAAAATAATAATTATTTAAATATATAAATTATTTATTAATATTTAAATTAATTTTTTTTTTCCATTCTTTTATTGAATATGATTCTATAGATATTGAATGTATTTTTTTTTTTAAAATATATTTAAATAAAGGTTTATAAATTATTTTTTGTTTTTCAATATCATCTAATTTTTTAAAAATATCATCTATTGCAATTATATTAAAATTACTATTATCACCATTTACATATATTTTTTTTAATTTTAATTTTTCAGATAATATACAATATATTTTTTCTTTTTCCATAATTTAAAATCCTAATTAAAAATGAAAATATATTAATACATTACATATTTAATAATTGTAATTAATATTTTATAAAATATTATTTTTTTATAAATATATACATTAATTTAAATAATTATATAATTTAATATATTTTAAATTAATTATTAATTTAAAAATTCATATTTATTTCATATTTTGTTAATGAATTTATAAATTTTCTTTTAGAGAATAAATTATTCATATAAACATATAATTTATATCTATATTTACAGTTTAATATTATTTTTAATTTTTTTATTCTCCATAAAATAGGAGCTATATAACAATCTAATAAAGTTAATTTTAAATTAATTAAAAATGATGATTTTTTTATAAAAATATAAACTATTTTTGATACTTCTTTAGATAATTGTTTCTTTGCTTTTTCTGCATAATTAAAATAATTTCTTTCAATAATATTTATTAATTTATACCAATTAGATGTTATATTATAAATTATTAATCTATTTTCACTTCTTTCCAAAGGAAAAATTGGTAATAATGAAGGATAAGGAAATTTTTCATTTATATAATTTATAATAATATTAGGTTCATATAATATAATATAACGATCTATTAACATTGGTATTTGGTGTAAAAATAATCTATTATTTTTTTCATAATTATGAAAATTTGTAATTGTTTTAGGTATTTTATTAAATGATATTTGTTTTATTTTAACATATATATTTTTTATGGATAAAATCATTCTTATTTTATGACTGTAAATATCTTTATTTCCAGAAAAAAGAGTTAATGGAAAATATTTACTTTTTTTTTTAATCATTAAATTTAACTTTGAGTTTATATTATAAGCTAACGTTTTGAAAATTGTGAATTTTTTCTTGCTTTTTTTAAACCAAATTTTTTTCTCTCAACTTGTCTTGAATCTCTAGTTACAAAACCTGATTTTTTTAAATTTTTTTTAGTTAAATAATTATATTTAATTAATGATCTAGTTATTCCATGTCTAATAGCTCCTGCTTGTCCTGAAACACCTCCTCCTTTTACTGTAATATATAAATTTAGTCTATTTTCCATATTTGACATTATTATAGGTTGAAAAATTAACATTTTAGAATTTAAATTTTTAAAATATTTATTAATATTTTTATTATTAATTAAAATATTTCCATTTCCTGGTTTTAAAAATACTCTAGCAATAGATTTTTTTCTACGACCAGTACTATAGTAACAATTTATTTTATTCATATTATTCCACCATTACAAATTTAATAATTTAGTTTTTTGTGATTTATGTTCATATTTTTCTTCAGGGTATATTCTTAATTTTGAAAACATTTGTTTACCTAAAGGACCTTTAGGAAGCATTCCTTTAATAGCTTTTTGAATAACTTTTATTGGATATTTTTTTAACATTTTTTTTAAAGATACTTTTTTAATACCACCAGGATAACCTGTATGATAATAATATTGTTTACTATTTATTTTATTTCCTGTTAATAATATTTTTGATGCATTTATAACTATTATATTATCACCTGTATCTATATGAGGAGTATATATAGGTTTATTTTTTCCCATTAAATATTTAGATATTTTAGAAACAAAACGACCTAATATTTTATTCTTTGCATTTACTATATACCATTTTTTTATAATTGATTTTTTTTTTATTGTAAATGTTTTCATAATATTATTTTAATTATATAGTTATTATATAAACTAAATTTTATATAATAAAATTATAAATTATTTTTATAAATTAATAATAAAAAAATTTAATTTATCTTTATTTTTTAAAATTATATTAATATTAAATGTTAAAAAAAATTAAATTTAATATAATTATTATTAATATTAAATAGTATTATAATTAACTAATTAATAATATAATAAATAAAAGTTTTATTATTAAAAAATAATGATATTTTTAATTATTTTTTTTAATTTTATATATATATTAATTATTGTTATAAAATTTATTTATTTTTTTTAATTTATATATTATATTTTTTTAAAATTTTTTATTAAAAAAATAATTTTATGGTAAAATTTAAATAAATATATTTATATTATAAATTTATTATTTTTTTTATCATTAACTAAATTTAGATAAAAAATAATTATTATAAATATTTTAATTATAAATTATATTATTAAAATAATTTATAATATATTATTAAATCTTAATAAATAATTTATAAATTTATAATGTTAAAAATTATTTATATTTTTAATATAATATTGATTTTATAAAAATATTAATATATAATTAATTTATGTTTTTAAATTTATATTTTTAAAATAAAATATTTATTAATTTATTATAAAAATATTTGATTACTAAAAAATAATTATTTTTTTTATTATATTATTAAATTATTATTAAAATTTTTAATAATTAATTAAAAAAAATTTGTAGGTGGGGGTAAAATAATGTATAAAGTTTTATTATTAAATGGCCCCAATTTAAATTTATTAGGTAAAAGAGAATCTAATATATATGGTAATATAAAGTTATCTAATATAATTTTAGATTTAAAAAATATAGCCAATAAAAATAATATTTTATTAAAAGATTTTCAATCTAATTCAGAAGGTTTATTAATTGATAAAATTCATAAATCTTATAAAAAAATAAATTATATAATTATTAATCCTGGTTCTTTTACTCATACAAGTATAGCATTACGTGATGCTTTGTTATCGGTAAAAATACCATTTATTGAAATTCATATTTCTAATATATTTTCTAGAGAAAAATTTAGACATAAATCTTATATTTCTGATATATCTAATGGAATTATCTGTGGTTTTGGAATTTATGGTTATTTTTTAGCTTTAAATTATATAATTAAAATTATATAATATTAATTTATTAATATATAATTAATATAAATAAAAAAAAAATAAATAATTAATTACAAAATTAATTATTTATATTAAAAAGAAGAATAATATAATGAAAAATAATAATCCTATAAGATGTGTTTTGATTAGCGTATATAATCCATATTCAATTTTAAAATTTTTAAATAAACTTTATAAAAAAGATATAAGTTTATTGTCAACAGAAAGTATTTACGATATATTAACAAATAATAGTATAAATTCTACTAATATTTCAGATTATGTTCAATTTCCAAATATTATTATAAATAACATTAATCTTTTACATCCTAGAATACATGCTGGAGTTGCAGGAAGGCGTATTAAAGATCATAGTGATATGTTATATAATAGAGTTGTTCCTATTGATATGATATGTGTAGATTTAATTCCTTTTGAAAAATTAATAAAATCAAAAAATATAAAATTAAGAGAAATAATGAAAAAAATAGATATTGGTAATCTATCATTGATAAAATCTTCTATTATAAATTATAAAGAAGTAGCAATTGTAATTAATAATCATGATAATATTATTAAAGAAATGAATAATAATAATAATTGTATAACATTAAAAACTAAACTTGAATTAGCAGAAAAAGCATTTGTTTATTCTGTTGAATATGAAAAAAAAATTTTAGATTATTTAAAAAAATATAAACATATAATTTAAAAAAAAATAAAATAAAGAAAATATATGAAAATTTATAAATTAAATAGAACGAGTTTTGTTTATAAAAAAGAGTATTTTTTAGATAATAATAATAGATTACCAATATTTGTTGGAATTTTAATAAAATCTAAAGATTATAATTATATTATAAATGAAATAAATAAAATTTTATATAGATATAAAATTTATTATATATATTCTTCTTTAGATATTGGTCCTCAATTAGTTTTTTTTGAAAAAAAAATATATCAAAATATTATAAAAAATAGAATAAAAAAAGAGTATATTAATATAGCAATTATACCTTTTACAGTACATAATATAATAAATATAGATAAAAAAAAATATACATTTATTTTAATATATAATAATAAAATGATATTTAATAATGATAATAATATTGAATTTAATAAAACAACATTAATGAGTATAGGAAGAAAAGTCCCTTCTCATCAAGAAATTGAAGATTCAATTTTTGCTTATGATATGTTATTTAAAATAAATGAAGAACTTATATTTTACGTATATAATAAAAGATTAAATCATTTTGAAACCATGGATACATTTCATGATCGTTGTAAACAAAATATACATTATAAACCTTTAAGCAAAACCTGTGTAATGTCAATTGTTGATTGTGAATCTTTAGGGGAACGTCATTTTTCTATATCAAAAAGTATGGGAGTTAGTTGTATTATAAAACCAATAGGTGATGAAGATGATCAAAGAATATTAAGATATGCTTGTAGAAATAATATATCTATGTTACTTATTAAAAATAAAAATAAAAAAAAAAAAAAAAAAGATTATTCTTTTTAATTTTTTTATTCTTTTTTTAAAAGTTTTTTTAAATATCTTTGATGATAAGAATATCCAGTTCCAGCTGGAATAATACGCCCAACTATAACATTTTCTTTTAAACCTCTTAATTCATCTATTTTTCCTGATAAAGCTGAATCAACTAAAATTTTAGTAGTTTCTTGAAAAGATGCTGCAGATATAAAAGAATCTGTAGACAAAGATGCTTTTGTTATACCTAATACAATTCTTTTAAAAGTAGCTATTTTTTTTCCACATAATTTTAAATATTTATTAACTATTTTTAAAGTAGAAAATTCTACTTCTTCTCCATCAAAAAAATTTGAATCTCCAGCATTTATAATAGTAACTTTTTTTAACATTTGTCTTATTATAATTTCAATATGTTTATCGTTTATTTTAACACCTTGTAAACGATAAACTTCTTGTACTGAATTTACTATATAATTATTTAAATATTGTAAACCACATAATGTAAGAATATCATTAGCTGATAAAGGCCCATCAGATATAACATCACCAATATCGACTATTTCTCCTTCTATTACATTTAATTGACGTAATTTAGAAATATTTTCTTCAACTAAAATATCACCATTTTTTTCTGATTTAATCATTATTTTCATTTTTGTTTTAGATATTTTACCAAAAACTACAATTCCTCTTAATCTAGCTAATATAGCTTTATTTGCAGGATTACGAGCTTCAAATATGTCAGCTACTTTAGGTAAACCTCCTGTTATATCTTTAGAAACTACTAAATCTTGAGGTGTTCTAGCTAAAATATCACCAGCATTAACTTTAATACCATCTTTCAAATGTATAATAGTTTTATCAGGTAATATATATTGAATAGGTTTTTTATTATTTATTATATTAATTTCATTACCTTTTTTATTTAAAATTCTAAATTTTGGTTGTAAACATTTATTATTAATACTTCTTTTTGAGTTATCAAGAACTTCTATAGATACTAATCCAGTAAAATCATCATTTCTTATTTTAACACTTTTTCTATTTATTATATCTATAAATTTAACATAACCATCAACTTCACTTATAATAGGTATTGTATATGGATCCCAATCAGCTACAATATCTCCTGAACGAACGTAATCTCCATTTTTTTTTTTAATATAAGAACCATATGGAACAATATAATTTTCTATAACTTTATTATTTTTATCTAACAATCTTAATCTTACATTTTTAGACACTATAATAGATTTACCAAATTTATTAATTAATATTTTAGAATTAGTTAATTCAATTATACCATTATTATTAACTTGAATATTAGATACTAATGCTGATCTAGAAGATGTACCACCAATATGAAATGTACGCATTGTTAATTGAGTACCTGGTTCTCCAATAGATTGAGCTGCTACAACACCAACAGCATCTCCTTGATTTATTAATCTCATTCTAGATAAATCCCTTCCATAACATTTAGCACAAATTCCAAAGTTAGTATCACATGTAACTACTGATCTTACTTTAACACTATCTATTTCATTATTTTCTATAATTTTACATAAATATTCATCTAACAATGTATTATTTTTTATTAAAATAATATTTGTATTAGGTTTCATAATATTTTCTGCAGAAACTCTTCCCAATATTTTACTAAATAAAGATTCTTTAATATATTGATCTTCTATTAAAGATCTAATTACAATACCATTTTTAGTTTTACAATCATATTCTACTATAACTAAATCTTGTGTAACATCAACTAATCTTCTAGTTAAATATCCAGAATTAGCGGTTTTTAATGCTGTATCAGATAACCCTTTACGAGCACCATGAGTAGAAATAAAATATTGCAAAACATTTAATCCTTCATGAAAATTAGCTAATATTGGATTTTCAATAATTGAACCATCAGGTTTAGACATTAAGCCACGCATACCTGCTAATTGACGAATTTGAGCCATAGAACCTCTAGCTCCAGAATCAGACATCATAAAAACATTATTAAAAGAAGATTGAAGTTTTAAATTACCTTTGTCATCAGGTAACATTTCCTTTGAAATAATTTTCATCATAAATTTAGATATTGTTTCACCTGTTTCTGTCCAAATATCTATAATTCTATTATAAAGTTCATTATGGCTAAAAAATCCATAATTAAATTGTTTTTGTATTTTTTTAACTTTTTTTTTTGATTTATCAATAATAATATATTTTTCTTTAGGAACAATTATATCGTTAATTCCAATTGAAATACCTGATTTAAATGCATAATAAAAACCTATTCTCATTATTTTATCAGCAAATTTTGCAGTTTCTTTAACCCCCATAATAACATTAAATATATTAAAAATATCAGTAATTTCTTTTTTTTTTATAATTTTATTAATTAAATCAAAAGATATTTTTTTTGGCATTACTCTCCATAATATAACACGACCTATTGTAGTATTTTTTAAAGATCTTATTTTTTTTATTTTATTTTTTTTTTTTACAAATATATTTTTATATTCAACAATATAAACTTTTACTTTTGTATGTAATTCTACAATTCCAAAATGATATAATCTTAATGCTTCTTCAGGATCATTTAATATCATACCTTCACCTTTTCCATATTTTTTTGATTTAGTCATATAGTATAAACCTAATACTATATCTTGAGATGGTACTATAACAGATTCACCATTAGCTGGAGATATAATATTGTTGGTTGACATCATTAAAGCTCTTGATTCTATTTGAGATTCTAAAGTTAAAGGTATATGTACCGCCATTTGATCTCCATCAAAATCAGCATTATAAGAAGTACAAACTAATGGATGTAATTTAATAGCTTTTCCTTCAACTAAAATAGGTTCAAATGCTTGAATCCCTAAACGATGCAATGTTGGAGCTCTATTAAGTAATATTGGATGTTCTTTTATTAATTCATCTAAAATATCCCATATAGCATTATGTTCATGATCAACCATTTTTTTTGATGATTTAACAGTATTAGCTAAACCACGTAATTCTAATTTTCCATAAATAAATGGTCTAAACAATTCTAATGCCATTTTTTTTGGTATTCCACATTGATTAAGACGTAAGTCTGGTCCTACGGTAATTACTGATCTTCCTGAATAATCTACTCTTTTTCCTAATAAGTTTTGTCTAAAACGACCTCTTTTACCTTTTATCATATCAGTAAGAGATTTTAGAGGTCTTTTATTATTAGCTGTAATTATATTACCACGTCTACTATTATCTAATAAAGTATCTACAGCTTCTTGTAACATTCTTTTTTCATTTCTTATAATTATATCTGGAGCTGATAAAAATAATAAACGTTTAAGTCGATTATTTCTATTAATAACTCTACGATATAAATCATTTAAATCAGAAGTTGCAAATTTACATCCATCTAATGGTACTAAAGGTCTTAAATCAGGTGGTATTACAGGTAATACATTTAATATCATCCATTGTGGTTTATTTCCAGATTTGATTAAATTTTCAATTAACCTAGATCTTTGATTTAATTTTTTTCTTTTTATAATAGATTTACTAATTTTTATTTTTTTTTGTAATTTAAAATACTCATGTTTTAAATCTATATTCTTTAAAAGAGATTGAATAGCTTCTGTACCTATACCAACTTTAAATTTACGATCAAATCTTTCTATTGTAGATAAGTATTCTTCTTCAGTTAAAGTTTGACATTTCTTTAATTTTGAATTACCTGATTTAATTACTACGTAAGATTCAAAATAAAGAACTTTTTCTATAGTTTTTAAATTCATATCTAATAATAAACTTATTCTAGAAGGCATTGATCTTAAAAACCATATATGTGCCACAGGAGAAGCTAATTCTATATGACCCATTCTTTCTCTTCTATATTTAGATTCAATAACTTCTACACCACATTTTTCACATAAAACACCTATATGTTTTAGTTTTTTATACTTACCACAAAGACATTCATAATCTCTAACAGGACCAAATATACGAGCACAAAATAACCCACCATGTTCTGGTTTAAATGTACGATAGTTAATAGTTTCGGGTTTAGTTATTTCACCATGTGACCATGATCTAATTAAATTTGGAGAAGCTAACATAATTTTAATAAGGTTAAATTTTAAAAACTTATTTTTATTTTTTAAAATATTATTTATTTTTTTAATTTTAATATTCCTTTTTTTTAATATTAAATAATTTATTTTTTTAATTCAATATTTATACATAAAGATTTTATTTCTTTAACAAGAACATTAAATGATTCTGGAATACTAGTTTCCATTTTATAATTATTATTTATAATATTTTTATATATTTGTGTTCTTCCTTCAATATCATCAGATTTAACTGTTAACATTTCTTGTAAAGTATATGCTGCTCCATAAGCTTCTAAAGCCCATACTTCCATTTCTCCAAATCTTTGTCCACCAAATTGAGATTTACCTCCTAATGGTTGTTGAGTTATTAAACTATAAGAACCAGTAGATCTAGCATGCATCTTATCATCAACTAAATGATTTAATTTTAACATATATAAATAACCTATTGTTACAGGTTTTTCTATTTTTTCTCCTGTACATCCATCAAAAAGAGTAACTTGCCCAGAAGGTGGAAGATCACATAATTTTAATAATTTTCTTATTTCAGATTTTTTAGCACTATCAAATACAGGTGTTGCCATTGGCATACCACGTTTCATACTTTTTGCTAAATCTAAAACTTCATCATCTGATAAATTTTTTAAGTTAAATGCTACTCTAGGATTAACACCTAAACTATAAACTTTTTGCATAAAAGAACGTATTTTATAAATTTTTTCTTTTTTTTTTACCATCTTATTTATTTTATCACCTATTCCTTTTGATGCTAAACCCAAATGAGTTTCTAAAATTTGACCAATATTCATACGAGAAGGAACACCTAAAGGGTTTAAAACTATATCTACAGGCATACCACTTTCATCATAAGGCATATCCTCAATAGGATTAATTCTTGATATTACACCTTTATTTCCATGACGACCAGACATTTTATCACCAACTTGTATTGGTTTTTTAATAGCAATTAATATTTTAATCATAGTAATTACCCCAATTGGTAAAGTATAAATTTTTTTTATATTTTTTCTATTAGATAATAATTTATAACAAAATCTTCTTTTTTCATCATAATATTCTTCTCTAATTTTTTCTAATTCCATTTGTTTAAATTTATTTTTTAAAATTAATCCTAAAATAATTCTTTTAGGTAATATTTTTTTAGGTTTTATTTTTTTTTCTTTTATTATAAAATTGTGTATTTTTTTAAAAAACATTGATTCTAAAATTTCAAAATCTTGTATAATATTTACTTCTTCTTTAAAAATTTTTTTTTTTTCTAAAATAATTTCATACATATTTTTTACTACATCTTGACGATTAAAAGTTCTTATATCTATTACCGTTCCTGATAATTCTGATGTCATTTTTAATGACCCGTCTTTAAAATCAGTTGTTCTTTGTCCAAATATTGCTTTTAATAATCTTTCTTCTGGTGAAAATCTAGTAGACATCTTAGGTTTAACTCTACCTACTAAAACATCTCCCCCATTAACAAAAGAACCCATTCTAACAATACCTGTGTTATTTAATTTTTTTAAAAAAGCTTCATTTACATTTGGTACACATTTAGTTATAACTTCAGGACCTAATTTAGTTTCTTTAATTATACATGATAATTCTTGTATATGTAATGTAGTAAATAAATCATCTTTTAACAATCTTTCTGAAATTAATATTGCATCTTCAAAGTTATAACCTTTCCAAGGCATAAAAGCAACCATAACATTATGACCTAAAGATAATTCACCCTTATCACTAGCTGATCCATCAGCTATAATATCACCTATATTTATTTTTTCATTTAAATAGACAATAGGTTTTTGATTTATACAGGTATTTTGATTAGATCTAGTATATTTAGTTAAACGATAAATATCTATACCTATATCATTATTTTTATTTATTTCATTTTTATTAACTTTAATAATAATTTTTTTAGAATCTAAAAATTTAACAATACCACCTCTAATAGCAATAATTGAATAACCTGAATCTATTGTTATTATTTTTTCTATTCCAGTACCTATCAGAGGTGATTCTGAAATTAAATTTGGAACTGATTGTCTTTGCATATTAGCACCCATTAAAGCTCTATTAGCATCATTATGTTCTAAAAATGGAATTAAGGAAACACCAACTGATAATATTTGTTGCATAGAAACATCAATATAATTAACTTCTTTACGATTAAATAAACCAGATTCTCCTTTATATCTACATAATATAAATTCATCAATTAAATAATTATTATCATCTAAATTAGTACTAGCTTGAGCAATTACACATCTACTTTCTTCTTCAGAAGATAAATAATGAACTTCTTTAATTATCCTACATTTTATAACACAAAAATAAGGAGTTTCTAAAAAACCATCTCTATTTACATAAGCATATAAAGCTAAAGAAGTTATTAATCCTATATTTGGTCCTTCTGGAGTTTCTACAGGACACATTTTACCATAATGAGTATAATTAACATCTCTAATTTCAAAATTAGCTCTTTCTCTATTTAAACCACCAGGACCTAAAGAAGAGATTCGTCTTTTATGAGTAATTTCAGATAATGGGTTATTTTGATCCATAAATTGTGATAATGGACTTAAAGTAAAAAATCTTTTCATTATATTAGAAAGTATTTTAGGATTAATTAATGTTTCCAAAGATATTATTTTATTTTTTTTATCTTTAAGATATAACTTTATCATTTTTTTTATTCTAAATAAAGCTATATTAAATTGACTTGATAACATTTCTCCTATAGATTTAACTTTTCTATTACTTAAATCATCTATACTATCTGTTTTCTGAACTTTATTTTTAATATCTATAATTTTTTTAATTATTCTAACAATATCATTTTTACTTAAATTATTATGTCCATGAGTTATTTGAATTCCTAAAGATTTATTAAATCTATATCTTCCTACTAAAGATAAATTATATTTTTTTTTATCTAAGAATATTTTTTTAAAAAAACATTCAGATAATTCTTTTGAAGCATATTCCCCAGGTTTTATAATTTTATATATTTCCATTAAAGCTTTATCTTTATTATAATAATTAATATTTATTACATTTTTATAATATAAGTTATTATTTTTTTTAATAAAAATAGTTTCAATATAAAAAAAATTGTTTTTAACAATTTCTGATAATGATCTTATAGAAATCCTATTATTTACTTTTATTATTATTTTATTATGTTTATCATAATAACTTTTAGATACAACTGAACCAATAATATAACTTATTGGTACTTCTATTTCTTTTATATTATCTTCTTTCATTCTTTTTATACTATTATAATCAACTCTTGAATTTTTTTTAACATATATTTTATTTTTAAATTTAATATCAAAATTTAAAATAACATTTTTAAAGTTGCTTGGTATAAATTTTGTATAAAATTTATTATTTAAAATTTTAAATTTAATTGTTTTAAAAAAAATTCTTAATATTTCATTTGAATTATATCCCAATGCTTTTAATATAAGATAAACAGGTATTTTACGACTACGATTAATCCTTAAATGTAATTGATCATTAACATCAAATTCAAAATCTAACCAAGATCCAGATTGAGGCAAAACTCTTGATCTGTATAATATCTTTCCAGAAGGATGGCTTTTACCTTTATCATGATCAAAAATTATTCCTGTACTTCTATGTAATTGAGAAACTACAACTCTTTCTGTTCCATTAATAATAAAAGATCCAGTTGGTGTCATTAAAGGAATTTCACCAATAAAAACTTCTTGTTCAGTTATCTTTTTTATTTTTTTAGATTTTGATAAATTTTTATATTGAATTAATTGAAATGTTATATATAATGGTGAAAAATATGTTTTACTTTTAATTTTACATTCTGAAGGAGAATCTTCTGGTTTACTTATTTTATATTTTATATATCTAATTTCAATGTTTTTTTTTTTTTCTATTATAGGAAAAAATGATTTTAATTCAGATTCTAAACCTCTTTTACATTTAGGATCTATTTCTAAAAATCTTTTAAAAGAATTAATTTGAATAGCTAATAAAAATGGTACTTGTAATAATTGAGGATTTTTATTAAAACTTTTACGAATAATTTGTTTATGTTTTTTAAAACCAAACATGTTATGTTTTCCTATAATTAATTTTTATAAATTATTTTATAATTAATACTACTAATAATTATAAAATTATTAGTAGTATAATTATCATAAAATATTTTAATTTTTTTATTTAATTTCAACCTTAGCACCAACATCTTCTAATGTTTTTTTTATTTTTTGACATTCTTCTTTATTTATATTTTCTTTTACTAATATTGGAGCAGATTCTACAAGATTTTTAGATTCTTTTAATCCTAAACTAGTAATACTACGTATAGCTTTAATTACACTTATTCTATTTTTACCAACTGAATTTAGTATTATATTAAATTCAGTTTTTTCTTCTATTTTTTTATCACTTGCACTATTTGTTTTATTAATATATTCTGAAGAAGAAATATTAAATTTATTTTCTATTTTTTTAATTAAATCCAATATATCTTTAATAGACATATTGGATATCAAATCAACAATTTTTTCTTTATCAAAAGACATCATATTTTCCTATTTTTTTTAATTTATTTTTTTTTTTTTACTATAATATTTAATAATTTAATAAACTTACCTATTGATATTTCCTTAAGAATATTAATTAGATTAATTAAAGATTCTTTATATGTTGGTAAATTTGTTAATATATCAATTTTATCAGAAGTTATTAATTTTCCTTCAAATGAAGCTGCTTTAATACTAAGTTTTTTATTTTCTTTTAAAAAATCTTTTAATAAACGTGCAGCTGTACCAGGATGTTCTAAAGAGCAAACCATCATAGTTGGTCCTACAATGTTATTTTCTAAACATTCGTATTTAGTATTTTTAATACTTATTTTTAGTAAATTATTTTGTACTATTTTTAAATAAACTTTATTTTTTATACATTTTTTTCTTAATTCTGTTATTTTATTCACTTCTATGCCACAAATACTAATTATAATAATAGATAATGATTTAGATATTATTTTACTAATTTTGTTAACAATTTTTTTTTTATTATTAAAACTTAATATCATTAATTTGAATTCCTTAATTTAAAACTATAAATTAACATATTTTTAATAATAATTTATAAAATTATATTATATTAGATATAATTAAATTAATAGCTATTCCCATAGTAGTAGATAAATAAACTTTTTTTAAAAAATTTCCTTTATTTTTATTATATTTTAGTTTTTGTATATCTGATAATAAAAATTTTAAATTTTCTTTTAATTCATAATTTTTAAAATTAATTTTACCAATTGTAGTATTTATAATTCCATTTTTATCACTTTTGTATTGAATCTTTCCGTTTTTAATATTTTTTATAGAACTCTTTATATTATTAGTAATAGTATCTAATTTAGAATTAGGCATTAATCCTTTAGGTCCTAATATTGGTCCTAAAGATTTTATTAATTTTACAGAATCTGGTGTAGCAATTACAACATCATATTTAATTTCATCTTTTTTTATTAATTCTAATAAATCTTCCATACCTACAAAATCAGCTCCACATTTTTTAGCTAAATCAGCGTTTTTTCCTTGAGCAAATACTACTATTTTTAACTTTTTTTTTATATTATATGGTAATATTATAAAATTGTTTATATTATTTTTAGTTTTATTTTTATCAATATTTAAATTTATAGATACATCTACACTTTCTAAGAAACTAGAAATCGTATTTTTTTTTAATATATCAATAGCATAATCAAATTTATATGTTTTATTTTTATTAAATTTATAATATTTTTTATTTGATTTTTTACTTAATTTATTCATATAGTTTTTTTAATTTATTAATCATCTATTATAGTTAAACCCATAGAAATAGCTGTTCCTTTAATAGATTTTATTTGAGATTTTAAATTTAAACTATTCATATCTTTAGATTTAATTAAGGCTATTTTTTTAATTTGTTTATAAGTAATATTTCCTATTTTATCTTTTTTTGGTTTATTTGCCCCACTTTTAATTTTAGCTGCTTTTTTTAATAAAATAGAAGCTGGTGGTGTTTTTATTATAAAATCAAAAGATTTATCATAATAAACTGTTATAATAACAGGAATAGGCATTTTTTTTTCGAAATCTTTTGTTTTTTCATTAAAAAGATTACAAAATTGTGCAATATTAACACCTTGTTGTCCTAAAGCAGGACCTACTGGTGGACTTGGATTAGCCATACCAGCTAAAATTTGTAATTTAATATAAGATTTAATTTTTTTAGACATATTATCACTTATTTTATTATATAAAATTTAATTATACAATTACTTAGTATTTAATTTTTATTAAAAATGAAATAATATATATTATAATATAATCTATAATAAATATAAAAAAAGATGTAAATAATATAATTAAAATAGTATATATAAATATTATAATAATTTTTTTATAATTTATCCAATTAATATTACAAATTTCATCTATTATAATAATTAAATATTTTTTTAAAATACTTTTATTGTTATAATTCAAATAAAAAAAATAGCTTAAATTAATTAATAATATAATATTAATTATTATATGTTTATAATATTTAATAGTTGTATAAAAAAAATTATTTATTAATAATAAAAAAAAAATTATTATTATAAAAAAAAATTTTTTTTTTTTTAAAAATAAATATAAATTATTAATAATTAGGGCATTTTTTAAAAATGCCCTATTTTTTTTATAAAATTTATATTTTAAATTCATATTTTTATTCAATTATTTTAGATACAATACCAGCCCCTACAGTATGTCCACCTTCTCTAATTGCAAATCTTAAACCATCTTCCATAGCTATAGGATGTATCAATACAACATTCATTTTTATATTATCTCCAGGCATTACCATTTCAACGCCTTTAGGTAATTCAATTAAACCTGTAACATCTGTTGTTCTAAAATAAAATTGTGGACGATATCCTTTAAAAAATGGAGTATGACGACCCCCTTCTTCTTTAGATAATATATATACTTCTGCTTCAAATTTAGTATGAGGTTTAATAGTATTTGGTTTAGCTAACACCTGTCCTCTTTCTATTTCTTCTCTTTTAGTACCTCTTAATAAAACTCCAATATTTTCACCAGCTCTTCCTTCATCTAATAATTTTCTAAACATTTCTACACCAGTACATATTGTTTTTGTAGTTGGTTTTATTCCAATAATAGAAATTTCTTCTCCAATTTTGATAGATCCTCTTTCAACACGACCAGTAACTACTGTTCCTCTTCCAGATATTGAAAAAACATCTTCAATAGGTAATAAAAATGGTTTATCAATATCTCTTTTAGGTTCTGGTATATAATTATCTAAATGATTTGCTAATTCTACAATTTTTTGTTCCCATTTTGGATCACCTTCTAAAGCTTTTAAAGCAGACCCTCTTACTATTGGTATTTTATTACCAGGAAACTCATATTGTGTAAGTAAATCACGAACTTCCATTTCTACTAATTCTAATAATTCTTCATCATCAACCATATCACATTTATTTAAAAATACCATTATATAAGGAACCCCAACTTGTCTTCCTAATAATATATGTTCTCTTGTTTGAGGCATAGGCCCATCTGTAGCAGCAACTACTAAAATAGCTCCATCCATTTGAGCAGCCCCTGTTATCATATTTTTAACATAATCTGCATGTCCAGGACAATCTACATGAGCATAGTGACGTTTACTAGTATTATATTCTACATGAGAAGTATTAATAGTTATACCACGAGCTTTTTCTTCAGGAGCATTATCTATTTGTTCAAAAGCTTTAGCAGAACCACCATGAATTTTAGATAGTACTGTAGTTATAGCTGCTGTTAAAGTTGTTTTTCCATGATCTACATGACCTATAGTACCAACATTAATATGTGGTTTAATTCTTTGAAATTTTTCTTTAGACATAATTTCCTTATTTTTTATAATATAACAATTATTAATCTTAAATATTTTTTTTACCACGTAATTTAATAATTTTTTCTGAAATTAAATTAGGAGTTTCACTATATTTTAAAAATTCCATAGAATATAATGCTCTACCTTGAGTTTTTGATCTTAAATCAGTTGAATAATTAAACATTTCTGATAAAGGTACATTAGATGTAATTATTTTATCCATTAAATTACTTTCCATTCCTTCTATCATTCCCCTTCTTCTATTTAAATCACCAATAACTTCTCCCATATAACTTTCTGGAGTAATTATTTCAACTTTCATAATAGGTTCTAATAAAACAGGACAAGCTTTTTTAAAAGCATCTCTAAAAGCCATAGAAGCTGCAAATTTAAAAGCTAATTCAGATGAATCTACATCATGGTAAGAACCAAAATGTAATCTAACTAATATGTTTACCACTGGATAACCTGCTAATGGTCCAGATTTTAATTGTTCCTGAATTCCTTTATTAATTGCTAATATATATTCATTAGGTATAACACCACCTTTAATATCATTAATGAATAAATAATTTGATTTACTATTTTTTAATGGAGATAAATCAATTACTACATGTCCATATTGTCCTCTACCACCAGATTGTCTAATATATTTTCCTTCAACATTAATAACTTTTTCTTTTATTGTTTCTCTATAAGCAACTTGAGGTTTTCCTATATTAGCTTCAACATTAAATTCTCTTTTCATACGATCTACAATAATTTCTAAATGTAATTCCCCCATTCCAGAAATAATTGTTTGATTAGATTCTAAATCAGTACAAAATTTAAAAGAAGGATCTTCTTTAGCCAATTTTGATAAAGACATTCCCATTTTTTCTTGATCAATTTTAGTTTTTGGTTCTAAAGCAACGGAAATTACTGGTTCTGGAAAATCTATTTTTTCTAAAATTATATTATTATCAGGATCACATAAAGTATCCCCTGTTGTAACATTTTTTAAACCTATAGCTGCTGCTATATCACCAGAATGTACTTCTTTAATTTCTTCTCTTTTATTTGCATGCATTTGTACTATTCTTCCTAATCTTTCTTTTTGTTTTTTTACTGAATTTAAGATTATATCTCCAGTTTTTATCATACCAGAATAAACTCTAAAAAAAGTTAAGTTTCCTACAAATGAATCATTAGATATTTTAAAAGCTAAAGCAGAAAAAGGTTCTTTATTTTTATTATTTTTTTTTTTACTTTTATTAAAATAAATATTTTTATTACAAATTTTATCTTTTGGTGATGGTAAATAATCAATAATTGCATCTAACATGGCTTGAACTCCTTTATTTCTAAAAGAAGATCCGCATGTAACTATCATAATTTTATTTTTTAATACAAGATTTCTTAATTCTAATTTTATTTCTTTTTCAGAAATATCAATTCCATCTAAATATTTTTCCATTAAATATTCATTATCTTCTAATGCACTTTCTATTAATTTTTTATTCCATCTTTTTGATTCTTTTAACATATTTTTAGGAATATCACAATATTTAAAATAAATACCATTATTTTTATCATCCCAATAAATAGCTTTCATTTTTATTAAATCAATAACACCAACAAAATTATTTTCTGATCCAATAGGTAATTGAATTGGAACTGGACATGCATACAATTTATTTTTCATTTGATCAATCACTTTTAAAAAATTAGAACCTATACGATCCATTTTATTAATAAATGCAATTCTAGGAACTTTATATTTATTAGCTTGACGCCATACTGTTTCTGATTGAGGTTGAACACCACCAACAGCACAATATAACATAACAACACCATCTAAAACTCTCATTGATCTTTCTACTTCAATAGTAAAATCTACATGTCCTGGAGTATCAATTATATTAATTTTATGTGGTTTAAATTGATTATTCATTCCAGACCAAAATGTTGTAGTAGCTGCTGAAGTAATAGTAATTCCCCTTTCTTGTTCTTGAGCCATCCAATCCATAGTTGCTGCACCGTCATGTACTTCACCAATCTTATAATTAACTCCAGTATAAAATAAAATTCTTTCAGTAGTAGTAGTTTTACCAGCATCTATATGAGCACTTATACCAATATTACGGTAATTTGAAATAGGTGTTGTACGTGACATTTTTTTTCCTCTTTTTTTTTTAATAATAATAAAAATCTAGATTACCATTTATAATGAGCAAATGCTTTGTTAGATTCAGCTAAACGATGTATTTCCTCTTTTTTTTTTGCAGCTAAACCCTTATTATATTTAGCATCATATAATTCATTAGCTAATTTTAAATACATATATTTATCTTTTCTTTTTCTTGCAGCATTAATTATCCAACGCATAGCTAATGTATTTCTACGAAATGATTTTATTTCTGTAGGGATTTGATATGTAGATCCTCCTATTCTTCTAGATTTTACTTCTATAATAGGTTTTATATTATTTAATGACATTATAAACGAATCTATTTCATTTTCACCAACACGTTCAGATAAAATTTTTAATGCTTTATATACTGTTTTTTCTGCTATTGTTTTTTTACCCTTTAACATTAATAAATTAATAAATTTAGATAATATTTCAGATCCAAATTTAGGATCAGGAATTATTTTATGTTTTTTAAATAAACGACGTCTTGACATTTATGCTCCTATTTTAATTTACTATTATTATTATTTTTATTTTTATCGTTTTTTTTTTTATTATTATTAATTTTTTTTTTATTGTTTTTATTATTATTTTTATCATTAGATTCATTTTTTACTTTCTTTACACCATATTTTGATCTAGATTTTTTTCTATTTTTAACTCCATCACAATCTAAAGCTCCTCTTATAGTATGATATCTTACACCTGGCAAATCTTTTACTCTGCCACCTCTTATTAATACTACAGAATGTTCTTGTAAATTATGACCTTCTCCTCCAATATAAGATGTTACTTCCATACCATTTGTTAAACGAACACGACATACTTTACGTAATGCAGAATTAGGTTTTTTAGGAGTGGTAGTATATACTTTAATACATACACCTCTTTTTTGGGGTGAAGATTCTAATGCAGCTGCTTTACTTTTTATAATTTTTTTAGATCTTGATTTTTTTACTAATTGATTAATAGTAACCATAAAAAAAATCCTAAATAAATTATATAATAATATTAAAAAAAATAATAAAATTATTATACAATAATTTTTTTATTTAAAATATTATTTTTATATTATAATATTTAACTATATTTTTATATTTATCAATAAAAAAAAATAAATTATTTTATAAACTTAAAAAAGAGGTTGTTATGATTAATTTAAATATTAAAAAATTAACTATTATTAGTTTTTTATTATATTCTTTTACTGGAGCATTAGCTGTAATAACTGGAAATATAATTGGTAATCTTTCTATATATTTTAAAGTATCTTTAAGTAATATGAGTTTACATTTTGCATTTTTAAATTTAGGTATTCTAGTTGCTATGATAGTAAATACTTATATTAAAAAAAATGTTTTTATAAAAAACAAAATAATATTTAGTTTTTTTTTAGTAATTATTTCAATGATAATTTTGTTTTTTAATAATAAAATTATAGAAATATTTTCTTTATTTATTTTTTTAATGGGATTTGTTGGAGGTTTATCCTTATCTATAGGTACTTTTTTAATAGCAAATATTTATGAAGGCAAACAACGTGGTTTTTATATGCTTATTACTGATTCTTTTTTTAGTGTTTCTGGTATAATATTTCCAATGATATCAGGGTTTTTAATTTTTAAAAAAATTGATTTTTTTTGGATTTATTTATTAGTTAGTTTAGTATATTTTATTATTTTTTGTTTAACTTTAATAACTGATTTCAATAATTTAGAAAGTAAAATAAAAAATAATTATAAAGAAAAAGAATCTTTAAAATTAGAAAATATTTTATTATTTTTATTGTCTTTATTTTATATTTCAGCTCAATCTATGTTTATTAGTTGGATTCCTACTTATGTTAAAAATTTTATAAAAATTGATTCTCTTAATGAAAATAAAATAGCAAGTATATTTTGGTTTTTTTATATGTTAGGTATGTGGTTTTTTAGTTATATAAATAAAATTTTAGATTTACAAAAAATATTAATATTTTTAACTGGAATGTCTTCTTTATTTATATTTATATTCTTACAATGTAATAATTTTAATTTATTAAGTTTTATAATGATTTTTATAGGTTTTTTTTCAAGTGCTATATATACAATAATTATTACTTTAAGTGCTATGCAAACTAAAATACCTTCTATAAAATTTGTAAATTTAACTTTAATTTCAGGAACTACAGGTAGCTTCATTACATTTAATGCAAGTAATTTTTTATTATCTTCTAATAATACTTATTTAACTTTATATACTTCAAATATACTTTATTTAATTGTTTTTTTTATGAGTATATTATTAACATTTTTTACTAAACATAATAAATATAATAAGTAAACTATAAATGATATAAACCAATTGTATTGTATACTTTTATAATAGTTTTTTTAGCATATTGAGAAGCTTTTTTAGATCCATATGTTAAAACCTGTTTTAAAAAATCTTCATTATTACGATACAAATAGAATTTATGTTGTATATCATTTAATGTATCTGTAATACAATTAATAACATCTATTTTTAAACAAGAGTAATCTTTATTTTTAAATTCTTTTTCTATAACAGAAATTTTTTTTCCAGTTAAATTTGATAATATTAATAATAAATTAGAAATTCCAGGTTTATTTTTAATATCATAATAGATTTTAGGGGGAATATCTATATCAGTTAAAGATCTTTTAATTTTTTTAGCTATATTTTTAGGATCATCTAACAAACTAATAAAACTATTTAAATTTTTATCAGATTTAGACATTTTTTTTTTAGGATTAGATAATGACATAATTTTATTACCATTATTTAATAATGGTTCTGGTATATTAAATATATTTTTACCATAAATTTTATTAAATCTTTTAGCAATTTTTTTACTTAATTCTAAATGTTGTATTTGATCTTTACCAACTGGTACTATTTTTGTTTGATATAATAAAATATCAGATGCCATTAATATTGGGTAACTTAATAATCCTAAATTTATTTCATTAAAAATATTTTTAATTTTTTTTTTAAATTGAGTCATACGGGTTAATTCACCTAAATATGTAAAACAATTTAAAATCCAACATAATTGTGAATGGTACTTAACATGAGATTGAATAAAAATAATGCTTTTTTTAGGATTTATATTACATGATAAATATAAAGCAACATTATCCAAAATTATTTTTTTTAATAATTTTGGATTAATTTTAACTGTAAGAGCATGCATATCAGCAATACAATATATACAATTATATTTATTTTGTATTGTTTGCCAGTTTTTTAATGCTCCTATATAATTACCTAATGTTATTATTCCTGAAGGTTGCATTGCACTAAATATAATTTTTTTTTTCATACAAATTTATAGTTTTTTTATATAAATAATTAATTTTTAATTCTTATATATTAATTAATTTATTACGTATTTTTTTAATTGTTTTTAAGTAATTTTTACTATTAAATATAGTAGAACCAATTACAAAAATATCTGCCCCAGATTTAGCTATTTTATTAATATTATCAATAGTTATTCCTCCATCTACTTCAATCGAAACATTACACCCGCTTTCTATTATTATTTTTTTTATTTTAATTATTTTTTTAATTGTATTAGGTATTAATTTTTGATTACTAAAACCAGGATTAACTAACATAATTACAATTACATCTAATTTATTTATAAAATTATATAAAAAATCAATTGAATCATTAGGATTAATAACTAATCCAGCTTTGCAATTATAACTTTTTATTAAAGATAATGATTTTGATATATTTGATGTTGTTTCAGGATGAAAATTAATACAATTAACTCTTTTTTTTGCAAATATATCTATTAATTTTTCAGCTGGATTAACCATTAAATGTACATCTATATATGATGGTTTAATACCATATTTTATAATTGAATCCAATATTATTGGGCTCATACTAAGATTAGGAACATAATGATTATCCATAACATCAAAATGTATTAAATCATAACCAGCTAATAATACTCTTGTAATTTCAAGACCTAAATTAGCAAAATCAGCAGATAATATTGATGGGACTAATAAGAATTTTTTCATTTTTACCTTTTTATTTTTAAAATATTTAAAATATATTTCTATAAATAATTTAAATAAAAAAATTAATATTTATATTTTTTTAGTTCATTTATAGAATTTGTTATAGTTTTTATAGAAACGTTATTTAAAATAATAGACTTTCCAATATCAGTTGGTAATATTAATTTTATTTTATTTGATGTTGTTTTTTTATCAATTATCATATATTTTATATAATCAATTGGATTCATATTAATTGGTCCTTTAATATTTAAATCTAATATTTTAAATAAATTAATAATTCTTTTTGTATTTTCTTTTTTAAACATATTTAATGATTCCGAAGTAAAACATGACATTATTATTCCAGAAGCTACTGATTCACCATGAGACCATTTACTATATTTAGTAAATGCTTCTATAGCATGTCCATATGTATGACCAAGATTTAATAATAATCTAATGTTACTTTCTTTTTCATCACATTTAACAACATAAGATTTTATTTTACAACAACGATTGATACAATATAAAATTTTTTTTTTATTAATGTTAATTAAATCATAAATATTATTTTCTATCCAAAAAAAGAATTTTTTATCTAAAATAATACCATATTTAATAGCTTCAACCAAACCTGATTTTAATTCTTTTTTAGATAATGTTTTTAAAAAAAATGTATCTGTTAAAACTTTTATTGGTTGATAAAATGTTCCAATCATATTTTTACCAATTTTATGATTAATTCCTGTTTTACCACCTATTGAAGCATCTATTTGTGATAATAAAGTAGTTGGTATTTGCATAAATTTAATACCTCTTTGATAAATAGATGCAACAAAACCTGTTATATCTCCAATAACACCACCACCTAAAGATACTAAAATAGTATTTTTATCATAATTATTAGATAATAAATGATTTAAAATATTATTAACTGTATCCATATTTTTATAATATTCACCATCTTTTACAATAAAAAAATTATATTTTATTTTTTTTTTTTTAAAAAAATTAAAAACATAATTTATATATAGATTATATATTTTTTTATTAGTGATAATTAATAAAATATTTTTTTTTTTTATTTTTTTTAAATCAATTATATTACTTTTTAATAACATATTTCCGATAATAATTTCATAAGATTTTTTTTTTAGTTTTACTTTTATTTTATTATAAATATATTTATTTAATTGAATTTTAAACATTTTTTTTATAATATAAAATATAAATTTTGATTTCATATAATACCTTTTTATAAAAAAATAAAGAAATTATAAGTAAATATTTATTAAAATATAATATTTATTATTAAAAAAATTAATAATAAAAAAAAATAAATTAATATAATATAAATTTATAAAAGGAAATTATGATTAATATAACAAAAAATGCTATTAAATATTTTGAATATATTTTACATAAAAAAAAAAAAGATAATAAAATATTTTTATTTATAAAAAATCCTGGAACAATAATAGCAGAATGTGGTATTACATACTATGATAAAAATAATAATTATAATAATATTGTTAAAATAAAATATAAAAAAATTTATGTATGTTTAAACAAAGATGATGTAATTTATTTTAAAAACTCTAAAATAGATGTTATAAAGAACGAATTTGAATTACAATTAATTTTACATGCTCCAAATTCAAAAAAAAAAATAAAAAAAAAAAAAAAATTAAAAGATCAAATAATTAATACTTTAAATAAAATAATTAATCCTCAGTTACAAAAACATAATGGTTATGTAAATTTTATAGATATAAATAAAGATAAGTATGTAATATTAGAATTTAAAGGAAGTTGTAATGGATGTTCTATGGCAAACTTTACTTTAAAAGAAGGAATCGAAAAAAAACTAAAAAAAATATTTCCTGAAATTAATGGAGTTTTAGATTATACTAATCATAAAAAAGGAAAACATTCTTTTTATTAATTTTTAAATAATTATTATAAATATTTAAAAAAAAATAAAATATTAAGTATTTGATACTATAATTTTTAACATTCTTCTAATTGGTTCTGCAGCACCCCATAATAATTGATCACCTACTGTAAATGCAGAAATATATTTTGAACCAATATTCATTTTACGTAAACGACCTATTAGTATATTTAATGTTCCTGATACATTTATAGGTGTTAGTTTATTTATAGTTTCACTATATGTATTTGGTATAATTTTAATCCATTTATTATTTTTCAATATTATTTTTTTTATTTCTTGAATAGAAATGTTTTTATTCATTTTTATAGTTAATGATTGACTATGACAACGAAGAGTTCCAATTCTAACACATAATCCATCTATAATAATTTTTTTTTTATTAGATAATATTTTATTAGTTTCTGATTGACCTTTCCATTCTTCACGACTTTGTCCATTATTCATTTTTTTATCAATCCATGGAATTAAGCTTCCAGCTAATACAGATTTAAAATTATATATTGGCATTATATTTGATAAAGAAATATTTTTTATTTTTTTTTCTATTTCTAAAATTTTATAATTAGTATCTTTTAATTCATTTTTTATATTATTATAAATAACCCCCATTTGTTTTAATAATTCACACATATTTTTAGAACCACTTCCAGAAGCCGCTTGATAAGTAGATACAGATATCCAATCTATCAATTTTTTTTTAAATAGTCCTGATAATGCCATTAACATTAAACTAACTGTACAATTACCACCAATAAAATCTTTAATACCTTTATTTAATCCTTTATAAATTATATCTTTATTAACTGGATCTAAACATATAATAGAATTTTTTTTCATTCTTAAATAAGACGAAGCATCTATCCAATACCCCCCCCATTTATTTTTTCTTAGTTTTTTATATATTTCTTTAGTATATTTACTTCCTTGACAAGTTATTATAATATTCATTTCTTTTAAAATATTAATATTATAAGCGTTATATAGATGATTAGTATTTTGGTTTTTAGATAATATAGGTCCTTTTTTTCCTTCTTGAGATGTAGAAAAAAAATAAGGAATAATTGTATCGAAATTACCTTTATATATCATTCTATCAATTAATACAGATCCAACCATACCTCTCCATCCTATAAAACCTACGCATTTCATATTTAAACCTTATTTATTTTTTTTTATATTATATTTTAGTATATTAAAATAATTTATTATAATTTACAATATGATAATTATTATAAATTATATAAATTTATTAAATAGTTTATATAGGAATTTAATATGAAAAAAATAGTATCAGAAACATTTTTAATGCTTTTAATAATGGATCCTATTGGTAATTTACCTGTATTTATATCTTTATTAAAAAATTTTAAACCAATAAGAAGAAAAATTATTTTAATTAGAGAAATGTTTATTGCTTTATTATTAATGGTTTTATTTTTATTTATAGGTCAAAAAATTCTTAATCTACTTAATTTAAAACCTGAAACTATATCTATATCTGGTGGATTAATTTTATTTTTTATATCTTTAAAAATGATGTTTCCAAATTATGATAAAAATAATGAATTAATTTATGATGAGCCATTTTTAGTACCTTTAGCTATTCCTTTAGTTGCTGGACCTTCTTTATTAGCTACGTTAATAATATTATCAAATAAATGTAATCATCATATACTACATTTGATTTTTTCTTTATTTATATCATGGAGTATAACATTTATTATATTAATGCTATCAGATATAATACTTTTTTTCTTAGGTAATAAAGGGATTAATGCTTTAGAAAAATTAGTAGGTTTAATTTTAATAACATTATCTATACAAATGATTTTAGATGGTATTAAAACATGGTTAAAATTTTAAAATTTATAAATCATAATATATATATACTTTTTTTTATTTTACTTTTAATGTTTCTTTTAAATTTAAAAGTAAATATTTAACAAAATTTTCTGATTTAAAAGATTTAATATCTTCTATTTTATCACCTACACCTATATATCTAATAGGAATATTAAATTTATGAGATATAGGAAAAATAATACCACCTTTTGAAATATTATCTATTTTGTTAATAATTAAACTAGAAATTTTAATAGATTTTCTAAAAGTTTCAATTTGTTTTATTGAATTTTGTCCATTATTTGAATCTATAATTAATATAGTTTCATCAGGTTCATTATTGTTTATTTTTTTTACTATATTTATTATTTTAATTAAATTTCTCATTAAAAAATTTTTATTATGCATTATTCCTGAAGTATCAATAATTAATATGTCAATTCTTTTTGAATTTGCTGCTTTTAAAGAATCAAAAACAACAGAAGCTGCATCTGATTTAATTCTTCTTGATATAACTGGTGTATTTATTTTTTTACCCCATGTTTTAAGTTGTGTGATAGCAGATGATCTAAATGTATCTGCTGCAGCTAACATAACTTTTTTACCCTTTTTTTTATATTTATTAGCTAATTTTGCTACAGTAGTAGTTTTTCCTACACCATTAACACCAACAATTAAAATTACAAATGGTTTTTTATTATAATTTATTATTAAAGGTTGTTCTAGTTTTTTTAACATTTCTGACATAATAATATTTAATATTTTATTTAATAATTCGATATTATTTAAATTATTTTCATTATGATTTTTTTTAATTTTATTTAATATATATTCTGTAGTATTTAAACCAATATCATATTTTAATAATTTTTTTTTTAAATTTAATAATATTTGATCATTATTTTTATATTTAAATATTATTTTAAAAAAATATTTTATATTATTTATGATTTTAATAAAAGTTTTTTTTAATTTATAAATTATATCTTTATTAATAATTTTATATAATCTATTTTTCATATTTTTTTTATTGTCATTTAATTATTTAATTATAATTTTTAAATATATAATTTTTATTATTAAATTAAATAATAAAAATATATTATTTAAAAATGTAAAGTTTAAAAAAATGAATAAAAATAAAATTAATATTATTAGCGGAAAATTTTATAAACGTAAATTATTATTAGATAATTATAATAATCAGATGAGACCAACTACTAATTTTATAAGAAAAATATTATTTAATTGGTTAAGATATAATATTAAAAATTCAATTTGCTTAGATTGTTTTGCTGGTAGTGGTGTTTTGGGAATAGAATCTTTATCACATGGTGCTAAAAAAATAATTTTTATAGAAAAAAATTATAATACTATAAAAAAACTTAAAAAAAATATAGATTTATTAAAACTAAAAAATGTTCAAATTATTTATAATGATACTTTAAATTGGTTAATGCATTTTGGAAAACCACAAGATATAATTTTTATTGACCCACCTTTTTTTTCTTCAGATATATTTTTAATAGAAAAATTAATATTTATTTTAGAAAAATATAATTGGTTAAAAATTGGATCTTATATATATATTGAATATTATTATCTTAGAAAAAATATTTTAACACCAAATATTTTAAAATTACATAAAAAAAAAAAAAAAAAAATAATATGTAATTTGTATATAAGATAATAATATATTGTTTAAAAATATATATTTTTTTTAAATTTATTATTATTAATATTATAATAAATTTTTATTTTTTTTAAAACGATCACAAGATTTAATTATTTCTATTTTAGAATCCTTAGAATTTGACCATCCTTTAAATTTTATCCATTTTTCTTTTTCTAAATCTTTATAATGTTCAAAGAAATGCAATATTTGATTACGTAATTTTAATGAAATATCATTTATATTATTAATATTATCATATTCATTACTAATTTTATTATGAGGAACAGTTATTATTTTATTATCTTCACCTTTTTCGTCAATTAAATTAATCATACCAACAGGTTTAGTAAGTATAACAGATCTAGATTTTAATGAAAATGGTGTTATTACTAAAGCATCTAAAGGATCACCATCTAATGATAAAGTATTGTTAATATAGCCATAATTACATGGATAAAACATAGAAGTTGGTATAAATCTATCAACAAATAACATTCCTGTTTTTTTATCTATTTCATATTTTATTGGTGTTGAATAAGATGATATTTCTATAATTACATATAATTCTTCAGGTATTTTTATTCCAGATGGAATATTATTAATATTCATTTTTTTTATTAGTTTTATTTTTTATTTAATATATAAAATATTAAATTATTTAAATTATTAATATAAAAATTAAAATTATTATATTATTAAATATTATATTTTTTTATATTTAATAATTAATAATTTAATAAAAATTTTATTATTTATTTTTTTTTATTAAAATACTTTACTTTTATTAATATTTATTTTAAAATTATTAATATAATTTATTAAAAAAAAATAAATAAAAAATATTATTATAGTTTTAAAATATTATATTTCTTTAATATTTTATTATTATATAAATATTATTATAATTCTAAAATAAAATATTTATAATTAAAAAAAATTAAATAATTGAACAGTCGCTATTATAGTTTATAATATAATAATAGAGGAAAGTCCGGGCTCCATAGGGTAAAGATGCCAGATAACTTCTGGGTAGTTAATATAAACTAACGACTAGTGCAAAAGAAAAAATACTTCTATAATTATAATATAATTTTTTATTAAATTATAGTAAAGGTGAAAAGGCGTGGTAAGAGCACACCGCATATTTGGTAACAAATATGGCTATGTAAACTCCATTTGGAGCAAGGCTAAATAAGGATTTTTACCCGTTTTATATCCTTGGTAAGCTGCTTGAATTATTAAGTAATTAATAATCTAGATATATGACTGTTAAAACAGAACCCGGCTTACGTATTATTTAATAATTTTTAATTATTTTATTTTTTTTAGAATATAATAATAAAATTGATTTTAAATATTTATTTGGAAATAAAACAATATTATTTAACATATTATTAAATAATATTTTTTTAGAAATTTTTATTTTTTTTTTATTAAATTTTAAAATATTATTTTTTTTAAATGCTTTCATAATCATATTATAATTAGGTAATACTGATTTTTTTTTTACATATATTTTTGATTTTGTATTTATAATATATTCTTTTTTTATTGTACATAAATTAAAATATTTTTTTTTAATATTATTTTTTATATAATTTTTTTTTGTTAAAATAGTTTTTTTAGTTTTTTTATTATTAAAAATATCACATTTTTTTACTTTATTATAAGGTATTAAAAAATTACGAGCATATCCTGATTTTACATGAATTATATTATAATCTTTATTTTTTTTTTCAATTATATTTTTAACTAAAATAGTTTTCATACAATTCATCCTTTGTACTGATAAATTTTATTTTAATTTATTAATGTCTATCTGTATATGGTATTAAAGATAAATACCTAGCTCTTTTTATTGCTAAAGATAATTTTCTTTGATATTTAGCCTTAGTACCTGTTATTCTGCTTGGTATAATTTTTCCTATATCAGTAATATATTTTTTTAATGTTTCTAAATCTTTATAATCTATTTCATTAGTTTTTTTAATAGTAAATTTACAAAATTTTTTACGATTAATATATGATTTCATAATAACCTTATTAAAGTTAAATATTATATTTTTTTTTTATTTTTTTTTAATTTTTTTTTTGATTTTCTTAAAATAAATGAATCACCAATACAAGGTTTTTTTTTTCTAATAATTAAATTTCTTATAATAATATTATTTAATTTAAATTCATATCTTAAATTATTTATTATTTTTTTAGTAACTTCTATATTAATCAACATATAATAAGCATGATTAATTCTTTTTATTGGATATGCTAATTTACGTAACCCCCAATATTCAATTCTATGTATTTTACCATTATCTTTATTAATTATTTTTTTATATAATTTAACTATATCATGTATTTTATTAACTACTTCAGTACAAAATATAATTACTATTTCATAATTACGCATTATATATCCTTATATATATAAATTAAATATATTTATTTTGTCTTGTTATTTCAAATAAACACACTCCTGTTGCTACAGAAACATTTAAAGAACTCATGGTAGGTAAAGTTGGAATAGAAACTAAAAAATCACATTCTTTTTTAATTGTTTTATTTATACCATTACCTTCTGAACCTAAAATTATAGCAATAGGTAATAAAATTTTAGTTTTATATATTATATTTTTAGATTTTTCATCCAATCCTATAATATTTATATTATTTTTTTTAAATTTTTTTATAGTATTTAATAAATTATTTACAATAATAATTGGAATTTTATCAATTGCTCCACATGAAATTTTTCTTACTAAAGGTGTGATACTTGCAGATTTATTTTTTGTAATAATAACAGCACTTATACCTATAGAAGCAGCAGTTCGTAAACATGCACCTAAATTTCGAGGATCTTGAATGTTATTTAAAATTAAAAATATATTATTATTAGTATTACATTTAATAATTTTACTTATATTTTTTTCATTGTATTTATTTTTATATTCTTTTATATAAGCTATAACACCTTGATTTTTTTTACTTTTAGATAATTTATCTAAGTAATTTTTATTTGCATAATGTATTTTAATACCATTAATCTTTAATTTATTTTGTAATAATTTTAATCTATTATTTTGATTATTTTTAATAATAATTTTTTTTATTATAGAAATATTATTTTTTATTATAGATTCTATTACATGTATTCCAAATACTATTTCATACATAAAAATTAACCATTAAATTTTATTTATATTATTTTATAAAAAATAAATCTTAATAAAATTATAATATTAATGATAATATAAAATATAACAATTTTATCTAATTATAATTAATAAATTAATTTATTTTAATTAAATTTTTGATTTTTATAAATAATATAATTTATATTATATTATTAAATATAAAAATATATATTTAATATAATTAATAATTTTTAATTTATTTTAAATTATCATTTAAGGTTAAATATTATTTATTTAATAAAAATATTTTATATAAAATTATTTTTATTAAAAAAATAATTTATTGTATTTTATATAATATAATTAATAATTTAAATTTTAAATTTTATATATTAATATATATCAACATTTATTTTTTTATAGGCTATTATATATTTTTAATTAATAAATGTTTAAAATATTTATAATTAATTTTAATATAATTTAATAATAATATAATATTTTATATATTTTTTTTATAATATTATTTTAATATTTATAAATATTATTTAAATAATATATTTGTATTTTTTTTTAAATTATTAAATATATTTTTTTATTTTATTTATAATTATTTTTATATTATTTTTATTATTATAATTATACATATAATTAACTTTATATTTCCAATTTCTTAAATAAGATAATTGTTTTTTTACTAGTCTTCTTGTAGAACATATACTTTTATATATCATTTCTTCATAAGTTATTTTTTTTAAAAAATAAGAATATAATTGATTATATCCTATACATTTAGAAGATGGTAACATTATATTAAAATTAGGATTTTTAAATATTTTATAAGCTTCTTTTTCTAAACCTAATTTTATCATTTTTTTAAAACGTATAGTAATATTATTATATAATATTTCTCTTAAACGCGGTATTATAGCAAATTGAATAACTTTATAAGGTAATTTTTTATTTTTTATATTTTTATAATATGTCATATTTTTTTTAGATATTAAAAAAACTTCAATTGATCTAATTATTCTATTTTTGTCATTAGGATGTATTAATTTACTATAAATTGGATCAATATAACATAAATATTTATATAATTTATTATAACCTATATTGTAAGATAAATAATTTATATAGTTTCTAATTTTAATATTTCTTTTTGGTAAATAACTAAATCCATTTAATAATAATTTGTAATATAACATACTACCACCTACTAATAATGGTATCTTTTTTTTTTTTATAGTTTTTTTTATTCTTATTTTTACATCTTTAATAAATTTTGCAACAGAATAATATTCTGTAGGTTTTTTAATATTAATTAAATAATGAGGAGTTTTTTTTAATTCATTATAAGTTGGTTTTGCTGTACCAATATTCATATATTTATATATCATAGCAGAATCTACGCTTATAATATCAACATTAAGTTTTTTATATAATTTTATTGCTAAAGATGTTTTACCAACACTAGTTGGTCCCATTAAGAAAATAATTATATGATAATTTTTCATGATATTATTTTTTTTTATTTAAAAAAAATACTTTACAAAATATTAAAATTTTAGTATATTTAAATTTTTATATGATTATTAAATATTTTATTTTTATTTTTAATTAAAATGTTGACTATAAACATTAAATAATATATTTTTTAATATAGTAATTATTTAATATAATTATTCCCCTGTAGTTCAGTGGTAGAACGGCGGACTGTTAATCCGTATGTCACTGGTTCGAATCCAGTCGGGGGAGTTTTAAATTTTTTAATAAAAAAATATTAAATAAAATATTTTTATTTTTCTAATTTTAATAAATCATTCATTCTTTGTTTTTTTCTAATAATTTTTAATTCATTTCTATAAAATAATATTTCAGGTATTAATGGCCTGCTGTTATAATTAGATGACATTGAAGCACCATAAGCCCCAGTATCATGAAATATTAAATAATCTCCAGGAAATACTTTTGGTAAAAATCTTATTTTAATTTCACCATTAGATTTTTGAGTAAATATATCTCCAGATTCACATAAAGGACCTCCTATTACAGTAGGAATTTTAAAATTATTTTTAGAAATATGATTTCCATTATAATCTATAATAGAAATTTTATGATAACTACCATACATTACAGGCCTTAATAAATCATTAAAACCAGCATCTATTAAAACAAAATATTTATTTTTTATATACTTTACTGATTTAATTTGAGTTACTAACATTCCTGATTCAGCAGTTAAAAATCTTCCTGGTTCTATTTCTAATTGTATTTTATGACCTAAATAATTAGAAATTTTATTTCTAACATTATTCCATAAATTAAAATAATGTTTAATATCAATAGTTTTTTCTTTTTTTTTATAAGGTATTGATAACCCCCCACCTGCTGAAATAAATAAAATATTTTTGTTTTTATATGTTATTTGATTCATCATTGAGTAGCATACATTTTGTAGATGTTTATAATCTACTCCAGAACCTATATGCATATGTATTCCTTTTAATTTAAAATTATATTTTTTTATTATGTCATGTAATAATATACTATTATACCAAATTCCATGTTTACTATTTTCACCCCCAGTATTAGTTTTTTTATTATGTCCATGACCAAAACCAGGATTTATTCTTATCCAAATTTTATGACCAGGAGATAATTTACCTAATTGATGTAACATATCTATAGAACCTATATTAACTGTTATTTTATGTTTAATTATTTTTTTTAATGAATAGTAATCAAAAATATCGGATGTAAATATAATTTTATTTATATCAAATCCAGATTCTAAAGCTCTTTCTATTTCTCCATAAGAAACTGCATCAATTTGTACATTATATTTTTTTATTAATTTTAAAATATTAATATTAGAACATGATTTTTGAGCAAATCTTATAATATCAAATTTTTTTAATTTCATTATTTTATTTTTAATAATATTTGCATTATAAAACCAAAATGGACCCTTATAGCTTTTTATTACGTAATTATATATAACATTATATATATTTAATTCAAATTTTTGTAATAAAATAGACATTTATATTCCTTATATTTTTAATAATTATTTAAAAAAATTTAAATAATGTTTTTATAAAAATATATATTAATAAAATTAAATTATATAATTTTTAAAGTTGGAAATAATATTACATCTTTTATTGTAGATTTATTAGTAAATAACATTATTAAACGATCAATACCTATACCTAATCCAGAAGTTGGAGGAAGACCATGTTCTAGTGCAATAATATAATCTTTATCATATATATTATTTTTACTAAAATTAAGTTTATCTAATTTATATTGACTTTTAAATCTTTTTTTTTGATCTTGAGAATCATTTAATTCTGAAAAACCATTACCAATTTCTTGTCCATTTATGAATAATTCAAATCTATCAGCAACATTATTACTATTATCATTACATCTAGATAAAGGAGAAATTTCAATAGGATATTCAGTTATAAATGTTGGTTGTATTAATTTTTTTTCTACAGTATTTTTAAAAATTTCATATATTAAACTTCCTATAGAAAAGTTTTCTTTTTTTTTAATTTTTAATTTATCTATAATACAATTTAAATTATATAAATTTGATAAATCTTTAAGTTTTATATTATTATTATATTTTATAATTGATTCTTTCATTGTCATTTCATAAAAATGATTAAAGTTTATTATATTATTTTTTATTTTAATTTCACTATTTTTAACAATTTTTTTTATTAAAATATATAACATATTTTTAGTAAATTTAATTAAATCCTTATAATTAAAATAAGCTATATATAATTCTAACATAGTAAATTCAGGATTATGTTTAGATGATATACCTTCATTACGAAAATTTTTTCCTATTTCAAATACCCTTTCTAAACCTCCAACTACTAAACGTTTTAAATATAATTCAGGAGAAACCCTTAAATACATTTTTTGATTTAAACTATTATGATATGTTATAAACGGTTTTGCAGAAGCACCTCCTGGTATTAATTGCATAATAGGAGTTTCTACTTCTATAAAATTATGTGATATCATATATTTTCTAATTTCAAATATAATTTTATGTCTTATCTTAAATACATTTATTGTTTTTTTATTTTTTATTAAATCTAAATATCTTTGTCTATATTTAATTTCTTTATTATTTAATCCATGAAATTTATCAGGTAATGGTCTTAATGATTTAGTTAATAAATAAATTTTATTACAATATATTGATAATTCACCGCTATTAGTTTTAAATAATATTCCTATAACTCCTAATATATCTCCTAAATCCCAGGTTTTAAAATATTTAAAAATATTTTCATTAATATGTTTTTTAGAAATATATATTTGTATACTACCAAACATATCTTGTAATTTTATAAAAGATGATTTTCCCATATGTCTACAATTTATCATTCTTCCAGTAATTCTTACTTTTAAATTAAGATTTTTTAAATATTTTCTATTATATTTATTATATTTTTTATGTAAAATATTAGAAATATAATTTCTTTTAAAATTATTAGGAAAAGCTATTTTATTTTTTTTTAATATTTTTAATTTTTCTAATCTGTTTTTTATTTCTTTATTTTTTAAGAAATTATAATTATTTTCATTCATTTTTAATAAATTTATTCCTTATAATTATAATTTTAAATTAGATTTTATAAAATAATTTAAACCATTTCCATTTAAAATACTATTTACATTATTTTTTTCTATTCCTGTTCTTAAGTCTTTAATTAAAGAATTATCTAATATATAAGATCTTATTTGATTTCCCCAACCTATTTTAATTTTATAATTTTTTATTTTTTTTTTATTAATATTTATTTGATGTAATTTATTTATTATTTTTTTAATTGCAATACTTTTATTTTGATGTTGTGATCTATAAGATTGACATTGTGTTTTAATTCCAGTAGGAATATGTGTTATACGTACAGCTGATTCTGTTTTATTAACATGTTGTCCCCCAGAACCAGATGATTTATATACTTCTATTTTTAAATCTTTAATATTTAAATTAATATTATTACTATTAATTGTTTCTGGATAAACAAAAACAGAACTAAATGAAGTATGTCTTTTTTTATTTGCATTAAAAGGACTTTTTCTTATTAAACGATGTATTCCATTTTCATTTTTCAATAAACCAAAAGCATATTTACCTATTATATTAATAGTTGTTGATTTTATACCAATTAAATCACCATATGAAGTTTCTAATATATTAATTTTAAAACCTTGATTTATAGACCATTTTATATACATTTTCATTAACATACTAGAAAAATCTTGGGAATCTAATCCACCAACCCCTGATTGTAAATTTAAATAACAATTTAAAATATCATATTTATTTAAAAAAACACAATTAAATTCTATTTTTTTTATTTTAAATTTTATTTTTTTTAATATAGAAGATAACTTAATATCATATAATTTATTTTTATTTATTTTATAAATTTTATATAAATATTTTACTTTATTTATATTATGATATATTTTATTTATACTTTTAATAATAAACTTTAGTTTTTTTTTATTTTTTTTTATATCATTAATTTCTTTAAAATTATTATAAATTTTAATATTATTAAAAGTACTTTTAATATTTTTTAAATATTTATTTTTTATTTTATATTTAAATATATTTTTAATTAATTTATAATAATTAATATATTTTTTTAGATTATTTTTTGTATAATATATTTCTAACATAAAATTAGTTTTTTTAATCATTAAAAAAAATATAATATTTAATATAAAAAATATATTAAATTTATAATAAATTTATATTATTATTTAATAAAAATATTTATTATTATATAATAATTTTTTTATAAATTATTAATTATCTAATAAAATTTATGAATAAAATAAATTATTTAAATAATATTTTATATTCAAAAAATATTTATAATACATGGATGTATCTTAATGATTGGTCTTTAATTCACGTTTATGGTAATGATAGTAAAAAATATTTACAAAATCAATTAACATTAGATATTAATAAATTAAATAATAAATGTATGACATGTGCTCATTGTAATTATAAAGGAAAAGTAATTAGTTCTATAAAAGTATTTAAATATAAAAAAAATCATTATATTTTAATAGAAAGAAAAAATATAGTTAAATATCATTTAAAAATACTTAAAAAATATTCTATATTTTTAGAAGTTAATATAGAATTAGATTATAAAAATATTATTTTTGGTATTATAGGAAATAAAACTATAAATTTATTAAATAATTTTTTTAATAAAAAATTAAATATTAATGAAATTATAATTATAGATAAAATATATATATTAATAAAATTAAATGATTCTATTATAAGATTTTTTATAATTGTAAATAAAAAAAAAAGTAATAAAATTAAAAATTATATAATTAATAAATTAATTTACATTAACAATAATCAATGGTTATCTTTAGATATTAAATTTGGGATTCCTAATATAAATATTAAAAATTCAAAAAAATTCTTACCCCAATCATTAAACTTAAATAATTTTAATGGCATAAGTTTTAATAAAGGATGTTATAATGGTCAAGAAATTATAACAAAAACTCAAATTTTAAAAACAAATAAAAAATTATTATATTTTTTAATAGGTATATCAAAAAATATAAATGGTAACGAAAAATATTTAGAATTTAAAATAAAAAAAAATTGGAAAATAATTGGTAATATTTTATATATAGTAAAATTAAATAATGATATTATATGGATACAAGCTGTATTAAATAAAAAAATAAAAAAAACAGATATAATAAGAATATATAATAACAATTATTGTTTTTTTAAAATTAAAGATTTTTAATTTTAAATAAAATTATAAATAAATTTATAAATAAATATTAAATAATATATTATTTAATATTATAAAATTATGAAAAAAGAAAAACTAAAAAAATCTTCATGTTTATATGCTTTAAATTATATTAAAGAAAACATTATTATAGGGATAGGCAGTGGATCTACTTTAAATTATTTTATAAATTCTATTTATATATTTAAAAATATTATTAAAGCTGCTATATCTAGTTCTAAAAATTCTACTTTAAAATTAAAAAAATTAAATATTCCAATATTTAATTTAAATATGACAAAAAAAACTGATATTTATATAGATAGTTCAGATGAAATAAACAAAAAAATGCAAATGATTAAAGGAGGTGGATCAGCATTAACAAAAGAAAAAATAATATCTATAAATTCAGATAAATTTATATGTATTTTAGATTGTACAAAAAAAATCAATATTTTAGGTAATTTTCCTTTACCAATAGAAATTATACCTTCATCTAAATATTTTATTGAAAAACAATTAATAAAAATTGGTGGAATTCCTAAATATCGTAAAAATATTATAACTGAAAATGGTAATATTATAATAGATATATATAATATGCGTGTTAAAAATTCTATTAAATTAGAAAAAAAAATAAATTCATTACCAGGAGTAATTACTGTTGGTTTATTTTCAATAATAAAATCTAATATTACTATTTTAAGTTTTAAAAAAAAAATAAAAATAATAAATTATGAGTTATTAAATATTATATAACATATTTTAATATTAAATAATATTTTTAAATTATTTTAAAAAATTATTTTTAAATTATATAATAAAATATATTATTTATAATTTTAGTATATTAATAATATTAATATTAAATTATTCTAAAGGTAAAAAATTTGGTATTTTTTTTGAAAAAATATTTTTTATAATTAATATTTTTTTTAATAATTTAAATATTGTTATTTCATTTATCGATGTATAAATTTTATAATTACTATTAAATTTTATTGATATTATAAAATTTTTATTTACTTTACTTATTTTTTTACAAATATAAATTATTTTTTTTAAATTATTATCTAAAAAAAAAATATTAAATTTTTTTTTTTTAATTTTAAAATTTAATTTTATTTCTAATATAATACCAAGTTTAAACATTATAACTACATATCTAATAATTTTTTTTATATTATTTTCTAAAAAATATATAGATAAATTTAATGTATATATAGAAAATAAAGATTTTTTTTTATTTATTTTATTTAAATTTATTATCTTTAAAAAATTATTTATTAAAAAAAAATTATTTTTAGAACATTGATTGATATTTAATAATATTGGTTTTTTTTTTATAATTATATTTATATATTTTAAATAAATTAATTCTTTAATATAATTTTCATTTCTAAATTTATTATTTATTATAAATTTTGAATCATCAATTAATAATTTTATTATAGTAAATTTTTTTATATTTAAAATAGTTTTTGTAATATCATTTATTTTATAAATATTATCAAATTTTATTAAATTTATATTATTTTTATTTTTTTTAAATAAATAAAATAATCTTTTTAAATATAAATAATCTAAAATATATGTTTTAAAATAACTTAAATCTTTAATCATTTTTTATAATCCTTAATAATTTATTATTAAATATTTTTATAAATTATATTTTTTTTAAAATTATTTCAATATTATTAATTAACCTTACAATTGGTAATTCTTTACCTTCTAAAAATTTTAAAAAAGCTCCTCCCCCTGTAGATATATAAGAAAAATTTTTTTTATCATCAAACATATCAATTGCTGAAATTGTATCACCACCACCTATTATAGAAAAAGATTTTAAAATAGAAATAGTTTTTGAAATTATTCTAGTTCCTTTTCTAAAATTAAATAATTCAAACATTCCAATTGGACCATTCCATAAAATAGTATTAGAACTTATTAATATTTTAATTATGTTAATTATTGTTTTAATCCCAAAATCTAAAATTATTTCATTATCATATATTTTTTTTATTTTTTTTTTTGTAGATTTTTCATTAAATAATAATGATTTTCCTATATAAACGTCTTCTGGAATTAATATTTTATTACTTTTTAAAAATTTTTTTGATTTTTCTATATATTCTTTTTCATATAAAGATTTTCCTATATTATTATTAATTGCTATAAAATTATTTGCAATACCACCACCTACAATAATATTATCTGATATTTTTATTAAATATTCTAATATATTAAATTTAGTTGATATTTTAGAACCCCCAAGAATAACAGTCATTGGTCTTTTAGGTTTATTTAAATAATTTTTTAAAGTATTTATTTCTGAAATTAATAATAATCCAAAACAAGATATTTTAGCAAATAAGGAAATACCATAAGTAGATGATTGTTTTCTATGTGAAGAACCAAATGCATCCATTACAAATATATCACATAATGAAGCATATTTTTTTGATAATAATAAACTATTTTTTTTTTCACCTTTATTAAATCTTACATTTTCTAAAATATATAAATTTCCAGATTTAAAATTAAAACCATTTATATATTTTTTAATTAATAAAACTTTAATATTTTTAATTTTATTTTGTAAATAATTAGATACATATTTTAAAGAATATTTATTATCATATGAATTTTCTTTAGGGCGTCCTAAATGGGACATAATAATAACAATTGCATTTTTTTTAATAGCTAGTTTAATAGTAGGTAATGCAGCTAAAATACGAACGTCTGATACAATTTTTTTATTAAAAATGGGTACATTTAGATCAGTTCTTATTAAAACTTTTTTATTTTTAATATTTATATTTTTTATATTTAACATTATTTATTTAATACCTTTATTAATATATGCATATATATTAATAATAATATATATACATATAATTTATTTATAAAAAACATTTAATTTTAATTTTATTTTTTTTATAATACTTTTTACATTAAAACAAAAAAATGAAAATAATTTATCTGCAGGAGCTGATTCACCAAAACAATCAATTCCTATTCTTAAACCACTTAAGCCTGTATATTTTAACCAATAATTTGTATTAGATGCTTCAATAGAAACAATTAGTTTAGAACTGTTAGGTAATAATTTTTTTTTATAATATATATTTTGTTTATCAAAAACATCACTTGATGGCATAGATATTAATCTTGTTCTATAATTTAAATTTAATAATTCATCATAAACTTTTACTGCTAAATCTACTTCAGAACCAGTAGATATTAATATTATTTCTGGTTTATTATGAGATTCTTTTAATATATAACCACCTCGATATATATTAGATAATTGTTTTTTATTTCTTTTTTGTTGAATTAAATTTTGCCTAGAAAGTATTAGAGCAGTAGGTCCATTTTTTTTTTCAATTGCACATTTCCATGATATTGCTGTTTCAACCTGATCGCAAGGGCGCCAAACACTTATATTGGGAATATTACGTAAACTTGATAATTGTTCAATAGGTTGATGTGTAGGTCCATCTTCACCTAAACCAATAGAATCATGTGTATAAATTAAAATTTGACGTATTTTCATTAAAGATGCCATTCTAACAGCATTTTTAGCATAATCTAAAAAAGTTAAAAAAGATGCTGTAGAAACTATAAATCCTTTATATAAAGATATACCATTTGCAATAGCAGTCATACCAAATTCACGAACCCCATAATGTATATAATTTCCATTTTTATATTTATTTATAGGTTTAGATTTTGGACATATAGTTAAATTACTTGCTGCTAAATCAGCAGAACCACCAATATATTCAGGTAAAATATCATTTATTAATTCTATTATTTTATATGAAGCTTGTCTACTAGCAATATTTTGAGGAAAATTTTGTAAATTAAAAATTTTTTTTTTAAAAATATAATTCCAATTATTAGGTAACTTACCTTTAATTCTACGTAAAAATTCAATAGCTAAATCAGGGTATTTTTTTTTATATTTTTTAAATTTATTTTTCCATTCTTTTTCTTTTATTTTACCTATATTTATAGCATTCCATTTTTTATAAATTTCATTTGGAATAACAAATGGATCATATTTCCATTTTAATTTTTTTCTAGTTAATAATACTTCTTTTTCTCCTAAAGGAGCTCCATGTATTTCATTTTTTCCAGATTTATTAGGAGAACCAAACCCAATAATTGTATTACAAATTATTAAAGAAGGTTTATTATTATTATTAGATTTAGCTTTTTTAATTGCATTAAAAATTTCTTCGTGATTATGACCATTAACATTATTTATTACATTCCAATTATAAGATTTAAATCTTTTACATGTATCATCAACAAACCATCCTTCAGTATTTCCATCAATAGATATTTTATTATTATCATAGAAAACAATTAATTTTTTTAATTTTAATTTACCAGCTAAAGAACATGCTTCATGAGAAATTCCTTCCATCATACAACCATCACCAGCAAATACATAAGTATAGTGATCTATAATTTTATAATTATGTTTATTAAATTGTGATGATAAGGTTTTTTCAGCTATAGCAAAACCAACTGCATTAGCTATACCCTGACCTAAAGGTCCAGTTGTTACTTCTATTCCCGGAGTACAACCATATTCAGGATGTCCAGGGGTTTTAGAATGTAATTGACGAAATTTTTTAATATCTTCAATCGATAAATCATATCCAGTTAAGTGTAGTATACTATATATTAACATTGAACCGTGACCATTAGATAAAACAAATCTATCTCTATTTATCCAATTTGGATTAGAAGGACTATGATTCATATAATTACACCATAAAACTTCTGCAATATCAGCCATTCCCATAGGAGTTCCAGGATGACCCGATTTAACACTTTGAATTGTATCTATACTTAAAATTCTAATAATATTAGCAAATTTTGAATTTGTTAACATATCATTAAAAATCCTTATTTTTTTAGTTAAAATAATAAATATTATATAAATTATATTAAAAATATTATAAATTTATTAAAATAATAAATTTAAATTTTTTTTAATGATAATTAAATTATATTATAAATATGTATAGATATAATTTAATATTAAATTATATTTTTTAATAAATTTAATTAAAATAATATTTTAATTAAATTAAATTTTAATTTTATGAGAAAAAAATGATAAAAACTTTATTTACATCTGAATCTGTTTCAGAAGGACATCCGGATAAAATTGCTGATCAAATTTC